>CACJXB010000015.1:0-25389 GCA_902597265.1 uncultured Pelagibacteraceae bacterium | reverse complement strand
AAATAAAGATCTATCACTAACGACCCTCACAGTTGACTGATAGCCGTGATATATCTTTTTTTGTTCTATTATTTTCCCACCCTCACAAAATAAAATTTGCTGAAACCCTAAACATATACCAATTATTTTTTTTTGGCCTTTAAATTGTTTATATATTTTCGAAGTCATTGGGTAATTCTTAGGATTACCTGGGCCAGGAGAGAAAACTAAAACAGTAGCTTTTTTTAATTTGTCTTTATTCAATTGATTGTAATTATCGCATTCAACTTTATCAAATAAGGAAAATTGGTGAACTACATTGTGAGTAAATGAGTCGTTATGATCTATTACATATATCATTTAAATAAATCTATTAATGCTTTAGCTTTTATATAATTTTCATTAAATTCATTTTTGGCATTGCTATCAACCACTACACCAGAGGCTACTGAAATTTCAGAAATATTCTTAAAATTTAGGATTGATCTAATAATAATATTAAATCTCATGTCACCATTAAATTTAATATAACCAAAACTGCCAGTATAAATATTTCTGTTTTCTTTCTCCTGATTATTTAAAAGATTAAGTGTATTTATTTTAGGACAACCAATTACCGATCCTCCTGGCATCATAGCTTTTATAATATCAATGTTTTTGATATTTTTTTTAAGTTTTCCTTTAATTAGACTTACATAATGAAAAAGGTCTTTGTATTCCTCAACAATTTTCTGTTTAGAAAGTTTTACTGATCCAACTTTACAAATTCGCGATAAATCATTTCTTTCCATATCGACAATCATATTATGCTCTTTTGTTTCTTTAATATTTTGCCTGAAATAATTTAGAGCTTTAGATTTATTTAATCCTCTAGTTTTTTTTAAAGTTCCAGCTATTGGTTTTGTTGATATGTCATCATCTTTTTTTGTAATAAGATTTTCTGGTGAACAGCTTATTATTGAGTAATTTTTATCCTTAATAAGGAAAGCCTCAGGAGCTAAGTTAGTTTTTGATAATCTGCAAAAAAAATCTAGAGGATTTATTTTTGACTTTGTTTTGTATTTTGTACAAATTTTAATTTGATATGTTTCTCCTCGTTTAATCTTTTTTTTAAATTTATTAAAGATTTTAGTATAAGAATTAATATCAATATTTATCTTAAAGTTATTACTTTTAAATCTATTTTTGAATTTATATTCAAAACTATCACTTAAGTTAATTTTCGTCTCAGGTTTATAAAATATACCTTTTGGGAAATTTATATTCTTTTGCTTTGGCAATTTAATATCAATTAGATAGTTCAATAACTCATAACCAAAAAAACCAATAAATAGATCTGTATTTTTTGATTTATTCTTTCGTCTGTTATTTAAAAAACTTTTAACATTATTATTATTCAGAATTATTTTTTTTGAAAAATCAGTATATAAGTCAAAGCCATTTTGAGACTTATAAATAATATAAGGTTTACCGGAATGATGTATCTTAGCTAGTTGATTTATCTTGTTCAATTTTACTCTGTTCTAAGTCTTAAAACTGGTTCTTCTTTAATTGGTAAATGTATTATTGCTGCGAATACAGATAAAGCAATTGCTAAATACCACGCATAGTCATATGAACCATAAAGATCGTGAAATAAACCTCCTAAATAAGCTCCAAAAAAAGATCCTATTTGATGGCTTAAAAAAACAATTCCATAAAGCATACCCAAGTATTTTGTTCCAAACATATGTGCTACTATCCCACTTGTAGCAGGTACTGTTGACAGCCATAAAAAACCAAAACTTGCTCCAAATAAAAATGCCCCGATATTAGTTGCTGGTGTAAATATAAAGAGAATAATTGAAATGCCTCTTAAAAAATAAATTCCACTAAGAATAATTTTTTTACTCATTTTTGCTGAAAGATAACCACTTAATAATGAACCAAATATATTAAACAAACCAATTAATGATAAAATTGCAGCAGCAGTCCAATCTTCTAATCCTCTATCAATAACATACTTAGGAACGTGAGTTCCCACTAAAGTAATATGAAAACCACAAACAAAAAAACCGGATACAAGTAAAATATAACTTTTAGTCTTAAAAGCTTCTGTAAGAGCTTCTTTAAATGATTGATCTGAAACTTTATCTACACTTTCAGATTTAGATGGAGATCTAACAAAATAACCTGCTATTAATCCTGTTATTAAGAACAATAAAAAAATAAATAAAGTATAATTCCAACCATATTCTTTTAAAGAATAATTTGTAAAAATTGGTGAAAGAAAGTAACCAAATGAACCTATAGCAGTAACAATACTCATTGCAATCGTTCTTGTTGAAAGTGGAAAATGTTTACCCACAATTGACATTGGAATACTTATTGCTGTACCTCCAAGTCCAATACCTATCAATAAACCCATGTGAATTTGGAAAAAGATTCCAGTGTTTGGTCCTGTGTACAAAAAATATATCCCTAAAGTATAAAATATGAATGCAGAAATTATTGCTATGTGTCCACCGTATCTATCAGCAATAGCTCCAAAAATTGGACCTGTTAAACCCCACATCAACATCTGTATGCCAATAGCAAATCCAAACGCAGTATTACTAATATTTAGGCTTTGATTAAAATCAATAAAGAATAAACCAAAAACTTGTCTAACCCCTAAGGAAATTAAAACTACAAAACAAGCTGCAAATAAAGTTACTATCGCAGTTTTAGAGTGAAAAAATTTTTCTGCTATCATTTTAAATGTCTTAATGCTTGTTTTATATCTGCAATTAAGTCATTAGGATCTTCAAGACCAATATGCAATCTAACAAGGTGCTCGTTTTTTGCTAAATTCAAATATCTTCTTTTTCCAGTTTCTCTAAATTCCTGATGCAAAACTAAACTTTCAAAACCACCCCAACTATAACCATAGCCAAATAATTTAAGAGAATTTACAAATTTTCTTACTGAATTAATATTTTTGGACTCAATTTTTAATCCCATTAGACCCGAAGCACCAGAGTAATATTTTTTCCACATTCTAAAATTTAATGAATCTTTTTTATAAGGATAAAGTAGTTTAATTTTTTTATTTCTTGATAAAAATGCTGCTATCTTTTTTGCATTTTCTCTGTGTCTATCTAGTCTAACATCAAGAGTTCTTAAGCCTCTAGTAATAAGATATGCATCATCAGGTCCTAGTCTTAATCCTGTGATCCTCTCAGCTTCTTTTACTTTAGAAAAAACTTTTTTATTAACAGCTAAACTCCCACCCATAACATCTGAATGACCTGAATAATATTTTGTAGCCGAAACAATGGCCATATCGAATCCTAATTTTATTGGTTTCAAATAATATGGTGTGCCCCAAGTATTATCCATTGCTGTCAAAATCTTATATTTTTTAGCAATAGAAATAATTTTGCCAAGATCTTGAAAATCAAAAGTATTACTTCCAGGATTTTCAACAAAAATTAATTTTGTTTTTTTGGTAATGTTTTTTTCTAAAGTTTTTAAGTCTCTTGGGTCATAAAAAATTGTTTTGATACCAAAATCTTTTAAATAATCTTGTGTAAGTAATCTTGTAGGGCTATAAACAGGATCAGCCACTATCATTTCATCACCAGGTCTTACAACACTAAAAATTGCTAGGAAAACAGAACCAAAACCTGTTGGCGTAGTAAAGACATGATAGCTTTCCTCAAGTTTAGTTAAAATTTTTTGTAATATGTAAGTAGTAGATGTTCCTTGTCTTCCATAATCAAAATGACCACCTGTTGGGTTTTTTTTAGCTTTTTTCTGAGTCTTTCTAATATGCTGCATTGATTTAAAAATTATTGTCGATGCACGAACAACTGGTGGATTTACTGACTGATTATGAAAATCTTTAGCAGTATGTTTTAAAAATGTTTTAAAAGAACTTGTCATAAAAAATTTGATAACTCTAGTGGACAATGCTATATCCCACCAATAATTTCAATTAAATTATAAACAAAGGAAAAAATGGGATATCCAAAAAAGCATAGAGGCCGAAGAAAAATGGGCTCAAAAAAAAGAAGAGCAAGAAAAAAGAATAAGAAAAAATAAAAGCTTAATGGAGCACATTAAAAAAGCTAAATCCATAAGTGTGTGGATATTTATATTGCCTTTTGTGGCGGTTAATACTTGTTTAATTCTAGTAACTCAATTTCATAGTTTGTTTCCAAATAGCGTTGATATATTACACAACACATTTCCGTACTTTGATGGTGGTGCCTCTATTAGTAGAACAGCAAGACCATATCCATCTTGGCTAGTCTTTAAACCATTAATGATTTTTACATCTTTTCTTCTTATTAAATATTGGATTTATAATAGAGAAATTATTAATTTCTTCAGCAAAGATAATAAAAATATTAAAAAAATTTTTTTCTTTGGGGTTGCTTCAGCAGTTTTTTTAACTTTACACTCAATTTTTTTAGGAATTAAAATTGATAATGATTTTTATAAATTATTTAGAAGAATAATATTGCTTTTATTTATAATATTTGAAATTGTAGCTCAAGCGTACCTGGTAAAAACTTTATATTCGTTCAAAGAAAAATTAATAAATTATTTAAATATTAATATTCTTAAAATAAAAATTGTATTAGTTACTATCTTAATAGTAGTTGCGATTATAAGTGTTCCAATCATAAGTTTGCCGGGTGACGATTTTATGGGATTCAGTTTAAAATTTTTTAAACATGGTCTTGAATGGAATTACTTTTTAGGTGTAATAACATTCTATTTATTAACTTTTTTAATGTGGAAAAAAAATTAACTTTTTATCCACCCTCCACCAAGCACTTTAAACCCAAGCTTATCTTTCTCGTAAAAAACACAAGCTTGTCCAGGAGAAATTCCATCCTCTGGAACTTTAAGATTAACTAAAGCTTTTTTTGAGTTTTGAATATTAATTTTAGCATTTAATAATTTGCCGGTTGATCTAACTTTTACCAAAATTTCTTTATCAAAATTTTTTTCTTCTACGAGAAGATTTAAGTTTTCTAAATTAATCAATTTTTTTCCCAATTTTTCTTTAGGACCAACAATTATTTCATTTTTTAATGAATTAATTTGTAATACATAAAGGGCTGCTTTATCTGAAACTTTAATTCCTTTTCTTTGACCAATAGTAAAATTTATAATTCCATCATGAACACCTATTACCTTACCATCAAGATTTTTTATATTTCCTTTTTTAAGGGAATTAGGTCTCAATTTTTGTATTACAGATGCGTAATCACCGTTTGGAACAAAACAAATATCTTGACTATCCGGTTTATCAGCAACATTTAATTCTAAATTTTTTGCTATTTTTCTTGTTTCGTCTTTTAACATTCCACCAAGAGGGAATCTTAGATAATCTAATTGTTCTTTAGTTGTGTTAAATAAAAAATAACTCTGATCTCTATTTTCATCTAATGCTCTGTACATGCTTATTTTATTATTAGAAAATAAACTTCTAACATAGTGACCAGTTATCATTGCATCAGCTTTTAAATCTTTAGCTACATCAAATAAATCTTTAAATTTAACAGTTTGATTACATTGAACACATGGAATAGGTGTTTCACCTTTAAGATAACTATCCACAAAATTATCGATTACACCTTGTTTAAAATTATTTTGGTAATATAAAATTTTATGTTCTATATTTAATTTCTGAGCAACTCTTTTAGCATCCATTATATCTTGACCAGAACAACATTGTTTGGATTTAGCTACTTCTTTGCTGTCGTCATAAAGCTTTAAAGTTATTCCAATTACTTTATAGCCCTCTTTTTTCATTAAACCTGCGACAGTTGAGGAGTCTACCCCACCAGACATCGCAACAACTACTGTTGTTTCTGAAGCTTTTTTTCTTAATCCGATTGAGTTCAATTCATTATTCATTTGATGGTATTTATACTGATTTCTAATATAAATTAAATTAAATGATTTTAGATTTTGAACCAGGTGACAAAGTTATTAATCCTTTAAACAAAAATTGGGGAATTGGACAAGTACAATCAATAATAAAAGGTAAAGTAACTGTAAATTTTGAGAATGTGGGTAAAAAAGTAATCAACGCTGAAAATATAGAATTAAAAAAGATCAATGAACGAAATTAATATTAAACAAACTGTTGAAAACTTAATTGATACTTTTTTAGATGCTGGAAGGTTATCTTTAGAGTTAAGAAAAAAAGGATTAATAAAAGAAATCAAATCTGACAATACACCAGTTAGTAATGGAGACTTGGAAGTAAATAAATTAATCACTAGAAAAATAAATCAACTTAACCCTAATGTTCCTTTAGTTTCTGAGGAAACTTCAGAAAATAAATCAAATACCAATCTTAAAAATTTTTGGTTAATTGATCCAATAGATGGAACATATGACTATATTAATGACCTTGATGAGTTCACAATTAATGCTGGATTGATAATTAATAACAAACCTGCTGCTGGACTTATTTATGCGCCCGCAAAAAAAAGAATGTTTTACTCTTATGGTGAGAATTGTGCATTTGAATTAATTAATGAAAGGCCTGTTAAATTAAATTGTGAAAAAAAATTTAATAAAAATGAAATTGAATTTGTTTCCTATTCAAATAAAATTAAGCCTGAAATAGAAAAAATTTATAAAAAATATAATGTTAAAAAATATGTAAGAATGAAAAGTTCTCTAAAATTTTGTGTAATTGCTGCGGGTGAATTTGATGGTTATGTAGCAGAGCCCAGAGCATCTGAATGGGATATCGCTGCTGGTCATGCGATTTTATTTCATTCTGGTGGTAGTATCACAGATTTTCATAACAATGAAATTTTATATGGAAAGAAAGATTTTAAAAATCCGAGTTTAATTTTGAAAAGAAAAAATTTGTTATAATGGATGAACAATTAAGAATTATACTAATTATTATCGTCTCAGTATCAATTTTTGGGTTATTAGTTTTTGTATTTGTTAAAAATTATATAAGGAATAAAATTGATAATTTAGTGGAAAAAGAAAAACAAAAAAAATTAAAGTAATCTAATTATCCGTACATAATCTTCTTTTTTAATATCCATAACTTTTTTTGAAGTTTCAAAATCAAAGCCATTTCTTGCAAGCAGAGAAATGTCTTTTTTATAGAATAAAGGTCTATTATCCTCTGTTCTAGCAGGTCCAATTCTTTTTTTTTTACAAATTTTAATTGCTGAAAAAAAATCCTGATCTGAATTTTCATCTTTAATTTTATTCACGGTATCATTAATTAAATTATCTCTTATTCCTTTACCAAATAAATAGCTTCTTATCTTGTTTATAGAACTTCCTCTTCGAATCATACTTTTTGCTTTACTATCTGAATAAAATTGGTCGTTAATAAATTTGTTTTTTTCCAAATCATTTGAAATAATATCAATTAAATTTTTGATATCTTGTTTTTTAACATTTGATGATGACAATTTAAGATATTTCTTCAATAAATAAGTTTTAAGCTGTTGTTTTGAAGGGGCATATTTCTCTATGTAGTTAAAAGCAAAATTTCTCATTTCATCGACAGTAATCTGCAAGGATTTTTTTTTATTTCTTATAGGAATCATTATTAGATTTAATATAATATATTTTAAAATGATCGATCAAATTTATAATTTTTTTACAATTGAAATGCTCTATTTTTGGGTGAATTTGGGTGTATTGCCATTTTGGCTAATATTAATTTTTTTGCCAAACTCTAAATTTTGTAAAATTTTTGTAACATCTATTTTCCCTATTCTCATCTTGAGTGGAGCTTATATTTTTATGTTGTATAAATCTTATCTTGGCACATATGATTTTATCTCAAATTTTAATTTATATTTAGGAATTAACGAAGTAAAAGATCTATTTAGTGACCAAATATTTCTGATGATGTTTTGGATCCACTTTATTTCAATAAATCTTTTTACAGGGGGTTGGATTGTTAAAGACTCTCAAAAATTAGTTATTAATAAATTTCTTATAACTTTACCACTTATTATTACTTATTTAATTGGCCCTATTGGCTTATTTATTTACTGGCTTATTAGAATTTTTTACGCCAAAAGTATAAATTTGTATGACTAAATTTATCGATTTTTACTTTGATTTTATAAGCCCCTACTCCTATCTAGCGCATAAAAGAATAATACACTTAAACAAAAGAGATAAATTTAATTATAAACCAATTTTACTGGGAGGTTTACATAATCTTGGTGGAATAACAGCTCCTGCATTTAATAAACGAAAAATGAAAAATATGAAAAATGACTGTTTATTAATTGCTCAAAAGAATAATATACAATTTAGATGGAATGAAAAATTTCCTTTGAATTCTCTTAATTTAATGAGAGGTTATCTTTTTATTGACGAACAGATCAAAAATAAATTTTTTGATATTTGTTTTGACTCATATTGGAAAGACAATATTGATATTACTCAAGATGATAATGTTAAAAAGATATTGTCAGATTGCAATATTGATGAAAAAAAATATCTAGCAGGAATTAAAGAAATCAAAATAAAAGAAAAACTAAAAAATCTTACTAGTTTAGCATTTAAAAATGATGTTTTTGGAGCACCTACATTTGTTGTGAATGATAAACTTTTTTGGGGGCAAGATAGACTTGAATACGCTCTTGATGAATACAATTCCTAAATTACTTTAAATTTACTCTGTTTCATAGCTCCAAAACCTCCATCAATATGAGATACTTTTTCAAAACCCATATCTTTTAAAGTTTTAGCAGCTAATGCAGATCTAAGTCCTCCTGCACAAAATAAAACCATTTCTTTGTTTAAATCTAATTTTCCTTCTTTAAAGTAAGCACTTTCAGGATCTAGCCAAAATTCAAGCATACCTCTTGGTACATGAACTGCACCTTCTATTCTTCCACTATTTTGAAGTTCTCTAATATCTCGTATATCAATAATATTTGACTTTCCTTCTGTCATTTTTGAATGTGCTTCGTCTATAGTTAATGTTTTTATCTCTTTTAAAGCTTTATCAACTAATTCTGCTGAAGTTGTTATTTTCATATTTATAATATTTAAGATAAATATTAATATATAACAATATTTTTTTTATGAAAAATAAATCAGGTAAAGAAAAAAAAAATTTTTCTAAATTTTTAGCTAAAATCATAAGAAAATTTGGTTTTGAAATTATTGACCAATCAACACTAGAAATACCATCTAATGAAAAATTTGCTAATGAAAATTTAAGTAAAAGTGGAACAAACTCCATTACAGTACCTTTGGGTAGCACAAAAATTACCAACAAGATTAATAGTCTAACAATTATAATAAGATCCTATACTTTTGGTGACACAGACAATAATCAAGTAATGCTGGATCAAAATAAAAAAAGAATTTTTGATCTACCGAAAATTGAATACACCTTAAGAACAATTAAATCTGTAATTAAATCTTGTGAACAAGCCAAAAAATTTTATAAAGATTTACAAATAAAAATATTAATTACTGATGATAAATCAAATCAAGAAAATCTCACAAGAATAAATGAAATTCTCAAAATTACTAATTTAGAAACTAAAATAATCAATTTAAATGAAAATGAATTTGTAAAGGAAATAAGTCCAACAGATGTTAATGGAGAAAAAATATCAAAAAATATGATTTCTAACATGAGAAATATATTAAAATCTATTCAAATTTCTGAAACTGATAATTCAGATTTATTTTATTTTTTGGAAGATGATTATATTCATACAAAAGATGCGATTACTGAAATGCTGTTTACTTACGAAAAAATTAGTTCACAATTAAATAAGGAGATATTTTTATGTCCAGCTGATTATCCCTATCTATATTCAACAATTGAAAATACAAAATTATTTTTTGGAAACATGAGACATTGGCGAACAGTAAATGAAACCTTGATAACGTTTCTGACTAGTAAAAAAATGATAATAAAATATTTGGATAAATTTAAATTGATGGGATCTAAAAGACATCATCCAATGGAATTAATACTTCATAAAATTTATGAAAAAGAATATTGCTTTTCACCCATTCCATCCCTAGCAATGCATGCAACAAACATAAATACCATTTATGGTCTTCCTCCAAATTTTGATTGGAAAAAAATTTGGGAAGAAAACACGCCTTAAATGATTAAGGAAAAAGCAAAAGCTCCTTTATTTAAATTGCCATCAACTGGAAAGAATGAATTTAACCTAAAAGATACACTTGGTAATTATACTGTAATATATTTTTATCCAAAAGATGATACGCCGGGATGTACTTTAGAAACAAATGATTTCAACAAATTACTACCAAAATTTAACAAATTAAAATGTAAAGTAGTGGGGATTTCAAAAGATAATATTAAAAGTCATCATAAATTTAAAAAAAAATTTAAAATAAAATTTGATCTTTTGTCGGATGAAAAAATTTATGTTATTAAAAAATATAAAGTTTGGGGGAAAAAAAAATTTATGGGAAGAGAATTTATGGGAATTATAAGATCTACTTTTTTAATTGATAAAAAAGGCAAAATTTTAAAAATTTGGAAAAATGTAAAAGTTAAAAATCACGCTATAGTGGTTTTAAACACACTTGAAAGTCTTCAAAAATAAAAAGCCCCTTGAGGGAGGGGCTTTTTGTTAACTAACTAGAGGAAGTAAATTTAAAGGGACCCTTTGATGAGTAATCTTTGATACACAGAGAGCAAAGAGTCCCCTTATTGCGCAATTAGTCTCTAATTGAGTAAGCTATAACTCCAGTTTCTGACACGTCAGTCCCTTTCATTTCAGCTTCTTTACTCAATCTGATACCCATTGTAGCTTTCATTAACGACCAAACTATAAATGCAACAACAAATACAAAAGCATTTATTGAAATTACACCTAGTAACTGAGTACCAAAATTAGCACCCGAGTTTGTAGCAGGGACAATTAATGTTCCCCAGATACCTGCAAACATGTGAGCAGGTATTGCACCAACCACGTCATCGATTTTTAAAGCAAACAACATTTTAGTACCATAAACAACTATTAAACCTCCCACTGCACCAATTAAAATTGAAGCTAAAGGCGAAGGCATAAGTGGCTCTGCAGTAATAGCAACTAAACCACCAATACATCCATTAAGCATTTGCACTACATCTGTTTTTCCAGATAATCTAGTGACAGTACCAGCGGCCATTACACCACCTGCACCGGCTAATAGTGTGTTTATAAATATTTTTGACACTGCGATTGCATCAGGAGCAGTTCCAATTGCTAATTGTGAACCACCATTAAATCCAAACCAACCTAACCAAAGGATGAATACACCCAATGTTACTAATGGAATTGATGATGCTGCGAAAGGCTTAAGTGGAGCTGCTTCACCTTTTTTAGTGAATCGACCCAGTCTCGGACCTAAAATTATCGCTCCTGCTAGTGCTGCTGCACCACCAGTTGAGTGAACCAATGTCGAACCAGCAAAATCTGAGAAACCAGCAGCTGCTAACCAACCGCCTCCCCATTGCCAACCCATTACGATTGGATATAAAATTCCAGCTAAGATTGCCGCAAATAAAAAGAACGGCCATAATTTAATTCTTTCAGCAAGAGTTCCAGATACAATTGATACTGTTGTTGCACAGAATACCATTTGAAAATACCAATCTGATCCATCTGCATAACCAGTTTCTATTTTACTGCCGTCAGCCCATGGTATAAATTTCCCAATATAACCGCCTGGATCAATTCCATAAGCTAAGTTATAACCCACAAGCCAAAACATTATTGCTGAAATAGATATTAAACCTATATTTTTTGCACAAATTACGGATACACTTTTGGATGTAACCATACCTGACTCTAACATTGCAAAACCACAAGCCATAAAAAAGACTAGGAATCCACATATTAGAAATAGAAGGGTATTAAATATAAACCCTACTTCTGGAGATACAGTCGTCTCCGCATAACCGGCACTACTCATGTTTAACAAAAAAATTAAACTAATAAGTGGTGCACTTATTATTTTTATTAATTTAGTCATAAGACCTCCCTGTTTAAAGGAATGTCTTATATTTTGATTAATGTTAATATCTAACGCTGATTGGGAAAATTGGGTATGCACATTTTGCATACACAAACAGCCTTAATGGTTTTAATCATTAAGGCTGTTTAAAATATTATTTGTTAAATACTTCTTTAAGTGCTTTTGCTGGCAAGAACTTAACTTTTTGTGATGCAGCAATTTGAATCTGTTCACCTGTTCTTGGATTTCTTCCAACTCTTGCTTTTCTTTTTGCAACTTTGTAAGTACCAAAACCTGCAATTTTCACTGAGTCATCAGCTTTTAAAGCATCAAGAATAGTGTTGGTTATTGTATCAAAAGTCCTTTCAGCATCAGCTTTGCTTAAATTTAAAGCTCCTGAAAGTTTGACAACTAATTGTTTTTTGTTCATTTTAGCTCCGGTTTTATTAGGTTATTTACCATTTTTATCAAAAGGGTTGATAAATCAAGACTTTTTTTAGTATTAAAAAAAAAGTTATACACAATATATGGTATAATATTAAAAAAAGCCTAATTTTACTGCTTTTTTTTAATTTTTCCAATAAAATTAATTAAATAAACCTAGGTCTTTCAGGTCATTAAAAG
Source organism: uncultured Pelagibacteraceae bacterium (assembly GCA_902597265.1). Lineage (GTDB taxonomy): Bacteria > Pseudomonadota > Alphaproteobacteria > Pelagibacterales > Pelagibacteraceae > Pelagibacter. The sequence goes on along the minus strand of CACJXB010000015.1, from coordinate 12,804 downwards.
TTGTAAAAAACATCAGTGAAAGTAACAAAAACATCCCGATTCGAAAAAAGCCCTCTTGAGTTTTTTGTGACAAAGGACGTCCTAAAACTTTTTCAAAAGCATAAAACATCAAATGCCCACCATCTAACATCGGAATAGGAAAAAGATTAATTAATCCAAGGCTAATCGAAATATAAGCCATCATACTTACAAAAGCCAAGAGACCAAATTCTGCTACTTGTCCAGAAATTTTAGCTATTCTAATTGGACCACCCAATTGAGATGTATCTGCCTTACCAAATACCATTGCACCTAAATATTTTAAGGAAGATGTGGTTACATAATAAACTTCATGAGCAGCGTGAAATACTGCTTGAGCGGGACCTAATTTTACATGATTAATTTCATTGTTATAAGCACTTAATTTTATACCAACAATTCTTTTATTTATCTTGTTGCCTAAGTTATCCTCTCCCAAAATTGTATCAGGTTTAATTTTTAAAATCAATTCATCGTAGGAACGTTTTATTTTAAAATCAATTAAATCATCTGTAGACATCATTATAAATTTTGAAACATCCATAATACTCTCAACTTTATTGCCATCTATTTCTAAAATTACATCGTTTTGTTTTAAACCACCCACCATAGCTGGGCTATCTTTTTGAACTTCAGCGATCATTGCAGGTGTAAAATCTTTACCAACAAAAGTATAAATTGAGAAAAAAATTACTAAAGCTAATAAAAAATTAGCTAAAGGACCACCAAAAACAATTAAAGCTCTTTGATATAAAGGTTTTAAAACGAATAACTTTTGTCTATCTTCCTCATTATATTTTGCAAGAAGTTTTTCTTGATCCGCTTGTGAAAAAACATTTCGATCACCAAAAAATTTTACATAACCTCCAAGTGGTATCCAACAAATTTTCCATCTAGTGCCTGATTTATCATTCCAACCAAAAATTTCTTTTCCAAATCCTATAGAAAAATCAGTTACTCCAACACCATATCTTCTAGCAAAATAATAGTGACCGTATTCATGAATGAAAACAACTACTAAAATTAAAACAATAAAAGGAACTATATAACTTAACATTTAATTATAGTTTATATTATCTAACCAATTTTTTAACTCAATCATTCTTTGTGCTTTATTTGACACAGGTATTTCATCTTTAATAAATAATATCTGCTTTTTAATTTCATCTTCATTTTTAAAAGCCTTTCGGTTATTTATTAATCTATCTTTTCTAAACTCAATTAAACTGATCATCTTTTCATATGTAATTTCAGGATGATATTGTAAACCCCAAATTTTGGTATCACCTACAGTAAAATATATACTTTGAATATTATTAACCTTATTTGAAGCTAAACAAATACCATTTTTTGGTAATTTCACAACTTCATCAAAATTAAAAGCTGGAGAATTAAACTTTTTATCTTTATTTTTATAAATCAAATTTTTCAAACCTTCGTGATTAAGAGTAATTTCATTTGCAATTCCAATATGGGATTTTTGTGCCTTCCTAACCTCACCACCTGCTGCTGTAACAGCTACTTGCATACCCCAGCAAATAGCTAGAATATTTTTTACTTTTTTTTGGCACTCTCTCATAAATTCGATTTGTCTCCTTATTTCTGGTGTATCATTATAGATATTTAAACTACTCCCTCCCCAAATAAGTCCATCAAATTTAGATAATTTATCATTAATTAAATGAATATTTTTATCAGAGGATGGATTTATTACCTCAAAAGTTAAACTGTCAGTAAAATGACCCAAGCTGTCTCTTAGACTTTCAGTGTGAGTTTGGATGCCAACTTTTGTAAAATTTTGATTTTCCTCTTTTAAATTTCCTTCAACAATTAAAATTTTCAAATTTTTCATCTAAATAATTCTCCAGATATACTGTGTTGATACAAAATTTTCATATCATTTTTAGTCAATTTTTTTGGATTCCCACTTGTAGATGGATCATTTAGAGCCATTTCAGAAAGTCGATCTAAATCAAGATCTTTTTCATCAATTACATCAGATAATTTGTTTGGCAAATTAAGTTTTTTTCGGAAATCTATTAACCAATCTAGAAATCCAGTAAAACTTTTATCTTTAAGCTCCAAATATTTACTAATTTTAACAATTTTTTCCTCTATCATTTCTTTATTAAAAGTTAAAACATAAGGCATGAATATTGCATTTGATAGACCATGATGAATATTGTTTAAAGCATTAATTGGATGACTTAATGAGTGTATTGCACCAAGACCTTTTTGAAACGCGGTTGAACCCATGCTTGCAGCTGTTAACATATTCATTCTTGCCTCAATATTCGATCCGTTAGTCACTGCCTCAAATAACCAATCTTTAATTAATCTCATGCCCTCCAAGGCTATTCCGTCAGCCATTGGATGAAATCCTGGTGCACAAAAAGCCTCTAAATTATGTGCAAATGCATCCATACCAGTTGCTGCTGTAATTTTTGGAGGAAGTTTTATTGTTAATAATGGGTCTAATATAACTATAGAGGGTAAAAATTTTGGATGAAAAATAATATTTTTAACTCCTGTTTTTTCATTTAGAATAACTGAGGCTCTTCCAGTTTCAGATCCTGTTCCTGCAGTTGTTGGTACTGCAATGATTGGTGCTATATTAGTTGAATTAGCTTTTGTCCAGTTATCACCCACATCCTCAAAATCCCATATTGGTAAACTTTGACCAGACATGAACGCAATAGCTTTTCCAACGTCTAATCCACTTCCGCCTCCAAAAGCGATTACACCATCACAATTTTTTTTTTTAAAAAACTCAACACCTTCATTTACATTTGCGCCAGTGGGATTTCCGATAACATTTGAAAAAACCTGAACATCTATATTTTTATTTTTTAAATCTTTCAATATGTTTTGAACAATATCTAATTTAACCAAGTCGTTATCAGTAACTAGTAAAGGTTTTTTTATACTTAATGATTTACATGCTAAATTGAGATCTTGCACTCTATTATTTCCAACCCACATAGTTGTCGGATAGTTCCAATTAAATTTACTCATATTTTTAAATTGATTGTTTTTTAATCAACATCTCAATCTCTTTTATCATAATTTCCGGAGATTTCATTGAGGGATATATTTCTTGTACTTTTTTATAACTGTTTATAGCTTTTTCATAATTCTTTAAATGAATATTAACTAAGCCTTGACCTGCTAAAGCTCCAAAATGTCTTTCCTCTAATTCTAAAACTTTATCTATATCTTGTTGTGATTTTTTAAACTCACCCAAGAGAAATAAAACTGTTGCCCGTTTATTCCATGCTTCTGGCCACTTAGGATCTTTTTCTATTAATTTAGTAAAAATTTTTTTTGCTTCGTATAATTGATTATTTTTAAGAAATTTAGAACCTTTATTAAGCAAATTTGTAAGATCTTGTTTTTGTGGATGGGTGCTCCAAATTTTCCAAATTTTTTGTTCTACCTCAAATGATAAACTTGAATTATTACTTTGTAATTTTTTAAAAAGTTTATCGAGTTCACTTTTTCTCTCATCTGCAAAAGAATGATTTAAAAATAATAAGATATAAATAAGAAAAAATAATACTTTTTTCATTTGAAATTATATTAAGTGTCTTTGATAACTTTATATTCAAAATTTTGAGTAGTTTCATTAACTTGTATTAACTTAGCACCATTTCTTGTGTGAAATTTAGTAGCCATATTTGTCAAAGGAGATAAGGTAATTAATCTATTAAGATGATTGGATTTCTTAATTTTTTTAAAGACTTCTTTGACTATAAGTTTTCCACCACCTTTTTTTTTTGACCAAACAGTATAGGCGATGGCAATTTTTCCAACGTTTTGGTCTCTTTGTGCACTTTGTAAAAATGCATCATGACTAAACTTTCCTAGCTCCTCAACATTTTTTGGAATTTGATTGGTATAAGCAAAACACATGACAGCATGGATTTCACCTGCATACTTTACACCATAAATTTTTCTACCATAGCTTCTTCTAAATGTGTTATCTAATTCAGGTCTTACAGGATCCTCGTCTGTATTGCATTTTTTAAGTTCAATTAATTCTGCTCCCTTAATCCAGTGAAAGAAACTTCCTATATTTTGGTCAATGATTTCCTTATTTATCTTAATCTTTGCCTTAATGGGTCTTAATTTATTTTTTAAACCCATTTTTCTTATGCGTGCTTTAATACTAGGTCTTAGTTTTTTCTTTAATCCCATTTTTCTAAAGACATAAGAAGCTTATTTCCAAGTGGACTTATTGGTTTTTGGAATATCAACTTTTTTTTTGTTTTTTCTTTAACTAATCTCAATAATCTTTTTGCAATTCCTTTTTTCCTAAAAATTGGGTTTACGAAAATATATTCGACTTCTCCCAATTTATTAAATCTTACAAATCCTATTGTTGTATTAATATTTTTAAGCGTGAAAACACCATCGGTTTCTTTTAATTCATAATTAATTAAATCAAAATTTTTCATAAATCTAAAAATATAATAATGCAATTATTATTCCTAAAACTAATAAAAATAATGCTAATGCTATATAGTTTACTTGAATATTAAATCTTTCTTTTATTTTTTCGCTTATTTTTTCCCAAAATAGAACTATTAAAAAAATTATTACTGCTGGGATAATAAATTTAATCATAATTATAATTAAGATTTTTTATCACCAACATAAACAGATACTCCTCTGGTATTAATATCAACATCAAATTTTTTGTGTAAAGGAGGAAATGCTCTTTGTGAACAGTCTAATCTATCGCATGTTCTACAAGATACGCCAATTGGTATTTCACTTGATTTATCATTAATATTCATATTTTCAGTATAAACAAAATCTTTTGCATATTTTGCTTCACATCCCAATCCAATAGACAATATACTTTTTGACTGACCAAATCTTCCTATCCCTTTTTCTACTGTTCTAGCTATACAAACATATTTTTCACCATTACTCATTTTACTTACAGCAGCTTGGATAACTCCAGGTCTTGTTAATGCCGAATAAACATTCCATCGAGGACAAGCACCGCCATATCTAGGAATTTCAATTCCAGATAAGGAAAATCTTTTAGAAATATTTCCAGCCATATCAACTCTTAAAAAGTGAAAAGGAATACCCGGTAAAGTTGGATCTTGTAAGCATGTCACTCTATGTGCTACTTGTTCGAATGATGTTGCAAAAGTATTTTGTAATAATTCTAAGTCATATTTAAGTTTTTTACATTCTGAATGAAAAAGTTTATATGGCATTAAAATTGCTGCTCCACAATAATTCAGTAAAGCAACTTTACTTAATTTCTTAGACTCTTCTGTCGGAAAAGAAAATTTCAACAAATATTCCTCAATTAATTTTTCAGCTCCCTCTTGAGCAATTTGAGCAGCAGCGTGGAGTTTTTTCGTTTCTAGCGAGCTATAATCACTTAATAAAAGTTCTTTTTTGTTTTTATTATATATTTTTGAAAAAGGATTATCTTCTTTTGGTATTACATCTTTAACTGTTATTCCATATTCTGATTTTAAATAATCACAAAGAGCTATGTATCTTGTTCTTTTATTCTTTTGTACTTTTTCAAAAACTTTATTTGCGAAATCTTCTAGTTTTGGAAAGTAATTCTTATTTTCCTGAAGAAAATCTGAAATTACTTCTCCTGGAAAAGAATTTTTTCTATTATCAACTATTTTGCCTGATATTTTTTCAATCTTATTAATAAGCTCATGATCTTTCTTTTTGAGAATATCTCCAAGTCTAACTATTGCTTTTCCTATCTTTGGATTTGTACTCACTAGATCTTTAACTTCAGGACTCAAAATATCTAAATCTTCAAATAATTTATCATCTAAAATTTCTGACAAAGTATTTTCAAGATTTATGTCAGTTTTGGAGGTAAGTTGAGAAAGTTCAATATTCAATTTTTCGCAAATCTTTAATAAAAGATCTCCGTCAATTTTTCTTTTTCCACCCTCAATAAGATTCAAATAACTCGGCGAAATATTTAATTCTTCTGCTAACTTATTTGCCTGTAATCCTAATTGTCTTCTAAAAGCCTTGATTTTGGGACCAATTTTTAAATCTAATTGACTCATATTTTCTATTTGTAAATTTTGTAAATTTAATTTTACAAAATTTTTCCACGATTTACAACACTTTTAACGTTTTTTGTAGATTTTGTAAATCTTGTAAATTATAAAATTTACATGGACGAAAAATTAAAAAACATTGAAAATGAGGCTCAAATCATAAAACATGAGGATTTAGCTAAACATAATAGCAGAGGAATCTACATGAGAGATGATCATTGTGATTGGGGTTCAAGTGGAATGAAAGATCTAGTTGAGACCCTAAACGACTCTAACTAGTTTTTTAATCCGTTAGATCTATCTTCATTTGAAATATAATAATTAAAAGGTTTTAAAATAAGGGTAGTAATGAGTGCAGAAAATATTTCCTACGAATTAAAAAGGTTTTCAGGAATAAAAAGAGATTATACTCCAGAAGATGTTGAAAGACTAAGAGGATCCATTAAAATTGAATATTCACTTTGTAAACATCAATCAAAAAAACTTTGGAAACTTCTCAATACTGAAAATTACGTTAATACTCTAGGTTCTTTATCGGGAAACCACGCTGTCCAACATGCTAAAGCAGGACTTAAAGCTATTTATTTAAGTGGTTGGCAAGTTGCAGCTGATGCAAATAGTGCCGGTGAAATGTACCCTGATCAGTCATTGTACCCATATGATAGTGCACCTAAATTAGTAGAATCAATGAATAATGCCTTAATAAGAGCAGATCAAATTCAACACATGGAATTAAAAGATGGTGATATGACAGAAGAAAAAAAAATAGACTACATGTTACCAATTATTGCTGATGGTGAAGCAGGTTTTGGTGGACCACTAAATGTATTTGAACTTGCCAAAAAATTCATAAAAGCAGGCGCTGCTGGAGTTCATTTTGAAGATCAGTTAGCAAGTGAGAAAAAGTGTGGCCATATGGGAGGTAAGGTGCTTGTTCCAACTGGAACAATGATTAAAAATTTAAAAGCTGCAAGATTAGCTGCTGACATTGCAGATGTGCCATTGATTATATTAGCTAGAACAGACGCCAATGCAGCAAAACTAATTACTAATGATTATGATGATAATGACAAACCTTTTTTAACAGGTGAAAGATCTCCAGAGGGTTTTTATTATGTAAAAGCTGGAATAGAACAAGCAATATCAAGAGGTTTAGCTTATGCGCCTTATTCAGATTTAATTTGGTGCGAAACTGCAACACCTAATCTTAAGGAAGCAAAAAAATTTGCTGAAGCTATTCATGAGAAATTTCCTGGAAAATTGTTAGCATATAATTGTTCTCCCTCATTTAATTGGAAAAAACATTTATCGGATGATGAAATAGCATCATTTCAAAAAGAAATTAGTAATATGGGTTATAAGTTTCAGTTTATAACTCTCGCAGGATTTCATACTCAAAACATAGCAATATTTGAATTAGCTCAAAAATATAAAAAAGAAGGCATGTCGGCTTATTCAAAAATACAACAACAAGAATTTGCTCGTGAAAAAGATGGTTACACTAGTGTTAAACATCAAAGAGAAGTTGGAACCTCTTACTTTGATGCTGTTTCAAATACTATAAGTAGTGGAAAGAGTTCGACCACAGCAATGAAAGGCTCGACAGAGTCTGAGCAATTCTAATAAAAACAATTCCTCTTGTATATTAGTAGTTTTAGCTGGCCCAGAAATGGGTCAGTTAAGATTTAATGTTGTAACCTTTTTTTAGAAGCACTGAAACCACACTTACACAAATTATAAAAAACAAAACCATTAATCCCACACTTATCCAAATATTAAAATCTGAAATTCCATAAAATGAATATCTCAAGCCATTGATAAGATAAACAACAGGATTAAAATATGTTATCATTTGCCAAAATTCTGGAAGCATATCCAAGGAATATAAACTTCCTCCTAAAAAAACCATAGGTGTTATCACTAATGAAGGGACAATAGACATTTGCTCAAAATCTTTACTGATTAATCCAATTAAAAAGCCAAATAAAGCAAAGGTAAAAGACACAAGAACTAATAAAAAGATCATTAATAAAGGAAATTGAACTTCAACATCAACAAAAAATAAAGACGTACAAAATATTACAAATCCAACGATGAGTGTTTTAGTAGCTCCAGCACTAACAAAAGCTAGAACAATTTCAAATGTTGAAATTGGTGCTGCCAAAATTTCATATATTGTTCCATTAAATTTTGGAAAAAAAATTCCAAAAGATGTATTACTTATTGATTGTGTTAATAAGGTTAACATTAAAAGTCCTGGCACAATATATGATCCATAACTTATTCCATCTATTTTTTGCACGTATCCTCCAATTACAGATCCAAATACAATAAAATAAAGTGAGGTAGAAATAACTGGTGATAAAAGAGATTGACCTAAAGTTCTTCTAAACCGATCCATTTCATGAAAGTAAATGGCTTTCAATCCATAAAAATTAATTCTCATTATTTTCCCTCACTAATGTAACAAATATTTTTTCTAAATTACTTTGTTCAGTTTTCAAATCTTTTAATTTTAAGCCAGAGTCTTTTATATCTTGTAAGAGGTTTGTTATACCAGTTTGTTTTTCTTGAAGATTGTATGTGTAATTTAAAGATATTTTATCATTTCCAATTGTTAAGTTATATTTTTTAATAGAATCAGGTATTTCTTTGACTTCTTCCTGTAATTGAACAGTTAATGTTTTATGTCCCATTTTTTTTAACAATTCTTTTTTTTCTTCAACAATAATTAATTCACCTTGGTTTATCACACCCACTCTATCGGCAATTGCCTCTGCTTCTTCAATGTAATGAGTTGTAAGAATTATAGTTACCCCTGTTTCTCTTAGAGATTTGACTACTTTCCACATTTCTTGTCTTAGTTCCACATCCACACCTGCTGTTGGTTCGTCTAAAAATAATATTTGAGGATCATGTGATAAAGCTTTTGCAATTAAAACTCTTCTTTTCATACCTCCTGATAACTGACGCAGAATTAAATCTTTTTTATCCCAAAGACTTAATTGTTTTAAAACTTTTTCTATATGATTTGGATTTGGCTTTTTTCCATATAAACCCCTAGAGTATGAAACATTGTTAAAAACAGTTTCAAATTGTTCTAATGTGAGCTCCTGAGGCACTAATCCTATTCTAGATCTTGTCTCCCTGTAGTGATCAATGATATCAAAATTTTCTACAGTTACCTTTCCTGAAGTGGGTTTAACAATTCCGCATATAATACTTATTAAAGTAGTTTTACCTGCTCCATTAGGCCCAAGCATAGCAAGTATTTCTCCTTTTTTTATATTTAGATTTATTTTTTTTAAAGCATTAAATCCATTTTCATAAACTTTTGAAAGATTGCTGATTACTATTTGATTGTCCGACATTAAAACAGGAATATAGTTATTAATTTTATTAATACAATTAACTTATGTTAAAATTTTTTAGCTTTAATAACTAAAAACGGCAAGAAAGTCGCTATAACAAATGATAAAAATAATAATGATTGAGAAATAAAAGGTGTAAATAATTCTTTTGGCATCAAAACTCCAACCAATAAACTCTTCGAAAAATCTGGAGAAGGAAAAAATAAAAAACCACATATCAATCCAGTTAAAATAGAAATATATGCAGTTTTCTCTTTAACATTCTTATTATAAAAACTATAAAAAACAGTCATGACAAAAGAACAACAAAATAAGTCCGCTAATAAAAAGAGATATAAAATATCAAAACCTTTTGATGCAATAATAAAAGAAATTAAAGATAAAAAAACAATGATATATTGAGAAAAATTTAAGTAATTTATTTTTTTTTTAAAATTAAAAAAAGCTTTTCCATCAACTACAATTAGACTTGATATTGCATTAATAAGAGTGTCTACAGTAGAAATAGTTAATGCTAGACCTAATATAATTACGATAAAAGATAATACTGTAGTTTGCTCTTTAAGAATTAATGTAAAAAAACCTAAATCAGGTCTTATTGTTGAGTCTATTGAAAAGGCAACCATTCCGGAAAATCCCATAAAAAAAACAATTGGAATGATTATAAAAAAAGAAATAATTAGACTTTTTTTTAATGTCTCAAAATTTTTTGCAGCATATACTCGTTGCCAATTACCTTGGTGAAATAAATTTGTTGCAGCTACCGCAATGAAAAAAGTTAAACCTGCAGTAAAACCAGTTACATATGAACTGCTAATCAGATGAGGATTTTTTTCTCTAATAAATGAAAATGAAAATTGATGACCCATAAATGAATAAATATATATAAAAGAAAATATAAGTATGATTATAATAACAATCATCTGAATGTTATCTGTAAATATAGATGCCCTCAGTCCTCCATATAAAGTGTAGAGTAATGTGAAAAACAATACTATTAAAGCAGTTGTCCATAGTTCTGCTCCTGACATATAATTTATTAAAATTGCTACAGCAGTTACTTCTGCACATAAAAAAATAAACATATAGAAAATTGTCATTAAAAGTATTAGCTTAAATAAACTTTTTCCGAATTTTTTCCTCATAAACTCTATTAAAGATGATCCTTGAGGAAATTCCTTTCTAATTTTCTTCCCTAAATAAATCAAAATAAACATAGGAAATGCTGTTCCTAATGAGTAACCAATTATTGAACCAAGCCCTCCCCAGGTAGCAGCTGATGCTGGACCAAATAAAATCCAAGCCCCTAAGGCGGAAGCAGTCAAACTAGTAGTCAATGAAAATAATCCAATACTTCTATTTGCTGTAAGATAGTTATTAATGCCTTTAAATTTCTTTGAATAATAAATTCCAATAATTGCAAAAGCAAAACTTATCAAAATTAATAACGTGAAAGATGATGTTTGACTAATAAGATATGTTTTATTCATTTTCCCTTTCTGAATTACCGGACAGGTTCTAAGGGTTTAATCTCAGCCTAAAAAGACACCCCTTTCAATATTTCTTATACTTTATTTTCCATTATTTCAATCATACATTTGGTTGCGTATTCTCTCCATTCAGATGAGTCTTTTCCTTTAAGACTATTTAGATGATTGCGATTATTTTGAATATCTTCTTTATACTTAATTTTATCTTGATCATTTAAATTTAGTTCCATTTTAGTTAAATTAGTTTCCATAGCATTAATCCAGCTATTGCCAAGCTCAATACATTTTTTATCATCTTTCTCATCACAAATTTGTTTAAAAAAATTAAATATGATATCGTCAGTCTTAACTGTGTTTTTCATTTAAAATTTTATTTATTGAAACAATTATTTACAAGTATTGCCATCAATATCCAAATCACAAATACTTCACCATTAGTGAAAGTATAATCTGCTCCAGCAAAACCAGCGATGAAATTAATTGCATAAATAATAATAGTTGAAACAACTAAGCTGATAATTAAGTTGATAAGACCAGTTATGTATTTCATTTTTTCTATTTTAAAGAGAAATATTTTAAATGCAGCGAATCTATAACTTGGATAGGTTGTATTCAAGAAATATATTTTCATTTAAATTAAATAAATTTATTGAATACAACCATCTTAAAATTTATTTTTAAGTTAAGGAGGTAATTATAATGAAACTAATGCCACCTGATACTTAGCTGGCAAATTTAATTTTTCAAAAAAACAAAAAACTAAAAATCCATTTGGATTTAACAGCCAAAAAGGCTCAATAGAGGAGCTCTTTTGGGATAGAAACTAAAAGAGCGAACCTCTATTAATTTTTTAAATGTAATTAATGTGGAGCTCTAAACTTACTATGACAGGCTTTACAATTACCCCACATCATTTTAGTTAAAACTGCCCTTACTTCGTCCACACTTTCAGTATCTTCAATAAGAGATGTTAATTTAATCATGTCATTTGATGATTTGGTCATTAAAGCGTTAAATTCGTCTTTATTTTCCCAAATTATCGGTAAAGCCTCAGTTTTAAAACCTTCCTTGGTATTATCAGGAAAATAATCTATCAAAGTTTTATAATTTTCACTCATTTCAATCATTAAACTTTTTGCTTTTTCAAACTCACCTTTGCTTGAAAAAGTTTGAACCCTTTTGGCGGTACTATAATTCTTGCTGAATAATGCTTTTCTCCCTTTTATTATCTCTTCTACCGAAAGTTCTGCATTTACCGGAAGCGACAAAGTGACAAAAATCAAAATAAACAAAATATACTTAAACTTTAAAATGTTATATTTTGTGAACATATGAAATTAGTAAATACCATAACAGAATATGGATTCATATCAAAAGTATTTCATTGGTTAAGTGCCGCAGTACTAGTTATTCAAATTCCTTTAGGTTTTTATTTAGTTGATATGGATTTTAGTGAAAAAAGGTTAACTATTGAAAGTATTCATGTAACTCTTGGTTTAAGTATATTCTATTTAACTTTATTCAGATTAATTTATAAAACTTTTAATCCAACTCCAGTATTAAAACATAGTATTTTCCCAGGACAAAAGATTATAGCTAAGTTAAATCACATCCTTTTATATGCAGCAGTTTTGGTCATTACTACCTCAGGTGCATTAAAAAAATTATATAATGGGGAAGAACTAAATATGTTTTTATTTAATCTTGAAATTCAAGACAATTTTAATTTAGCAGAAATATTTTATGAAATTCATATAATTGGAAATTATACACTCATTACATTAATAACGTTGCACATTTCTGCTGTTATAATACATAAAGTAGTTTTTAAAGAAAATTTATTAAAAAAAATTTTATAAAATT
>CACJXB010000014.1:0-26496 GCA_902597265.1 uncultured Pelagibacteraceae bacterium | reverse complement strand
TCAACGGCCACTAACTGACTAATTCCTTTCTCAGGCATTGACACTCCGTATAATCTGTTCATTTTTGACATAGTTAGAGCATGATGGGTAACAATAATAAATTTTGTGTTAGTTATTTTTGTAAGTTCATCTAATAAACCACAAAATCTAGTTACATTTGCATCATCTAATGGTGCATCCACTTCATCCAAAACGCAAATAGGTGATGGATTAGTTAAGAAAACTGCAAAAATAAGTGAGAGGGCTGTAAGAGCTTGTTCACCACCTGATAATAAAGTTATTGATTGTAATCTTTTACCTGGAGGACTTACTAACATTTCCAAACCCGCTTCAAGAGGATCCTCAGAATCCACAAGTTCTAATTTAGCATTTCCACCATTAAACAATTTTGTATAAACTTCATTAAATTTTCTGTTAACTTTTTCAAAAGCCTCAACAAGTCTTTCTCTTCCTTTTTGATTTAATTCATTAATGCTATCTTTCAATTTTACTATCGCAGTCACTAAGTCTGCTCTATCTTGCTCCATTTTTTTTATCTCTGAAACATATTTATTAGTTTCTTCATCTGCTTTTAAATTTACTGAACCTAATTTTTCTCTTTCTTGTTTTTTCTTATCCAATAAATCTTCTTGATTAATTGCATCAGGAAGTTCCTCAATACCATATAAATTTGAATTTTCCAAAATATTATCTTCTGTAAGATTAAGTTCAGAATTAATCCTATCAATTAAATCACTTTTTCTTTTTTGAAGACCTTCAATAGTTGCACTAGAGCTAGCTTTTCTTTCTCTAATTTGAATTGATTGCTCTTGTATTTCATTAAGTTGATTTCTTAAAATTTCAATCTTTTCGTCTGTTTCATTTATTATTTTTTCATTTTCATTTTTTTCGTTTTCAGAAATTCTTAAATTTTCTGAAATTTGCCCTTTTTTTTCTGCTTGGATTTTTGGCTGATTATCTAGTTTATCTAGTTGGTTATTAGATTTATTCTTTCTCTCAGTTAACTCATTCATCATTTTCTCAGAATTTAAAAGCAAATTTTTCCAACTTTCAATTTCTTTTTCAATAATACTAATTCTTTCATTTCTTTTAACAGATTCTTTTTTGATATTTTGATTCATGCTATAGCTTTCAGCATATTTTTCTATACTTCTTTCAATGATATTTAAGCCTTTGATTGCTTCTTCATTTTTATTTGAGGATATAAAATTTTTTATGTTTTCTATTTCAATTCTAAGTTCATTTTTTGATTTATTTAAATCATCATTTGATTGTTTTTCAGTTTCATAATATTTTGAGTCTATTTCTATTAGGTCGTTTTTTTCTTCTTTAAGTCTTTTTTCATTGGAATTTGCATCAATAATTATTCCTTTCTCTCGAGAAATATCATCATCAATTGTATCTAAAGTTTTTTTAATATTTTCAATTTCCTCTTGTACTCTTGTATTTTCCTTATCCAAATTCTGTAATTCCAAATTAAGTCTTTGAATTTTTGACAAATTTTCAATATTTTTTTCTCTTAATGGATTAACTTTTTCTGTTTCAGATTTAATTATTTTTTCTAAATCTGAAATTTTATTAGTATAACCACTAACTTCTCCTTCTGCCTCGGTATTAATTTCATTTTCAACTTTTATTTCTTTATCAATTTCTAATAATTTTAAATAATAAAGTCCTGCTTCAATCTTTTTAATTTCATTAGAAATATTTTTATATTTGGAGGCTTCTTCTGCTTGTTTTTGAAGATTGGCTAGCTGTCTTTCTTGCTGCTTTCTCAACTCATCCGCACGTTTCAAATTGTTTTCTGCAGCGTTTAATCTTAATTCTGCCTCATGTCTTCTAACATGTAAACCTGAAATTCCTGCAGCTTCCTCCAAAATTGCTCTTCTATCAGTTGGTTTTGCTGTTACTAAAGCACCAATACGACCTTGACTAATCATCGAAGGTGAATGAGCCCCTGTAGATAAATCTGCAAAAAACATTTGAGCATCTCTTGCTCTAACTTCTTTATCATTGATGTAGAACTTTGATCCTTTGTCTTTTTCAATTTTTCTTCTAACATTAATTTCGGTTAATTCTCTATATTGAACTGGTCCTTCATTACTCTCATTTTTTACTGTAACCGAAACTTCTGCAATATTTTTTGACGGTTTATTCGAAGTGCCAGAAAATATCACATCTTCCATACCAGATCCTCTCATACTTTTTGCAGAGGTCTCTCCCATAACCCACCTTAGCGATTCCACTATATTTGATTTTCCACATCCATTCGGGCCGACAATTCCAGTTAAACCATCTTCGATTAAGAAATTGGTTTTGTCAGCGAATGATTTAAACCCATTTAATTGGATTTTTTTAAAGTCCATAGATAGACTTATATCAGTTTTTCTAAAGATTTTTTTAAATTTTTATAATTAAGGGATTTTTCAAACTTTTTGTTATTAATTATTATCGTAGGAGTAGCATTTATTTCAAAATTTTTTGTCCCTTCGATTCGATCATTTAAAACAAAATCTTCTATTTTTTTATTATCAACACATTTGTTAAAATTTAGACTAAAACCCTCATCTTTTAAAAACTTTTCTAAACTTGCATTTACTTCTTCGATTGTACCACCTTTGATCCAAGCTTGCTGATTAGAGTATAAGGTCTCTAAAATTTTAAGACTTTGACTTTCTTTACATTGAGCAATTTTTGCAGCATTTAAAGCAGCAAGATCTAAAGGAAAATGTCTAAATTCAATTTTGACCAATCCTTTATCTATATAATCTTTTTTTAGCTCTGGATAAACTTTTTTGTGAAAATCTGCACAGTGGCTACATGTTAAAGACTCATAAGCAATAATAGTAATTTTTGCGTTTAAATCTCCAGAAACAATTCTTTTAATTTCAGAGTTTGCATTTGTAAAAGAAGCAAGAAAAAAAATTAGTAATATAAATATTTTTTTCATTTTTCTTTAAATACTTTTGACAATTCTATTAGTGATTTCTTTATTTTTTCATTTTTAACATCATTAATTTTTTTATGAAACCTATCAATTGTCACATTATTCCTTTCTGAGCTTTCTTTTGTAATTTTCAAATTTTCGTCATCAAAACTCATAAATTTAATTTTTTCAACAACAGTGTATCCAAAATGATTGTTCATCCTATCAATAATATTTTTTTTTGAATATTCTAAATCAACTTCATGTCCTCTTTTGACCATGATTAAAAGAGTGCTAACACTAAATTTATTGGAGTTTTTCAAAGATTTCGGATAACAAACCTTAAACAAACTATCCCCAATAATGATTTTCCAGTTATTTAATATTTCAGAATAAATATGTCCTTTTTTATTAATGACTCTTTTAATATTTTTTGGCAAAGTGTCTTTAAAGGATCTTAATCCTTGAATGCTTCTATTTCTCTGCTTAGTATATTTTTTATAATGCATACGAAAGAACAATTATTAACAAAAAAAATTCTCAATTGGTATGATTTAAATAAAAGGTTGTTACCATGGCGAAAAGATGTTTCTTTTAAAAAAAAACAATATTACACTTTAGTTAGTGAATTTATGTTGCAACAAACACAGGTTGTAACAGTTATTCCTTATTTTAAAAGGTTTATAAAATTTATTCCAAATTTGAATTCACTTGCGAAAGTAAAAAATGAAAAATTAATTAAACTATGGGAGGGTCTGGGGTATTATTCAAGAGCTAGAAATTTAAAAAAAACCGCTCAATTAATTATAAAAAATTTTAAAGGAAATTTACCAAATAATTTTGATGATTTGACTAAACTACCAGGAATAGGAAATTATACTGCAAGTGCAATTTTAGCTATTGTTTTTAATAGACCATACATTCCATTGGATGGAAATATAGAAAGAGTTTTGAAAAGATACCTTTATTTAAAAAAAGATAAAGAAATTCAAAAATCTAATCTTATAGAAAAAAAAAATATATTTGGAAAATCCTTGAGATCAAGTGATTATGCACAAGCCTTAATGGAATTGGGAGCCTTAATTTGTAAACCTACAAATCCAATATGTAATGAATGTCCAATTTCAAAAAATTGTAAATCTTACAAAAAAAAAAGATTTTAATTTAATTAAGATCACGAAGAAAAACATAGAAAAATATTTCATTTTAAAAGTGTATAAAAAAAACCAAAGTTATTTATTAATCAAAAATACTAAGTTTAATTTTTTAAAAAATTTATCAATATTTCCTATGGAGGAACTTTCAAATCCTAAAAATTTTAATGAAAATTTAAACTTTAAAATGTCTAACATGAATATGAATATAAAAATTCAATATTTAAAATTTAATCAAAAATTTCCCTCATCTTACTGGATAGATAAAAAGAAATTAGATAGTTACATGTTGCCATCATTTACAAAAAAAGTTGTTCAATATTTAGAGAAAAATTAATGAAAAAAATTGCTATTATTGGAGCTGGTATTTCAGGATTATTTATTGCGAATTTATTTAAAAAAAATTCAAATTATCAAATATCAATTTATGAAAAAAATAACTCAATTAATTTAGACGAGGGTTATGGAATTCAATTATCTGTGAATAGTGTGAAGCTTTTAAACAAAATTGGATTTTATAAATTTAAAGATGAGAAAAAATTCAATCCAGATAAAATAAATTTTTATTCTATTAAAAGCACAAAGAAAATATGTGACTTAGATATCTCTTATTTTAACTCAAAAGACTGTAAGTACACTACTTTGAAAAGATCTGATTTGATAAATTTTTTAAATAAGGATGTAAAGGATTTGATAAAACATAGTCATAGTATTTCCCAGATAGAACATGAAAATCATAAAATTAAACTTACTTTTGAAAACAGAGAAAATTCTGAATGTGATTATTTAATCATTTCTGATGGTGTTTTTTCAAGTAGTAAAAATCTTATTTCAAAAAATCCAACTCGACCAAAATATAATAACACTCTTGCTATTAGAGGAATGATACCAAATTCTCCTAAAATTGATTATAAAAATATTTCGTTGTTTTTAGGTTCTGATTTTCATCAAGTAATTTACCCAGTATCTCAAAATGGAGATTTAAATTTTATAGCGATAATGAGATATGAACTTACTTTAGAAAAACAAAAAAACTATTCTTTATTTAGTGAAAGTTCTTTTATTAAAAAAGTTTTAGAAAATGTTCCAAAAGAAAATAAAGTTTTTTTTGAAAACGTTAAAGAATTAAAGATATTTCCAGTTTTTGTAAGTAGCGATTTTTTTGAAACTAAAAATGATAATATTAATCTTATAGGTGATGCTTTTTTTGCTTTTCAACCATCATTTGCCCAAGGGGCATCACAGTCCATAGAGAGTGCTTATGAATTATTTAAGAGTATAGAAAATAATACAGAAGGTAATTATTTTAAAAGCAGAGTTTACAAAACTAAAATGGTGAATAATAGATCAAAATTAAATCAATTTGCATTTCATTTATCGAGCCCTTTTACTACATTTTTTAGAAATATTTTTTTAAAAAGGTTAGTTAAAAATAAAAAGTTTTTAGAGAGTTATTTGGGAAAAATATATAACAATTAACTATTAGAAATTAATCTCTGTCTTAAATGATCAATGGGAACTGACCGACCATCTAAATTAAAGTGCCAAAAAGTCCATCCATTACAGCTTTCAGCTCCAAGTAATGTAGCAGCAACTTTGTGAATTGAGCCTTCGGCTTGGGCGTGTTTAATACTGCCATCAGCCATGATTTTTGCATTAATTTTCTTTTTATTATCAAAAATGGTAGTACCTGGTTTAATTATTCCTAATTCAACTAATGAGCCAAAAGGTATTCTTGGTTTTGATCTACCATTTTGCAGGGTATCTAAATAATCATCTTCAATAGGTTTAGTTACTTTTAATCTTTGTTCAGCAGCTTTTAAATAGGTCTTTTCTTTTTCAATTCCGTAGTAATTTCTGCCTAGTTTTTTTGCTACCGTTGCTGTAGTTCCAGATCCTAAAAACGGATCTAAAATTAAATCATTTTTATTCGAAGTAGCCAATAAAATTCTGTGAAGTAGGGCCTCTGGTTTTTGGGTAGAATGTACTTTTTTACCATTCTTCTTCAGTCTCTCAGAGCCATTACAGATCGGTAATTCCCAATTAGACCTCATTTGAAGATCATCATTCAAACACTTTAAGGATTGGTAGTTAAAAGTATATTTTGATTTTTCAGATTTTGATGCCCAAATTAAAGTTTCATGAGCATTAGTAAAACGTGTACCTCTAAAATTTGGCATAGGATTTTTTTTGTTCCAAATAACATCATTTAAAATCCAAAATCCTAAATTTTGTATAGCTGTTCCAACTCTAAATATATTGTGGTAACTTCCTATTACCCAAATTGCTCCATTTTTTTTTAAAATTCTTTTACACTCAGTTAGCCAAGAGAAAGTAAATTCATCATATTTTTTGAAATTTTCAAATTGATCCCATTTATCATTTACCGCACAAACTTTAGATCTGTCAGGTCTTGTAAGCTCACTTTTAAGTTGTAGATTATAGGGAGGGTCTGCAAAAATTAGATCAAAAGTTTCATCAGGAATTTTTTTTAATTCTTTTAAACTATCTCCATTAATTAGTTTATTTTTTAAATCTAAATTCATTTTTTAAAAATAAATTAGACTCTAAAAAGATTCTTGGGTCAACCTACGATTGAATTATTTGGATTCGATTTGTGTAAAATTTTTTTTGGATTACTATATATTGTGTTTCTACGTGAAACCTATCTCATTTTATTAATAGGTGAAAAAGTTTTCCTATGATGAGATGTTATACCTAGTGTTTTAATAGCTCTTAAATGTTGTTTTGTCCCATACCCATAATTCTTATCCCAGCAATAACCTCTAAATTTTTTTCCTAAATTAGTTATCATTTTATCACGTGTAACTTTTGCAATTATTGATGCAGCAGAGATCGATGGTATTTTTTGGTCACCTTTAATTACTGAATTTAATTTATAATTTTTGATTTTTGGTAATTTGTTTCCATCAATCAGCACTAAAGAGGGTTTTTTTCGTAACTTTATAATAGCTCTTGTCATCGCAAGTAAGCTAGCATGCAAAATATTTTTTTTTTCAATTTCTTTAACGGTCGCCCTTCCAATGGCCCATACGGAGTTTTTTTTTATATATTTTGCTAAAATTTCTCTTTTTGTTTTTGTTAATTTTTTTGAGTCTTTTAATAGTTTTTTATTTATAGAGTTATTTAATATTACTGCTGCAGCATATACAGGGCCTATTAAGCTTCCTCTGCCCACTTCATCCACACCAGCAATTACTTTCATTGAATATTTATATTTAAATCTTGAATTTTTTTTTTAATTTTTTTTAAGTCTTCCCACGAATATTTCTTATTTTCGGGAAATCTAATTAGATAAGAGGGACTAAAAGTTATTAAAACTGGAATACTAACATTATTAGAGATTAATTCTTTCCATTTTCCTCTTTCATCTGAGATTTTATTATTCATTCCGGTTACAGTCTCCATAGCAGTGCTTCCCATCAGCACTAAAATTTTTGGATTTATAATAGAAATATGTTCTTTTAAAAATTTTGAGTACCGCTTTATATCTTGAGTAGATGGTTTTTTGTCTTCAGGAATACGAAAGTTTATAGAGTAAGTGAGATATATTTTTTCCATTTTAATATTGATTGCGATTAACATTTTTTTTAAAAGTTCTCCCACATCTCCCTGAAAAGCAAATCCAGTTTCATCTTCTTTTTTTCCAGGAGCCTCGCCAATTAACATAATTGGACTATTAAAGTCGCCATGACCAAAAATAAGATTTTTTGAATTCTTTCTTAAATTACAATTTTCAATTGAATTTATTTTTTTTTTAAGTTCAGAAAGTTTCTCGATTTTATCGTCTTCAATATTTCTTGTGTTATTTTCATGAGATTTGAACCTATTTATTGTATTTTTATGAAAAGAAAAATTAGGCTCAAAGCTATTTATCAACTCCTGCTCGTAATTAGCATTTTGATTTAAAAGTTTTTTCATCATAAATTATATTTAATGTTTTTTAAAAATATAAAATTTATTTTAATTTTATTATTATTTTACCAAAATCCCTCGTATTCTAAAAGCAGAAGTTCTGAAAATTTTGATGCTAAAAATTTATCGAATTATTTTTCAGGTATTGTAGCTTTAGAGAATAAAAATAATTCTTATGCTTTAAGTTTCTTTGACTCCTCAAAAAGTCTAATAAACAAGCACGATCCTTTTATTGAGAAATATATAACATCTTTAGTTTTAGAAAATAAAGTTTCAAGAGCAATAAATATAATAAAAGGAAATATTAAAAAAGATAATTCAAAATATTTTGATGCTTACTTAATATTGATTTTAGAGAGTATTAAAAACAAAAATTTTGAATTAACTGATAAATATTTAGATGAAGCCTTTAATGTTTCTGAACAAAGAGGTTTAGAAATTGCGATTTTAGAAAGTTTTAAAGATTATGTTTATGTATTTAGAAATAAAACAATTAAACAAGACAATAGAAATTTTGGAAACCTTTCATTAATCAATCAAATGTTTCAAAGATGTTATTTAGATGATCCTAGAACAGATAATTTTTTCTTTAACGTAATAAATAACAATGAAGCTGATTACTCTAGATATAATTTTTTTTATATGAGTTATCTAATCGAAAATAATAGAATTGAAGATTTAAATAAACTAGTAAATGAAATTGGATATATCAATGCTAGCTTACTTCTTTCACAAGCTAAAAGTTGGATTGAAAATAAAAATCAAAAAAAAATAAATCAAGTTTTTTCATGTAAAAATCATAATCATATTATTGGTGAGTTTTTATTTTTGATATCGAGCCTTTACTCTTCTCAAGATAACTTTGAAAAATCAAATTTTTTTATAAATCTATCACTTTATTTGAACCCAAAATTTATTTATAATTTTTCTCTAATTTCAGAAAATTACTATTCAATTAAAGATTATAAAAAAACAAAAAAAATTCTAAGGAATTTTAAAAAGGACGATGAGTTTTATTATTGGTATAGGATAAAAAAAGAAGCTCAAATAATTTCAAAAGAAAAAAATGTTGATGAGTCAGTTAAATTTATTGAAGCTAAATTTTATCATTTAGATAAATCTAATGTAAAATTTCTATATGATTTAGCTAATTACTACAGAAGTTCTAAAAGATATAAGGAGGCAATTCCTGTTTACACAAAAATTTTAGATGAGTTTGATAATAATGACGAGATGAAATCCGATTTGTTATACAGGCGAGGGAGCAGCTATGAAAGAATTAAAAATTTCGATAAAGCAGATGATGATTTGTTAAATTCACTAAAAATATATCCTGATGATGCTTACGTATTAAATTATTTAGCCTATTCTTGGTTGGAAAGAGAATACAAAATAAATGAAGCTATTAAGATGCTAGAAATTGCTTATGAAGCTGAAAGTGATGATCCATATATAATAGACTCGATTGGCTGGGCCTATTATCTGATTAATGATTTTTCAAAAGCGGAAGAATTCTTGATTAGAGCTGTTGAATTAATGCCAGATGACCCAATTGTAAATGACCATTATGGAGATGTTCTTTGGAAACTTGATAGAAAAATTCAAGCTAGATATTTTTGGTCTAATGTTCTTTTAATGAATGATGTAGAAGATGAAATAATAAATAAAATTAATTCAAAGCTGATTCAAGGCTTGTAAGGTTTTAAATAAAATGGCCACTCATAAGATAAAATCATATGCAAAAATTAATCTAGCTTTAAATATTGTTGGAAAAACCTCATCATTACACAAAATTGAAACAATCGTGGGATTTATTGACTTATTTGATGATATCTTAATTGAGAAAATAAAGTCAAAAAAAAATAAAGTTGAATTTGTTGGTAAATTTTCAAAAAGTATTACTAACAATAATACAGTAACAAAATTATTGAATATTCTAGAAAAAAAAAAATTGTTAAAAGGCAAGAAATTCAAAATAAGAATTTTAAAAAGAATTCCAGTTCAAGCAGGTTTGGGTGGCGGATCTATGAACGCCGCAAGTATATTGAGATATTTTATAAAAAAAAAGATTATAAAAATTAGTACAGAAGAATTAAGAAAAATTTGTAATTTAATTGGCTCAGATGTGATCTTAGGGCTTAATCCAAAATTTACTATTTTAAATACAAGACATAAAATAATAAGATATATGAATATCAAAAAAATTTATACTTTATTGATTAAACCTAAGTTTGGATGTTCTACTAAGGCTATATATTCAAAAGTTAAAAAATTTAGTAAACCTAAATTTTTGTGTCCTTCAAGAAAAATGTTTGATTTAGATTTTTTAAATCAAATGAATAATTCTTTAGAGCATGTGGCCTTTTTGCAATATCCAAAACTCAGACAATTAAAATTTTCAATAGAAAAACTAACAAGCCCAATATTTGTTAGGATGACGGGTTCAGGATCAACTTTGGTCGCATATTTTGCTTCAAAAAAAGTATGTGAGAATGCAAAAAAAAATTTTTATAAAAAATACAAAAATTACTGGTGTATAGCTTCAAAAACTATATAAGGTTGAATTTTTGTGGTATACAAAATTTTATTGGGGCGTAGCCAAGCGGTAAGGCACGGGTTTTTGGTACCTGCATCCTAGGTTCGAATCCTAGCGCCCCAGCCAATTATGAATAGTATTTTAGATATAATTTTTCTTAGAAGAAATAATTTCAAAAATATTAGTGCAAGTATAAAAGATCTTTCGGCTCATAAAAAAGTAGATCGGATTTTTAAAGCAATCAAACTAAACTCTACCTCTGGTGAAATTCGGTATGTTGGTGGCTGTATTAGAAAGATTTTAAATAATGAAGTTGTAGATGATATTGATTTAGCAACGAATTTAGAACCTCAGGAAGTATGTGAAATTTTAAAAAATAATAATATTAAATTCTACGAGAGTGGTATTGAACATGGAACAATAACCGCGATGATAGATAATTTTAAATTTGAGATAACTACTTTAAGAGAGGATGTAGAAACAGATGGAAGACATGCTAAAATAAAATTTTCCAAAGATTGGAAAAAGGATGCCTCTAGAAGAGATTTTACAATTAATTCAATTTACTCTGATGATTCTGGTAATTTATTTGATCCATTTAATGGAAAAAAAGATCTTGAAAATGGCTATATCAAATTCATTGGAGAACCAGATAAAAGAATAAAGGAAGATTATCTTAGGATTTTAAGATATTTACGATTTTATTCAAACTATTCCAAACACCATCACGATACAGATGTTATTAAAAAAATAAAAATTAATATTGGTGGTATTTCAAAACTATCAAAAGAAAGATTATTTGATGAATTAAAGAAAATCACAAATATTAAAACATTAGAAAAATTATCAAAAGACAAAACCAGCTCTGAAATATTCTTAATGATTTTTCCAGAAATTAAAAACTTAGACTTTTTTTCAAAGCTGAAACCACACTCTTATAATTTGGCCAGGGAATTTGATTTTATTTTTCTATTAATGTTAATGATATTAGATAATAGTGATAATGCAGATTATTTTTTATATAAGTTTAATATCTCAAATAAGGATAAAAAAAGGATAAAAATACTAGATAATTTTTATAGAGAAAATTCTTCTAAAAAAATAACGTTGAATGATTTAAATAAGATTTTTTACTTTAGTGGAAAACAAGCAGTTATTGATATTCTAAATTATAAAATTTTTAAATCAAAAAAATTAGATCTAAAGTTAAAAGAATTTAAAGATCATTTTATTAATAAGATTATCCCAATAATGCCTATTAAGGCAGATCTATTAATGTCTAAATATAAAATATCGAAGGGTAAGATTTTAGGCGATAAAATAAAAAGTATTGAGGAAAAATGGGTTGAAAATAATTTTAATATTTCTGATCAAGAAGTTGAAAATATTTTAAAAAATTAAATATATTTTACATCTTTAATTTCAAAATTCTTTATTCCTGCTGGTGTAGAAATTTCAACTAAATCATTTTTATTTTTTCCAATTAATCCTTTTCCGATCGGTGATTTAAAGTAAATAAGTTTTTCTTTTAAGTTGGCCTCATCTTTTCCAACAATTTTATAATTTATATTTTCGCCACTATCTAAGTTTTCTAAAAAAACTGTTGAACCAAAAATTACTTTTCCATCATTCTTTAATTTTGTTACATCAATAACATTAGCTCTTGCAATAATATCATTAATTTCTGTAATCCTTCCCTCATTATGAGACTGTTCTTCTTTAGCAGCATGATATTCAGCGTTCTCTTTTAAATCTCCATGAGATCTTGCTTCTGAAATAGCAGCAACTATTTTTGGTCTTTTCTTTTCTTTTAAAAAAATTAATTCTTCCTTAAGTTTATTTAATCCATTAAGAGTTATTGGCTCTTTATCCATATTATTTCCATTTCGCTAATGGAGGAAGTGACATCAAAATACCTTCTGTATTCCCGCCAGTTTGTAATCCAAATTTTGTGCCTCTATCATAAAGTAAATTAAATTCTGTGTATCTACCTCTTTTAAAATATTGTTCTTCTTTATCTTTAGCTGTCCATTTTTTTTTGATTTTATTTATTATGATTTTATTAAAAATTAATTGAAATGTAACCCCTACATCTCTAACAAATTTAAAATCATTTTCAAAGTTATCATCCTTGTAGTCAAAAAAAATTCCACCTATTCCCCTAGGCTCTTTTCGGTGTGGTAAGTAAAAATATTCATCACACCACTTTTTATACTTTTTATAATAATTTTTATTATGACGATTACACATATTTTTTAAAATTTTGTGAAATTTAATCTTTTCAATTTTGTCAAATTTTGACGGCGTGACATCCATCCCTCCTCCAAACCAATCTTTCGTAGTGCAGATATATCTGGTGTTAAAATGCATAGCTGGTATTAATGGATTTTGCATATGCATTACTACGGAAATACCAGATGCCCAAAATCTGGGGTCTTTTTTCGCTCCAGGAATATTATTTTGAAATTGTTTAGGAAATTTCCCGTAAACTTTTGAAAAATTTACTCCAACTTTCTCAAAAATTTTTCCATTTTGTAAGATTCTATACTCACCTCCACCCTCATCTTTAGTAATATTTTTTTTCCAGGATGTTGATTTAAATTGAACTCGTTTATTTTCAAGTTTTTTAATATCTTCACAAAATGAGTCTTGTAAAGACTTAAACCAGTTGCTTGCTAAATTTTTTCTTGTATCAAAATCCATTTTAAATTAATTCATTTTGTTTTAAACTTTCAGCTAATATAATTGCTACTGATGATGCAATATTAAGAGAACGCTTATCATTTTTCATAGGAATTTTTAGTCTATCTTTTATTGATTTATGTACTTTATCAGGAACTCCAGCACTTTCCCTTCCAAATAAAATTGTATCATTTTTATCAAATTTAAATTTGGTGTAAGATATAGAAGCTTTAGTTGTCATCAATATAATTCTTTGATTCTTTTTTGATGTAAAAAAATCATCTGCACTTTTATAAAATTTAATATCTTTTTCATCCATATAATCCATTACTACACGTTTAAATCTCTTATCATTCAATAAGAAACCACAGGGCTCTATAATTTCTAGTTTTGCACCAAGACAAGAGCAAGTTCTTATAATTGCAGCTGTATTTTGGGGTATATCAGGTTCAAATAATGCAATTATAGGCCCCTGAATTGTTGAATTCTGTGTCATTCTTTCAGTAGTAAATTTGTTATTTTATATTATATGAATTCATATATTTAAGTAGAAATAATCTATATTGAGTATATTTAATAAAAAACATTAATGTCAGAAAAAAAAACCAATAGACGAGATTTTTTATTTACAGCAACCTATGCCGTAGGCGCAGTAGGGGTGGGAGCAACAATTTGGCCTATGATTGATCAAATGAATCCTGATGCCTCGGTAAAAGCACTTGCAAGCACAGAAGTAGATGTGAGCGCGGTTAATCCAGGCAAAACTATAACAGTTTTGTGGAGAGGGAAACCAGTTTTTATTAGAAGAAGAACTCAAGATGAGATAGCTGAAGCTAGATCAGTAAAGCTAGAGGAATTAAAACATCCTGAAAGCGATGAAGACCGAGCTAAAGATCCAGAGTGGCTTGTCATGTTGGGTGTATGCACTCATCTTGGATGTGTTCCATTAGACCAAAAAGGTGATTACAATGGTTGGTTTTGTCCATGTCATGGATCTCATTATGATACATCTGGAAGAATTAGAAAAGGTCCTGCTCCAACTAATATGGAAATTCCTAAATATGAATTTGTCAATAGTAATACAATTAAGATCGGATAATAATAATGAGTGATCATAAGTACACCCCAGAGTCTAAATTTGGAAAATGGTTTAATGACCGTTTACCTCTGCTTACACTCGCAAATCACTTAACTGATTATCCAACGCCAAAAAACCTAAACTATTGGTGGACTTTCGGAGGAATTTTAACTTTCTGTTTAATAACACAAATTGTGACAGGCTTAGTATTAGCAATGCATTACATCGCACATGCTGACATGGCTTTTGATAGTGTTGAGCATATTATGAGGGATGTAAATTATGGTTGGTTAATTAGATATATTCATGCAAACGGTGCATCAATGTTTTTTTTAGCAGTCTACATTCATATATTTAGATCTCTTTTTTATGGTTCTTACAAAGCTCCAAGAGAAATAATTTGGATCATTGGGATTATAATTTATCTTTTAATGATGGCAGCTGCATTTATGGGCTATGTTCTTCCATGGGGGCAAATGAGTTTTTGGGGCGCAACTGTAATTACAAATTTGTTTAGCGCAATTCCTTTGGTTGGTGAAGGAATAGTTACTTGGTTATGGGGAGGTTACTCAGTAGATAACCCAACACTTACTAGATTTTTTACACTTCATTACTTAATACCATTTTTGATTTTAGGCTTAGTAGTATTGCATATTTGGGCATTACATGTTCCTGGAAATAACAATCCAGTAGGTATTGATATTAAGAAGCCATCGAAAGACACAGTACCATTTCATCCTTACATTGTTATCAAAGATGGTTTTGCTTTATTAATGTTCATGATCGTTTTTGCATTTTTTGTTTTTTATACACCAAATATACTTGGCCATGCAGATAATTATATTGAAGCTGATCCTTTAGTAACTCCAGCTCATATTGTTCCTGAATGGTACTTGTTACCTTTTTATGCAATTTTGAGATCAGTTCCTGATAAACTTTTAGGTGTTGTTGCAATGTTATCAGCTATTTTTATTTTAGCAGCTTTACCTTGGCTTGATACTTCAAAGATTAGATCAGCAGTCTTTAGACCATTATACAGACAATTTTATTGGATCCTTGTTGCTGATGTTTTAATTTTAGGCTACGTCGGAGCGATGCCTGCAGAAGGATTGTATTTACTAATTGCAAGAGTAGCTACAGCATATTATTTTTTACACTTTTTAGTGATTTTACCAGTTTTAGGATTTAGAGAAAAAACTCTTCCGATACCATTGAGTATAACCGAGCCAGTTCTGGGAGGATCTCCTAATTTAGCTACGGCAAAAAATAAAGAAAGTTCAATAATTAAGTGAAAAACTTCTTAAGAATATTTTTTCTATTCGTATTATTTTCTGGGGTTCAATCAAATTCTATTGCAGCTGAAAAAATAGAGTATTTAAAAACTGATTGGAGCTTTAAAGGACTTTTCGGTAAATTTGATAGAGCTGCGCTTCAAAGAGGATATCAAGTTTATACTGAAGTATGCTCATCATGTCATTCAATGAAATATTTGAGTTATAGAAATTTAGCACAAAAAGGTGGGCCTGAGTTCACAGAGGCTCAAGCTAAAGCAATTGCAGCATCTTTTGAAGTGAAAGATGGACCGAATGCAGATGGTGATATGTTTACAAGACCAGGAAAATTATCTGATAAATTTGTAATGCCGTATGAAAATGTTAAGGCTGCTCAAGCAGCTAATGGAGGTGCATATCCTCCTGATATGTCAGTATTAGTTAAAGCAAGAGGTGGCGGTGTAGATTATATCTATTCACTTCTTCAAGGATATGAAGAGCCACCGGCAGGAGTTACTTTAGACGATGGAGTTTACTATAATAAATATATGTATGGTAACAAAATCAAAATGTCTAACCAATTATCGGATGGATTAGTTGAATATTCTGATGGCACAAACGCAACTGTTGAGCAAATGTCGAAAGACGTAACAACATTTTTAATGTGGGCAGCTGAGCCTCATTTAGAGGCACGGCATCAAATGGGTTTTAAAGCTATTATTTATTTAATAATTCTTACTGTTCTAGTTTATTTTAGCATGAAAAGAATATGGTCACGTATTGAAACGGAAGTTTAAAACATCCCCATCTTTAACAATATAATCTTTTCCCTCTAATCGCATTTTACCATTGGTTTTAGAATTTACCCAACCATTGTTACTTATAAAATCCTCATAAGAAACCGTTTCTGCTCTAATAAAACCCTTCTCAAAATCTGTGTGAATTTCACCTGCAGCCTTTGGTGCTGTACAATTTTTTTGTATTGTCCATGCCCTTGTTTCCTCCGGCCCAGAGGTGAAATAAGTATCAAGTTCAAGGATCTTATATCCTTTTTGTATCAATAAATCTAATCCAGTTTTTTTTATTCCAATCATTTCCATATAATTTTTTCTTTCATTTATATCTAATTCATTAATTTGATTTTCAATATCTGCTGAAATAATAAGAGTATTTTCTTGGTCAAACTTATTGATAAAATCTTTAGTATAAGCGTTACCATTCTGGATACTTTTTTCATCTACATTACACACGAATATCTTTGGTTTTAAAGATAGCAATCCACTTTGTTTAAGTTGTTTTTTATCAAAAAGACTTTTTAGATTAGATAAATCTTCATTTTTGTTTATTGAATTTAAAGTCAACTCAAGAATTTTTAACTGCTCATCATCAATATTTTTTTTATTATTTTTTTTCTAGTCTTTTTTGAATTGACTCTAAATCTGCAAGCATCATTTCAGTCTCAATAATTTCAAGATCTCTTACAGGATTAACATCTGGATTAACATTCTGTATATCATCAGAGTCAAAGCATCTAATCATATGAATTACTGCATCAACTTCTCTAATATGTGAAAGAAATTTATTACCTAAGCCTTCGCCTTTTGAAGCTCCCTTAACCAAACCTGCTATATCAACAAATGATATAGTGGTATTAATAATTTTTTTTGAGTTTGAAATCTTTGCTAAATTTTCTAATCTTTCATCTGGAACTGGAACGATCCCAATATTTGGATCTATAGTACAAAAAGGGAAATTTGCAGCTTGTGCTTTGCTAGAATTAGTTAATGCATTAAAAAGAGTAGATTTTCCGACATTTGGTAATCCAACAATACCACACTTAAAACTCATTATTTGTTATTAACTGTACTAGAAAATAAATCTAATTTTTTTTCAACAAGTATTGAGATGGACTCAGTAATATTATTTAAAGTTTTTTCGATTCCAACTGACTCATCCTCATTAAAATTTTGTAAGACATAATCAGCAATTTCCATATCGTTTTTTGGTTTTCCTATTCCAATTCTGACCCTTGAATATTCCTTTCCAATAAATTTATCAATAGAGGCTATTCCATTGTGACCTGCACTTGAACCGCCAAATTTAGCTTTTATCTTTCCAAATTCAATATCAAGATCATCATGAAAAACTACTACATCTTCAGCATCTATTTTAAAGTACTCAATTAACTCTCTGATACATATTCCAGAATTATTCATAAATGTAAGAGGCTTAATAGCATAAACTTTTTTGTCACCGATATTTCCTGTTGTAAGAAGTCCTTTAAATTTTGGTTTTTGTTTAGACAAATTAAATTTTTTATTAATAGAGTCTATCATCTTAAAACCTATATTATGTCTATTGTTCTCACTATCTGGAGTTGGATTGCCTAGACCTACAAATAAAATCATAATTTAATGAGATTAGATTTAACCTAATTGATTATTTTTTTTCTTCAGAAGATTTTTTTTCTGCAGGTTTCTTTTCATCGCCTTCTTTTTTATCACCTTTTGCACCTCCTGCAGCTGCCTTATCGCCATCTGCTGACGCAGTTGCTTCTGCTCCTTCAGCACCTTCTTCTCCTTCAGCAGTTTCAGCTTCTACTGGTTTCTCTGGTTCTTTCATAACCGTAGGAGCAGCTAATGTAGCAATCACAAAGTCTCTTCCTTGAATTGTTGGGGTAACCTCAGGATCTAATTTAACTGATGAAATTTTAAAGCTTGACCCAATATCTACACCGTCTAGATCTAATGTTAAACTTTCAGGTATTTTTTCACTTGGACATTTTAATTCAACTTTTCTTCTTACGATATTTAAAACGCCGCCTCTTTTTAATCCAGGAGATTTTTCTTGATTAATAAAGTTTACCGGAACCTCAATTTTGATTTTAACTCCAGGTAAAACTCTTAAAAAATCTACATGAGTAGGCTCATCTGTAATAATATGATACTTAACTTCTCTTGGAAGTACATTTTGACTTTTTCCACTAATATTTAGTGTAATAATATTTGATAAAAAATTTTCTTTTTCAATCAAAGTTTTTAATAATTTTTTTGATATAGAAATTTTTTGATTTTCTTCTTTTCCGCCATAAATAATTGCGGGAACATCTCCGTTTGCTCTTATTAAATTAAGCTGACCTTTTGTTTTATTATCTCGGATATTTGCTTCTAAAGAATTCATGAGAACAGGTTTTTAACCCATGTTTATAAATAATCAAGATATTTATTTAAATAAATCCGATACTGAGGTAGAATTAGAAATTCTTTTAATTGCTTCTCCCATTAATGCAGATATTGGTAAAACTTCAATATTTTTTATATTTTTAGTTTTTTCTCCATTATTTATAGTATCAGTAATTACTAATTTTTTGATGGCGGATTTTTGAATCTTTTTAACTGCATCACCACTTAAAACTCCATGAGTTATGTATACAAAAACTTCTTTAGCACCTCTTTTTTTTAAAGCTGCTGCTGCATTTACAATTGTGCCTCCTGAATCAATTATGTCATCAACTAAAATACAAGTTTTATTTCTTACATCTCCTATAACATTCATTACTTGAGATTGACCAGGCTTAGGGCGTCTTTTATCAACGATTGCTAGTTCTGCATTTAAAAGTTTTCCAAGTGCTCTTGCTCTTTCAGTACCACCAACGTCAGGAGCAACACAAACAATTTTTTTGCTTTTAATTTTTTTTCTGACATGTCTAGCAAAAATAGGTGTTGCAAAAAGATTGTCTACAGGTATGTCAAAAAATCCCTGAATTTGTCCCGCATGCAAATCCACAGTTACAATTCTGTCTGCTCCTGCTTTAGTAATAAGATTTGAAACAAGTTTTGCTGAAATAGATGTTCTTGGAACAACTTTTCTATCTTGTCTTGCATATCCAAAATAAGGAATGACTGCAGTGATATTTTTAGCGGAGGATCTTTTTAATGCATCAATACACAACAACAATTCCATTAAATTATCATTCGCAGGAGAAGAGATAGATTGAATTATAAATATACTGTTACCTCTTATATTTTCATTAATTTCAATATAAATCTCACCATCAGCAAATTTTCTAATACTTGAATTAACAAGTTTTGATTTTAAATATTTTGCAATATTTTTGCTGAGAGTTTTATTACTATTTCCTGTTAATAACTTCATTAAGAAATCAATTAATCATAATTATTGAAATATTTCTACCATAATCATCATGTTTTAAACTTAAAGATCTTCTTGCACTAAAAAAATTATTTTTTTTATCATAAGTATCAATATTTACCATATCAATTTTTTTAATTTTATTTGATTTAAGTTGATATTTTACAAATCCTGGTAAATCAAAATAAATAGTATTTTTTTTTGTTTTGAAAAATAATCTATTTCTTTTATCTTTATTTATAAATTTTTTCTTAAAATCTTTTTTTACATTGTAATTATTTTGCTTAATACAAGGCCCAACAGCAGCAATAATGTTATTTTGTGTACTTCCGTTTTTTAATAAAAAATTAATTACTTTTTTAATTATATCTTTAAAAGCACCTTTCCATCCTGCATGAATTGCTGCAATAATGTTATTTCCTTTATCAAACAATAAAATTGGCACACAATCTGCAGTTAAAACAGCAATCGGCAAATTTTTCTGATTTGTTATAATTGCATCAGCTTTGAATTTTTTTTTATAAGATTTAAAATTTTTGTCAAAAAAAACAAACTTGTTACTGTGAGTTTGACGTACCAATGAAATATCATTTGCTTTTTTACTTATTTTATTTTTTACAATTTTTAAATTTTTTTTTACTAAAAATTTTTTATCTTTAGAGCCCACTCCGCAATTTAAACTTCTATAAATTCCGCTAGATTTTCCTCCATTCCTATTAAAAAAACCATGGGAGATATTTTTTTGTTTCAACAATTTCTTTGATGTAATCAATTATTGAATCCTAATTTGAATGTATTTTTTTTATTTTTTATTAACATTACTTTAAATAAAGAACCCATTTGTTTATCGTCAATTAATCTATTAAGACGATAATAAATATCAGCCTTTTTTAAAAAGTTAAGTTTTTTAGATATAATTTCTGCTCTCTCTTTAATTCCCATTTCTACTAAAAATTTTTCCTGGGTTGTTAAATAATTTTCCAAACTGTTAAATTGTGTTAAAAATTTTTTAAAAAGCTCAAAACTAATATTGTGAGTTATATCTACATTACCAATATTGTTTAAAATGTTGGCAAATTTGTGGTTAGCAACTGCTTTAAGAGTATTTTTCATTTTTTTATCAGTGTACCCATAATCAATTATCAACAATCCTCCATCATTTTTCTTAATTATTTTTGATATTTTTTTAAGGTAATCATGACCAAGATTTGAATACTCTATGAAATTTTGATTTTGGGATATTTTAAGATTAATCTTTTTTTCTAATTTTTTTATATTAATTTTTTTTTCAAAAAAAGAAGCTTTTTTTTTATTATTAAATAACACATATTTTTCAAACCACTGATTTTTATTTTTTCTAAATTGTTTGATTGCAATTGAGTCAAAAAATTCATTTGCAATAAATATGCAAGGATTTTTTTTTATTCTACTAATTTGAGAAGTCCAAATAATTTTATCTTTACTAAATTTTTTTTTCTGAATTTTTACTAATGAAGGACTTTTTTCATGAATAATAAAATTACACGAACTAAAAAAAGAGGGAAATCTTTTAAAACTTTCAATAAAAACTCTCATCATTTCTCCGTTTCCTGCTCCTAGTTCGATGAGGTTAAATTTTTTAGGAGACCCTAAACTTTTCCAGAAACTTATTATCCAAATAGCAATCATTTCAGAAAAAAGTCTAGAAATATTAGGAGCAGTTATAAAGTCTCCCTTTTTTCCAAATGGATTTTTTTTCATGTAAAATCCAGATTTATTATCGTAAAGACTTAAATTTATAAACTTATCTAAGGAAATCTTAAGACTCTTTTTTATTTTCATATCTTACAATTGTTAGATAAATTCCTATTAGAAAAAATATGCAACTAATGATTTGTCCCATAGTTAGATTAAATATTAAATAACCTATCTGTTCATCGGGTACTCTAAGAAATTCAATCATAAATCTAAAAATTGAGTAACAAATTAAAAATATTCCAGACATCAAACCAGTTATTTTCATCAATCCTTTGTTTCTTAAATAAATTAAAATTAAAAATAGTATTAATCCTTCAAATAAAGCTTCATATAATTGAGTTGGATGTCGATATAAATTATCTATCTTAATAAATTGTACTGCCCAAGGAAGATTGGTTTCAGCCCCATATAATTCTGAATTTATAAAATTTGCTATTCTTCCAAAAAAAATACCTATTGGCGCAACAATAGAGATAACATCTAAGTAGATAAAAAAATTTTGATTATTTTTTTTTGCGAAATAAAAACTTGCTAATACAACTCCTATTAAACCTCCATGAAAGGACATTCCACCTTCCCAAATTTTGAAAATATCGATTAAATTATCTAAATAATAGTTTGGGTTGTATAGTATAACGTAACCTAATCTCCCACCAACTATGATACCCAAAATTACAAATGTTAAAAAATCGTCGAATTTTTCTTTTAATTCTACATTTGATATAAAAAACCTCTTACTTAAAATCCATCCAAGCAAAATTCCAATTATATAAGCTAAAGAATACCATCTTATTTCAATTGAAAAAATTTGAATAGCAACTGGGTCAAAATTATTAATGAACATTATAAGATATAATTATAATAAGTTACTATATAAATATATGAAAAATTCAAAATTTATCATAGATAAATTTGCTAAATTATTCGAGCAAGGTTTAGTTTCATCAAAAGATCTCGCTGATGAATTAACAAATATATTAAAATCTAAAAGAGATGAAGTGGTTTTTAAAATGAAGCTTACGAGCAAAGATGAATTCGATGTTCTATCCAAAAGAGTTGAGATACTTGAACAAAAATTAAGACAACCAAAAAAGCAAAAAAAAAGAAAAATTAAACGGGTAAAAAAATCTTAACACCAAGACCTTTAAGTGAGGATTTTTCTAATTTAATGTTTCCACCATGGGATCTGATTATGTCAGATGCAATTGATAATCCCAAGCCAACACTGGATTTAGAGTCTGCTCTTCCTTTATCGATTTTATAAAAAGGTTTAAATACATTATCGTATTCTTTTTCTGGAATCCCTGGTCCATTATCCTCAACTTTTAAAAAAAGATTGTTATTATTTTTATTTAACTCAACAACCACTTTATCACCGTATTTAATTGCATTATCTATCAAATTATTGATACATCTTTTAATTAGATTTTTTCTTCCATTAATATGAATTCTAGATGGTATTTTGACTGATATATTATCGTTATTATACTTTTTGATTATTTCTTGAATTAATTCACTTAAATCAAACATTTCATCCTTTTCAAGATATGCAGAACTTGTAAATTGCAGATATTCATTGAGCATTTTTTCCATTTCATTAATATCTTCAGAAAGTTTATTTGCTAGTTCTTTTTCTTTAATAAAAGCTATTTGTAGTTTCATTCTAGTAAGTGGAGTTCTTAAATCGTGACTAATTCCTGAAAGCATCTCAGATCTTTGATTTAAATGTCTAATTATTCTTTTTCTCATTTTATCAAATTCATAGCCAGCTTGTCTAATTTCAGCTGCTCCAGATGGTTTAAATTCCTCTATCTCTTCTCCTCTACCAAACTTTTCAGCTGCTCTTGCAAGATTTGTAATTGGTCTAGTTTGGTTTTTTAAAAAGATTAGGGATATCAAAACCATTATTAATGCTGGAACGGTTATCCACAATGCAAAAATTCTTGCTGATGAACTTGTAACTCTATCCTTAGGAATTAAAAATTTAAAATAACCATCTTGATATTTGATTCTAATATCAATCAATTCTTTATAACCCGTTGTATCAAACCAGAATTCTGAAGTACCGTATCTTGATTTAAGCTCTCTTCTAAGTGTTCTATCAATTGGACTAAACCATCTCTCATCATGATTATAATTAAAATCATTATCTTGAATAAATTCTATATTCAAATCTTGATAAATAGAGAATAAATTTGTTATTTCATTTTTATTATAAATTTCGTCATTATAAACTTCAATAAAAGTACTTATTTCATTCACTACTGCTTTAGTCATTCCTTTATTAGTCTTAATCCAAAGACTATCAAAAAAAACAAATGTAACTACTATTTGTAAAACAATTACTGGTACAGCCACAATTAATAATGCTCTGTAAAATAATCTTTTAGGTAAAATATTTTTTACAAATTTATTTAATCCATAAAACATATCCAGCTCCTCTAATGGTTTGTAAAAATTTTGGATTTTTTGGATTAGTCTCAATTTTTTTTCTTAGTCTTGTTATTATAACATCAATTGAACGCTCTTTATCTAAATTAATTAGTACACCTATATCTTCTCGCGAAAAAGTTTTACCAGGATTATTAATCATTTTTTCAAGAATTACTTTTTCAGTGTTATTAATTTTATACTCAGTGTCTTTTTTAATTATCATTTGTTTATTAAGATCAATCTTAATATCATCAAATTCTAAGACCCTTAATTGATCATTTTGTTTCGTTTTATTAATTATATTTTGAATTCTTAAAATTAATTCTTTAGGCTCAAAAGGTTTTGGAAGATAGTCATCAGCACCAATCTCTAGTCCTTCTATTCTTTCGTTTGCTTCACCTTTTGCTGTAAGTAATATAACAGGTGTTTCTAGTTTATTTTTATTTTCTTGAATAAATTCTAACCCACTTTTTCCTGGCATCATGATATCAAGTACTAATAAATCAAATTTTATTATTTTAACTTTTTCAGTTGCATCTTCAGCGCTCACTGCAGTTGTTACTAAATATTTATTTTCATTTAAGTATTTTTTTACTAGCGATCGAATTCCATCATCATCATCTACTACTAAAATATGCGCAATAAAATTATCCATGAATTATTTTACTTAGAACATTATCAAAATTAATCACTTCTTCAGAGCTTGAATTAAGTAAAGCATTATAAATTCTTTTCTTTTGAGTTGAAAAAATTTCATTAGAAATTTTTTTTCCTTTTTCATTTAGATATAAATGTTTAATTCTCGTATCTATTTCGTCTTTTTTAAAAACAATAATATCTAATTTGATCAAGTCTTTAAGCACTCTATTCAAACTTTGTTTAGTGACCTTAAGTTTTTTTAATAGCTCGGATATTGATATGCCCTCATACATAGATAATAAATGAATTACTTTCTGATGAGCTAGTCCGATTGAATATTTATTAAGTATCTTTTTGGAATCAGAAAATGTTTCTCTATAGCTAACAAAGAGTTTTTCTATTAAATCTTTTAATTGATCATCTTTTAAATATAAAAGTTCTTTCATATTGGTAAGTTATATTGACATATTATAGATACAAAGATATTTTTTATAATTAATTTTTTAAATATTTCATAAATGATACCCTACGATAAAAGATCTGGAAAAATATGGTATAATGGTGAATTGGTTGATTGGTCAGATGTCAAAGTTCATGTTTTGAGTCATGGATTACATTATGCAAGTTGTGTTTTTGAGGGTGAGAGAGTTTATGATGGTTCTATTTTTAAATTGGAGGAACACACTTCAAGATTATTTCATTCTGCAAGAAGAATGGGTTTCGAAATACCTTATAGCGAAGATGAAATTAATACAGCATCAAAAAAGATAATTACAACTCAAAAAGTTGAAAATGGTTATGTTAGGCCAGTAGCTTGGAGAGGAAGTGAAATGATGGCTATTTCGGCTCAACAAACAAAAATACATGTAGCAATTGCAACATGGGAATGGGGATCATATTTTGATCCAAAACTAAAGATAGAGGGAATTAAACTTAATATTTCTAGTTGGAGGAGACCAGCACCAAACACTATTCCTTGGGATACAAAAGCATCTGGACTTTATATGATTTGTACACTGTCAAAACATGAGGCAGAGAAGCAAGGCTATACAGACTCGTTAATGCTTGATCACGAGGGCAATATTGCTGAGGCGACTGGTGCAAATATTTTTTTTAAAGATAAAAATGGTGAGTTACATACTCCTATACCAGACTCTTTTCTAGATGGCATTACAAGAAGAACAGTAATTGAAATAGCAAAATCTAAAAATATAAAAGTTAATGAAAGAAAAATAAGTCCTGAAGAATTACCAAATTTTGTAGGATGTTTTTTGACAGGCACCGCAGCAGAAGTTACACCCGTGTCTTGCATTTCAAAATATCAATATAAAGTTTGTAAAACGATAATTGATTTGAATGAAAGCTATCAAACTTTAGTAAAAAAGAAAAAAGCTGCTTAATCTTTGCTATCTTCGGAAATAGCATGATCAATTCCTTTTCTCATGTACTCATAACCAGTAAAAAGTGTTAAAGCAGCAGACAGCCAGAGTAATATGATTCCTATTGTTTGAGCATTATAATCTTGAAAATTTATAATTTTGTTTCCAGTATCTCCTGATAATAAAAGAGCTATAGATACCATCTGTAAAACAGTTTTCAATTTTGCAAGGCTTGAAACAGGCAATTTAATTTTTCCTTTTGCTAAAAATTCCCTTAAACCAGAAATTAATATTTCTCTAGTTAAGATTATAATTGCAGCAATCACTTCATAATTTTTGATAGTACCATCCATTACTAAAAGTATGAGTGCAGTAGCAACAATTATTTTATCAGCTATTGGATCTAATAATTCACCAAGTTTAGACTCTTCACCCAAAACTCTAGCTAACATTCCATCTAAAAAGTCAGTAAAAGATGCAACAATAAATAATATTAAAGCAGTAAGGTCTCCATAAAAACCTGGTAAATAGAATGCTAAAACAAAAAAAGGGACTATTAAAATTCTTCCCACA
>CACJXB010000013.1:0-28127 GCA_902597265.1 uncultured Pelagibacteraceae bacterium | reverse complement strand
ATTAAGAATTACGAGCTTATTATTAATTGTCAAAAAAATACTCCTTTATCAAAAAAATTTTTTTTTAATAAGTTAAAGAAAAATTATAAAAGTCTGGCTTATACAACCATAATTAAACATAAGAAATTAATTAAAAATGATGTTGCTATTCAAGTATTTACAGAAAGAGGCCCTTTGGCATTTCTACCTTTATCATCCAAAGAAACTTCAATTGTTTTTTCAGCAAGAGGTACAGATGATGTGAATTTAAGATATTGGATTGAAAAATATGGAAAAAAATACGCTCTTACAAAAGTTGATAAAATAGAAAAATTTGAAATTAAATCAAATAATCTAAGAATTTATCATCACAAAAACATTTTAGCATTCGGCGATTTACTTCACCAGATACATCCATTGGCAGGTCAGGGATTTAATATGACTTTAAGAGATATTAAAGTTTTAACAGAATTAATTCAGCAAAGAATAAGTAATGGACTAGACCTTAATAGCTCTGTTTGCTCTGATTTTCAAAAAGAAATAAAACATAAGAATTATCTTTTTTCTTCAGGAGTAGATTTTATTTATGAATTTTTTAATTTTGAAAGAAGATTTAAAAATCAACTTTTAAGCAATTCAATCAAATTTTTAGGAAAAAATAAAATTTTTAATAGGACTATTAAAAAATTTGCTGATATCGGCATAACAATTTAGCTTACTGAATTGTTGTATTATTATATTGGTCAAAAGAATATGTGTTCAATATTTTGGCAATTTTAGTTTTTCTTACATCTAAACTTTGTGCTTCTAATAATGCTTGTTTTTCCTCAAGTGTAAAAGGTGATGCCATCGCTAACGCATTTATTGTTTCATCTAGACTTTGATTCTCTAGTGCTTTCCAATTTACAATAAAACCTCTTTTTTCAAAAAGAGATTTCAAATCTTTAAATATCAATTCTAAATCAGAAAATTTAAGTTCTGCTTTTTTTTCAATTAAGTCCTCATGATAATTTCTAAAATCAACTTCACATTCACGATATTTTTTATTTGTTTTGATTTCTTTATTAATCTGAAATCTTATTATTCCTTTTAACTCAATTAAATATCTTTTATCATCAGTCTCCTTAAATGCAGTAATCTTTCCCATACAGCCAACTTGATATAGTTTTGGAGTATAGTCATCATCTGTTTTTGTGTTCTTTGGTTGTATCATGCCAATAAGTTTATTTGACTTCATACTATCATTAATCATATCGATATACCTTGGTTCAAAAATATTTAATGGTACTGAAGTATTTGGAAAAATTATAAAGTTACTTAATGGAAAAACTGGTAAGATGTTAGGCAAGTTTTCTTTTTTCATTTAATTAAATTTTAAATATAATTTAACTTAAATCAATATTATCTAAATTTTGATTAGTATATTTGTCATATGCTTCAAAGTATGCTTTTTCAAGATTTTTGGTATAATTTTTGCTGTTAAATAAATTAGATAAATTTTTTTGTTTTTTAATTTTATTTTGAAATAAATTCAATTTTTGTTGATTTTGAGATATTTCCACAGCTAATTTTATGTAATCTTCTTTATTGGTGGTGATTAACTCTTTTAAATTAAGGTTCTTAAGAAGACTCGCAGTTACTCTACTTTGAAAAGTTTTACCTTGAAGTGTTAAAATTGGTAATTCTGCTGCAAGAGCCTCAATAGACGTGGTATGTCCTCCATATGGATAAGTATCTAAAAATAGATCAGCTAATTGAAATCTTTCAAGATACTTTTTGTATTCAATTTTTTCAGAAAAAAAAATTCTGTCAGAATTAATTTTTCTTTGATTAAATTCTTTTAAAATATTTTTACTTTGGATAGTATTTTTTGATATTGATAACCATAAAATAGAATTTTTAGATAATCTTAAAATTTCTGACCATATATCTATCATTTCTTCATTTATTTTTACGATATTATTGAAACAACAAAATATAAATTTTTCATTAGGAATTTGAAAATCCTTTTTTTCTGATTTATTAGTAATATCTATATCTTCAAGTGAATTGGGTAAAAACGAATTAGGCAAAAAAATTATTCTTTCTAAATAATCTTGAATGTGATCATTTGGTATAACTTCTTTATCTGCAATTAAATAATCATATGACTTGTCTCCCATCGTGCCAGGATACCCAAGGTAATTTATTTGGATAGGTGCACATTTACTTTTAAATATTAAAGGTCTTCCTCCTTTTGTGTATCCATTTAAATCAATAGCAATATCAATTTTGAAATCTTTAGAAATTTTTATTACATCATCGTCTGATTTCAATCCGCAATCAAAAAATTCTTTGAAATTGATAATTATATTTTTATCAATATCTTTTTTTAAGTTTTCAATACTTAAGTTAAAACCGTATAGTTCAAATTTTTCTTTATCATGAGTCTTAAATGTATTTTTGATTAGACTTATAACTGGATGATTTTTAAAATCAGAGGAAAAATACCCAAGTCTTATTTTCTCATTCCTATTTCTAAAGTCCAAAGTTTGTGGACTTTGTAAAAATTTATTACACCATTTTTGAGTAATCTTTTTTTGAAACTGAATATCATCATTTAACAGAAGAACATAATATGGTTGTATTTGCTTATGATCATTATTGTTAATTAGATCAAATAATTTTTTTTTTAAACTTTTAAAATTTGAGTAATCTATGAATTCAAGTTTAAAATGAAGAAAACTTGATAACACATTTATATTTTCAGAGTCTATAGTTAAGGCTTTAATGTAATATTCATTAGCATTTTCATAGTCATCTAATTTTTGATAAATTTTTGCAATATTAATTAATGATGGCAAGAAATTTGGCTTAATTTTTAATGCTCGCTTAAAATTATCTAAAGATTTATTAATTTTATTTTTTCTTTGGTAAATTAAACCTGCAAAATTATAAGCCTCTATATTAGTTGGATTAATTTCAATTGATTTGTTACACGTTTTTAAAGCCTCATCGATGTGATTTAATTCAAGATAGATTATAGTAAGATTGTTATAAGCCTGAATATAATCATTTTTAATTTGAGTAGCTTTTAAGAAATATTTTAAAGCTTCTATCTTTTTTCCAATTTTATTTAAAGCCAAACCACAGTTATTATATGCTTCAGGGTAATTTTGATTGTATTGAATGGCCTCTTTGAAATTTTTAATAGCTTCTTCAAAAGACTTTTTATTTAATAAACAATAACCTTTATTGTTATAAATTAATGATAATTTTGGATTTATCTTAATAATTTTATCAAATATCTTTATAGCTTCATCATATCTTTTTTTAAATACGTAAATATCTCCTTTGGTAGATAATGCGCTAATATTATCAGGGTCTTTAACAATAATTAAATTTAAAGTCTCAAGAGCTTCGTCAAATTTTTTTAATGACAAAAAATTTTTAGTATCAGATATTAATTGATTAATAGACTTCTCCATTGATGTATAACAATATTTTATACAAATGATTTGTAAAATCTATTTTAATTATTCTTGCTAAAATATAGTCTTGATCTATAATATTTTTTTATGCGGGCGTAGCTCAGTGGTAGAGCGTCTCGTTGCCAACGAGAAGGTCGAGGGTTCGAGCCCCTTTGCCCGCTCCAAAAAATTATGAGTGATTTGTCTGAGAAAAAATGTGTTCCATGTGAGGGTGGTATCCCAGCCTTTGATATATCTAAAATTCACGAATACATAAAAAAAGTAGATGGTTGGGAAGTTAATCAAGATGCTTCATCAAACTATTTTTTAATAAAAGAATTTAAATTTGAAAATTTTTTAAAGAGTCAGAATTTTGTCAATAAGGTTGGAGAAATTGCAGAAAAAGAAGGACATCATCCTGATATTTGGTTTGGATGGGGTTATGCAAAAATAAAAATTTTCACTCATGCCATTGATGGGTTAGCTGAAAGTGATTTTATTTTAGCAGCTAAAATTGATAAAATTTAATTTTTTAATTCCTATTTAATGATTAAAGTGACGTGTTTTTGAAAAGATCAGTATTGTGTTAGTTCTATTCGCAAATTTTATAACTTCTTTATCTTTGATCGATCCTTGGGGTTGAATTATTGCTGAAATACCTGATTGGACTAATTTTTCAACACCATCCAGAAAAGGAAAAAAAGCGTCAGATGCTGCAATAATTTCACCTTTGTTATTATTAAATTTGTTCATTTTATCTATTGCTATTTGACAACTATCAAGCCTACTTGGTTGACCTGATCCTATACCAACTGTTGATTTGTCACTCACAAGAACTATTGCGTTTGATTTTACAAATCTACAAACGTTGAAACAAAATATTAAGTTTTCAAATTGGGATTTGTTTGGTTTTCTTTTTGATACAATCTTAAAATCTTTTTTTGTAAAATTTTTCTTGTCTTCAGATTGATATAAGATTGCATTATTAGCTGAAATAAACTTAAAATTTTGATTTAATGTAAAATTTGTTGCATCTATTAATCTTAAATTCTTTTTTGTTTTAAGGATTCTAAGTGCTTTTTTTTCGAACCCGTTTGCAATAATAACTTCTAAGAAAATTTTTTTAAGTTCTTTTGCTAAACTCTCATTTATCTTGTAATTACAAGATACAATACCACCAAAAGCACTAATCGGATCACATGATATCGCACTTTTGTAACTTTCCAATTTATCTTCTTTAATTGAAATACCACATGGATTTGCATGTTTTACTATTACCGTACCAACATTCTTTGGTAGTGATTTAGAAATTTTTAATGCTGAAAAAATATCATTATAGTTGTT
This sequence comes from uncultured Pelagibacteraceae bacterium, assembly GCA_902597265.1. Classification (GTDB taxonomy): domain Bacteria; phylum Pseudomonadota; class Alphaproteobacteria; order Pelagibacterales; family Pelagibacteraceae; genus Pelagibacter. Next base: position 23,355 of record CACJXB010000013.1, on the reverse strand, counting down.
ATAACTTAATTCTTTTCCGTGTATTTTTTCTAAATTTAGTTTTTTATTTATTGTGTAAAGAGCACTTTCTTGGTGTGGATTTTCACCATATCTTAATTTTTCAAAAAGATTCCCTAGTATAATTTTTTTTTGTGGAAAATCTATTTTTGCAGATTGATTAAGATAATTTGATATAGCTAAATCATAATAAGTTGTTTCTAAAAATGCATTTTGTGACATTTTTTTTCTAAATTCCAGTGAAGTTGATCCTTTATTTTTTTTAAGCTCATTTATAAGATCGTCATAACATTCATTTGAAGTAATTACTGTCACATCATTATAATTTTTAGCTGCAGCTCTGACCATTGCTGGACCACCTATATCAATATTTTCTATAATTTTATTATGATTTTTTGTTTTTTCTAAGGTTTTTTCGAATGGGTAAAAGTTAACTATAACCAAGTCTATATTTTCAAAATTATTTTTTTTTAAATCATTTAGATGAGTTTTATTATTTCTTTTATTTAATATTCCAGCATGAATTTTTGGATGTAAAGTTTTTACTCTTCCATCAAGTATCTCACTAAATCCTGTAAAATTTGATACTTCGATACATTTAAATTTAAGGTTCTTAATTGTTTTAAAAGTTCCTCCAGAACTAATAATTTTTATATTATTTTTTTGGAGTACTTTTAGTAGTGGTTTTAAATTTTTTTTATCAGAAACTGAGATTAAGGCTGATCTAATCTTTTTCATTAAATTTTTGCTATCTCCCAATTTATATTTTCAATTTGATGATTAGTAACACCAGATATAAAAATATTTTGATTTTCAATATAAGAATTTTTATTACCGAAATATAAACCATTATCAATATTAATTTCAAAGTCTTCACAAGTGAATCTCCATCCTTCATCAGCTAATTCTATTAAAATTGTTTTATTGTCTTGTGTTTTCATTAATTTAATGGCTGGTTCAAAATGAAACCTAATATCAAATTTGTAATTATATCTTTTTTTTTTAATTATCTTATCTATTCCTATAAATTTCATTTTTTCAGGGTAAAATTCAATTTTTCTTTCATGTATTGATCCATAATTTTTAGAATAACCATCGTGTGCAGCATTTATTTTCCAATAATTCTTTTCAAAAACTGTCTCTTTTTTTATTATTTTTAAACCCCTGTCTATTAAAGATAATCCGTTAATTCTACAAGATGAGTGATCATCAATAGTTAAAGTACTTTGTGAAGCGGTGGATTTTGAAATTTGATTCAGTTTCTTATTAATTTTATCATAATAACCACAATTACTAATTAATTTTTTACCTTTTCTGATGATTTCAAATGACAGAGCTCCCGATTGATAATCTTGTGTATATTTTATATTCGGTGTCGATCCAACATCCATAGATATTAAAGTATTTTTATCTTTTAAAATTATATATCCACCATAATCATGGTGGTTATTTTTAAATTTGTAACCTAATCTTTTTAGATAATTATCAAAATCGACATTATCTGAGTTTGTATTTCCATTAAATAAAAGATCTAAATTAACATTTTGCCATATGAATGCATATGCTTGGCCTAGGTAAAAAATAGTTTCATCAATATATTCTGGAATTTGATTTTGGGACTCTTTATACCATTCTCTTATAAGTACAAAGTATTTTAAATAAAATATTAATTGTTTCGTATTTCTTGATCTTGGAAAACCTGAATTATCTAAAGATATTTTAGTGATCTTTTTTAAACTTCCTAATCCAAAATTTAGATAAGTTTGATTTTTGTAACACAGTCCAACAAGAATAATTGCAGCGCATCCAACTATTTTATTTTCAATTTGTTGCGTTTTATCTATCTCACTTATCAAATGATTTGCTTGTTTTTGAATGATTTTATTAAATATTAATTTATATTTTTCACTACTTTTTTCAAAAGTAAGACTATGACATGATAACCATGCAATAATTCTTTTTGCCGTAAGATTAAAATCCCAACTTTTAGAATTAAATTTGCCATTAATTTGTATCCATTGTGAAATTAGAGATTGAATTGCATCTTTCTCTGACTTTAAATCTAAACTTAAAAACCAATTGAAACTATTGAATTTATGAAATTCTTTCTTGTCCAAATTTTTTGAATTTAGATTAGAAATAGATGAGACATCAATTTTAAATCTTTTTTTTTGATATTTTACTAGTGATGATAATAAATGTGGACTTGGTTTATAATTAAAATTATTTGTAATCTTTTTTGAGATTTTTCTGTCGTAAATATTTGAATTTAAATATAATTTTCTTAAATTTTTTGAAACATTAGAAAAAAACTGATTTATATAAATCATTATGTTATTTAGATTTTAATAATTCAATATTTTTTTTAATATCTCCATTATTGCTTTTAAAAACTGTTGTACCTGATACAAGAATGTTTACTCCTGCTTCTATCGCCGTTTTTGAATTTTCAAAATTTATTCCACCATCAATTTCAATATCAAAATTAAGTTTACTTTCATCTCTAATTTTTTTTAATTTTTTTACTTTATCTAAAACTTCAGGCATAAATTTTTGACCTCCAAAACCAGGATTCACACTCATTATTAATACCAAATCAATTTTGTTTAGGTGATTTAAAATTGTATCAATTTTAGTTTCAGGATTTAAAGAAACACCAACCTTTTTTTTTAATTCTTTTATTTTTAAAATAGATGCGTTTAAATCATCTGTTGCTTCAGGGTGTATAGTGATAATATCTGCACCTGAGTCTGAGTAAGCTTCTATGTATTTATGTACTGGTGAAATCATTAAGTGAACATCAAAAATCAATGACGTATATTTTTTTAAAGCTTTGATTACAGGAGGCCCGATTGTCAGATTTGGAACAAAATGACCATCCATGACATCTACATGGATCATGTCTGCGCCAGCTTTTTCTAATTTTTGTATCTCTTCACCTAAGTTGCTAAAATCAGCAGATAAAATTGAGGGTGAAATTTGTATTTTTTTCATTGATAACTAAATTAACTAGTATCAATTTTAAAATTTAATTGAATTAAAAAATTGATAAATTTGTCTTGAAATTTCACTTTCCAATGGAAAAGATAACATACCCATTACAGAATAACCTAAAACCCAAGGCATTAGATAAAATCTTATCATAAAAAAAAACCAAGCCACATATAAGGGAACTAAAGGACCAATTATAAAAGAGGGAGTTATTGGTTTAAATAAAACAATTAAAGGATTTGTAAATTTAACAAATACCTTCATAAAAAAAAATTGTGAATCTTCTCTTTGAAATATATTCATTGCTACTCTTCCAATTAAAGTCCACATGATTACACCCAATATGTAATCAATTATATAAACCAAAGGATGAAAGTTAGCTGACATTAAAAAAATACTTGAAAACTGAATTTTTAAAAAGGGGCGAAATTAATCGCCCCTTTAGAAGATTTATTTAGTGTTGTTTACCAAGGATCGATTTACCAGATGGTACTCGAACCTCATCAACCATTTTTTGCGTTGCAGCATTAGGCTCTGCAGTAATTAAACTTACTACCACCATAGCCACTAAGCTGACAGCTGAACCAAAGATACCAAACGTTAACTGTGTAATACCTAGGAATCCACTTCCGCCGTTTCTTACCCAAATTAGGTAACCAGCACCAGAAATTAATCCTAAAGCCATACCAGCTATAGCACCTTCTCTGTTAGCTCTCTTCCACCATACACCAAGTACAAGTGGGAAGAACAATCCAGACATCGCAAAGTCAAAAGCCCAGATTACCGAACCTAAGATACCTTGGATCTCCATTGCTGCAATAGTTGCTCCAGCAAAACCAATTACTACAAGTAATACCCTTGCAACAACTAGTCGTTTTGCAGTTTCTGCTTTTGGATCAATGATCTTGTAGTACAAGTCATGAGATAAAGCATTTGCAATCGCTAGAATTAAACCATCGGCTGTAGACATGGCAGCAGCCATACCACCAGCAGCAACTAGACCTGAGATTACATATGGTAATCCAGCTATTTCTGGAGTTGCTAACACAACGGCTTTACCACCCATGAAAAACTCGTTTAATTCAAGAGTTCCATTTCCGTTAAAGTCGCTTACAAACATTAAGTTTGCTTGGTTCCAGTTTTGATACCAATCTATTGACTGAACTTCTGCAATTGATTTACCGATAATACCAGTTGGTAATGACGGGTCAATCAATGACAATTTAGACAGTGTCGCTAACATTGGAGCAGAAGAATAAAGTAGGAAGATAAAGAATAATGACCAACCTACTGATTTTCTAGCTGCTTTTACACTTGGAGTAGTGAAATATCTCATCATCACGTGCGGTAATGAAGCTGTTCCCATCATCATCGCTAGTGCTAATGAAATAAATGCCCAAGGTGTAGCGTTAACCGCTGAGTGAGCTTTAGTTATTCCAGCTAAGCCTTTAGGTACTTCTTTTAGATTTTCAGCTGAGTTTTTTACAAAACCAAACTGAGCTTCTAATTCAGCAATTCTAGAAACTTCATCAGCTAACATGAAGTGTGGGAAGAAACCCGCACCCATTTTGTTACTGATCCAGAATACTGGAAGTAAATAAGCTATAATTAATACAATGTACTGTGCTACTTGTGTCCAAGTTACTCCTCTCATACCACCTAACATCGAACATAATAAGATACTTATTAGTCCAACATAAACTGCGTATTGGAATGGAATATCAAGAGCAACAGATGCAATAGTACCTGTAGCGTTAATTTGTGCAGTCACATAAGTAAATGAAGCAACAGTTAATACTATTACTGCAAGTAATCTTGCTAAATTACCACCGTATCTTGTACCAATGAAATCTGGAACTGTGTAACAGCCAAATTTTCTTAAGTATGGTGCTAAAAGCGATGCAACTAACACGTATCCACCAGTCCAACCAACAAGTAGTGCCATATAACCATAGCCTTTGAAGTAAATACCACCAGCCATCGCAACGAACGATGCACCAGACATCCAGTCTGCTGCTGTCGCCATTCCATTGAACACGGTAGGTACTTGTCTTCCAGCTACGTAATACGCATCTGCTTGAGCTGTACGTGATAGATAACCAATTATCGCGTAGATGGCTACTGTAAAGGCTACGAAACAAATTCCGATAGCTTTAGCTGACATACCCATCTGCTCAGCAATTGCCATAATGATTATGAAAGCTAAAAATCCACCTGTATAGATTCCATAAACTTTAGGCAAATTGTCTATAAAATTACCTTTTATCATTAGTCGTCTCCTCTTTCACTGAAGCCGAACTCTTCATCAATTTTTTCCTGTCTATTCGCAAACCAGAAAATTAAGATTACGAAAATTCCAAGAGAACCTTGACATGTGAACCAGTAAGTTAACGGGTATCCAAATGGACCTGTTACTTCGTTCATTTCTGCTCCGAAAAGGAAGATGCCAATTGAGAATACAAACCAGATTGCTAACGTTACTATCAACAATCCCCTGGTTTTTTCCCAGTGTTGTGCTTGTTTTGACATTTATACCTCTCTCTTTTTAGTTATAACTGGCTAAAACCATAACCATTATGAAAGAGATTTAAAGTGTTAAAATTGTTCATATTAGGGGGGTTTTTAAGGTATAAATACTAGAAATTGACGGTTTTTATGGGAAAATACAAACTTACCTGGAAAGATTTAACTTGGAGAGATTTTAAGATATACCTTTTTGCACTTTTTAAGGCTTTTGTTCCAAAATCAAAAATTAAAGATCTGAACGCCCTTGAAAATTTTATCCAAACAAAATCTGCCTGGGTTACGCAGGTGACATTATATGGATATTTAAAGACTAGAATGGGAACTAGGTATGTTCTTCATTTTGAAAATGATGAATTTATGGCTTCAGTCAACTTAGCCAAATGGAATATTTATGCAATGGCATTACAAGACCTTACCTTTTTTACTTTTTCATATTTAAAAACAAATTTTAATTACAATGGGATAGAAAAGGCTAAAGAAATTTTTTTGAACATTCTAGATGATGAAATCTCTAATAAAATGCCAAATGATATAATTGAGGAAGCAAAAAAAAATTTTGAAGGAAGACTAAAAGATATTAATTGGGACACTTATCATGGTGACTTACCATTTAATCCAAGTGCACTATCATTGTATAAATGGGCACCAATAGCAGAGGAACTAAAAGTATTAGATCGTAAAATAGTTTTAAACTCAGTTATTTTGAAATGGGATATTGTTAAAAAAGAATTTAAAGAGAGAATTAATCTTTAAGTATTTTTTCTATTATCAACTAAACTATCTACTACACTTGGATCTGCTAAAGTGGTGGTATCACCTAATTGATCATGTTCATTAGCAGCAATCTTTCTTAAAATTCTTCTCATAATTTTTCCAGATCTAGTTTTAGGTAGTCCTGGTGTGAAATGTATTAGATCAGGAGTGGCCAAAGGTCCAATTTGTTTTCTAACCCAAAGTTTTAATTCTCTTTCAAGATCTCCAGTTTCAGATTCGCCTGCATTAAGAGTTACATAACAATATAATCCATTTCCTTTAATGTCATGTGGATATCCAACAACTGCTGCTTCAGCAACTTTAGGATGAGCAACAAATGCACTTTCTATCTCTGCAGTACCAAGGTTATGTCCTGATACAATTATTACATCATCAACTCTACCTGTAATCCAATAATAACCATCTTTATCTCGTCTACATCCATCACCCGTAAAATATTTACCATCAAATTGAGAAAAATAAGTATCTATAAATCTTTGATGGTCTCCGTAGACTGTTCTCATTTGACCTGGCCAAGATTGAGCTATGCATAATCTACCTTCTCCTTGCCCTTTTATTTCTTTTCCATCTTTGTCTACCAAGACTGGTTTAATACCATAAAAAGGCTTAGTAGCAGAACCTGGTTTTAAAGGAATAGCGCCAGTTTGTGGCGCTATTAAAATTCCACCAGTTTCAGTTTGCCACCATGTATCAACAATTGGACATTTTGAATTCCCTACTGTATTAAAATACCACATCCAAGCCTCAGGATTTATTGGTTCTCCAACAGTGCCTAACAATTTTAAAGATTTTCTTGATGTTTTATTTACTGGCTGATCACCTTCTCTCATTAGTGCTCTAATTGCAGTTGGCGCTGTGTAGAAAGTATTCACTTTATATTTATCAACAATCTGCCACCATCTTGAACTGTCAGGATAATTTGGAACACCTTCAAACATAATAGTGGTAGCTCCATTCGATAATGGTCCATAAATAATATAGCTGTGTCCAGTAACCCAACCAATATCAGCAGTGCACCAATATATATCCTTTGGTTTATAATTAAAGATATACTGATGAGTCATTGATGCATAGACCATGTAACCACCTGTAGTATGCAAAACTCCTTTTGGCTTTCCTGTTGAACCAGATGTGTATAAGATGAATAAAGGATCCTCTGCACTCATCTCCTCTGGTTCACAAACATTTGAAACATCTTTGATTAATTCATGATACCAAACATCTCTATCATTATCCCAATAAACATAATTTCCAGTTCTTTTAACAACAATACATTTTTTTACATTCGGACAATTGGTAAGAGCTTCGTCAGTCGTAGCTTTTAAAGGAATGATTTTTCCTCCTCTTACACCCTCATCTGCAGTTATAATATATTCAGACTCGCAATCATTTACCCTACCAGCTATAGATTCTGCAGAAAAACCTCCAAAGATAATTGAGTGGATTGCACCAATTCTTGCACAAGCTAACATTAATACTGCTAACTCTGGGATCATAGTTAAATATATTGTAACCCTGTCACCTTTCTTGATACCTAATTTTTTTAATCCGTTTGCTGCTTTTGAAACTTTCTGATGTAGTTGTTTGTAAGAAATCTTTTGAGACTCTTTAGGGTCGTCTCCGACCCAAATAATTGCAGTTTTGTCTTTTTTATCTTTTAGATGCCTATCAATACAATTAGCAGATGCATTTAATGTTCCATCTTCATACCATTTAATTCTTACTTCTTCTTTGCTATATTTTACATCCTTAATTTTTTTGTAAGGTTTAATCCAAGTAATTCTCTTCCCTTCTTTTTTCCAAAATGTATTATTATTTTTAATAGACTCACTATATTTAGCTTGATATTGAGATTTATTTACAAGACTATTTTTTATCCACTCAGGCCTTGTCTTAAAAATAGTTTCTTGTGTAGAGTTATCATTTTTAACTTTAGCTGTTTTATTTTTTGATACTTTTTTTTTTGTACGAACTTTTTTTTTTGTACGAACTTTTTTTCTTACCGATCTTCTTCTTTTTGAAATTCTTTTTTTTCTTTTAATTTTGGACGATTTTTTTTTTGTTTTAGGTTTTTTCTTTTTTTTAGGCATAAAATTAATTTTTAAAGTTTACTCATGTTATTTAAAATTTTCCAGCTTTTAGAGTCAATTGGCATTACTGAAAGTCGACTTTGTTTAATTAATGATAAATGGCTTAATTCCTTGTTTTTTTTTATGTTTTCTAAGGTAATTGGTTTGTTTAATTTTTTCAAATATTTTACTGTGACAGCTACAAACCGACCAGATTGGTCAGTTTTATCCAAGTAAGCCTCTCTAATAACCTCCACTATGCCAACAATTTCTTTTCCAATATTTGAATGGTAAAAAAAACACTGATCTCCTTTCTTCATTGATTTTAAATTTTTTGCAGCTTGGTAATTTCTTACACCATCCCAGGGTGCACCCTTATCCCCTGCTCTCTTTTGTTGTTCAATTGACCAAACATCTGGCTCAGATTTTAATAACCAATAAGATTTTTTCATTAATTATAATTTTACTCCTGCCCCTTTAAGAAAAATTGCATCTTCATCTAGAGGCCATCTTGGAATTGCTGGGTGACTAAGTTCACTAAACTCGCCCTTTTTAAATTTTTCTAATCCAACCATGGCTATCATTGCTGCATTATCACCACATAATTCTTGCTTAGGAAATATTGGTGTAATATCATTTTCCTTACATAGATTGATTAACATTTTTCTTATATTTGAATTTGCGGCAACACCTCCAGCTACAACGAATTTATCAGCTTTAATCTTATTTACTTTTTCAAATTCTTTAAAAGAAATTTGAGTTTTTTTATAAAGTATTTCCTCAATTGTTTTTTGAAAAGATGCTGCAAGATCATACTTATCTTGGGTTGATTTTAAATCTTTTGAAATTCTAAGCACTGCTGTTTTTAAACCTGCGAACGACAGATTACATCCACCTTTGTTAAATATTGGTTTTGGCAGTTCAAATTTTCTGGGATTTCCTTTAGAAGCAAGAATTTCAACTTGAGGGCCTCCGGGGAACTCTATACCTAAAATTTTTGCTGTTTTGTCAAATGCTTCACCTAAAGCATCATCTATTGTCGTGCCGAGTCTTTTATACTTTCCTAATCCTTCAACACTTAAATATTGAGAGTGCCCACCTGATATTAACAAAAGAAGATATGGATAATCTAGTTTACAATTAAGTTTTGGACTTAGAGCATGACCCTCTAAATGATTTACAGCTATAAAAGGTTTGTTAAGTGATATTGCTAAAGCTTTACCAAAACTGAGTCCCACTGAAAGACAAACAATTAATCCAGGTCCAGCGGTAGATGCTATTGCATCTAAATTTTCAATTTGAATACCACTATCTTTTATTGCTTTTTCAACTATCAAATCAATTTTTTCAATATGCGATCGAGCTGCTAATTCAGGCACTACTCCTCCAAATTCTTTATGAATGTCAATCTGACTTGATATGATATTAGATAGAATAATCGGAATATTTTGCTCATTTTGAGTAATAACTGATGCAGCAGTTTCATCACAGCTAGACTCAATTCCAAGAATTAAAGGCTTTTTGATCATTCAAATAGTTTTTATAAATAGTACAATCTTTATACAAGAAACATAAATTTTTAATGAAAAAAAAAATAATTATTGGCTCAAGGGGAAGCAAATTAGCTTTAATTTATGCAAAAAAAGCTAAAGAAGAATTGTTAAAATATTTAAATGATTACCATGATGAACAAATCATAATAAAAGAAATTGTTACAACGGGCGATGAAGTTAAAGATAAAAGATTATCTGACTTGGGTGGAAAAGGATTATTTTCAAAAAATATAGAAAATGAATTAATTGAAAAAAAAATTGATATTGCCATACATGCTTTAAAAGATATGCCAGCTATAGAAACAAAAGGACTTATAACTAATTGTTTTTTAGAGAGAAATGATCCTAGAGAGATTTTAATTAGTTCTCAAAATAAAAAATTGAGTGAACTAGACAAAAATTCAATTATTGGAACCTCATCATTCAGAAGAGAATTTCAGTTAAAAAAATTAAGAAAAGATCTTAACACTAAATTAATTAGAGGTAACGTCGATACTCGTATCAACAAATTAAATGAAGGAGAATATGATGCGATATTACTTGCTAGTGCAGGAATTAAATCTTTAGATTTAGAAAATAAAATAACTCAATTTTTTTCAACTTCAGAGATAATTCCTAGTGCTGGTCAAGGAATAATAGCCTTGCAATGTAGAAAAAGTGATAATGACATGATCGAATTATTAAAAAAAATTAATCATAAGCATACTCATTTTTGTGCTTTAGCTGAAAGGAATGTTTTGAAAATTTTAGAGGGAGATTGTGAAACAGCAGTCGGTGTTCACGCTAAAATCAATTATAATGAAATAGAGTTAGATGCTGAACTTTTCTCATTAGATGGTACAAAAAGATATAATGAAAAAAAAATTGGTACACTCGAGTCTGCTGAGAAATTAGGACAGGAAGTTGGAATAAATTTAAAAAAAAAATCTGGCAATTTATATAAAAAATAACATGCATATTTTATTAACGAGACCTTTAGAAGATTGTTCTGAAATGATTTTAAAATTAAAGAATTTAGGTCATCAAATTTCACATTTACCACTTTTAAAGATAGAGGCTGTTCAGTATGAAAAAATTAATTTGACTGATTTTAATGCAATAATTTTTACTAGTGCTAATGCTATTAAGTATCTTAATTCAAAAGATTTAGATAAAGATATTCCTTGTTTTTGTGTAGGTAACGCAACAGAGAAAAAAGCTAGAAGCGCAGGATTTCAAAATGTTTTTACAGCAGATGGAAATGTTTCTAATTTAAAAGAAATAATTTTTCAGAATTTTAACTCATCAGATGGGAAGATTCTTTACATTAGTGGAGAACTTCTATCTAGCGACTTGGATAATCAATTGATTAAAGAGGGCTATAACTTAAAAAGAATTGTTAATTACAAAACTATCCATAATGAAACATTTGATGAAAAATTTGTTGAAAAATTAAAATTACAGATTCCAGATATAGTTTATGTTTACTCTCAAAATTCAGCAGCAAGTTTTTTGAATTTTATAAAGAATTATCAATCAGAGAGCTTATGGATGAATACAAATTTAATGTGTATTGGTGAAAAAACATCATCTATATTAAACGAGATTAAATGGAAAAAAATATTTCTTTTTAATCCTGGTGAAGAGGAATTTTTGTTATATAAAATTTGATTATGGAAATGTTAAAAAATTTTTCAGAAACATTTTTGTCGGTATGGAATAAAGGTATTCTAGGTGTAGATATTTTTCAAATATTAATTGGTATAGGAATTTTTTTTATATTTCTTATTTTTAGAGGTTTGATAAGTAAATTAATAATCAAAAAATTAGAGGTAATTTCAAAAAGAACTACAAATAAATTAGATGACACATTTGTAAGTTCACTTGTAGGTCCTGCAAGGTTTATTCCAATTGTTTTAGGTTTTTTTATTGCAAGCTATTATATGACATTCTCGACTGAAGGAAGAGAAATAGTTGATACAATAAATAGAACTTTAATTACAATTTTAATTTTTTGGGTCATTCACCAAATTATAGAACCAGTCTCTTATATTTTAAGTGGTCTTGATAAGCTTTTAACTAGAGAACTAATTGGATGGATCATAAAATCTTTAAAAATACTTATATTTATTCTAGGTTTAGCTGCCGTTTTAGAATTATGGGGAATAAAAATTGGGCCGATAATTGCAGGACTAGGTTTATTTGGTGTCGCCGTAGCACTAGGTGCTCAAGATTTATTTAAAAATTTAATTTCAGGAATTTTAGTTCTTGTTGAAAAAAGATTTAAAATTGGTGATTGGATTTTAGTTGAAGGAATAATTGAGGGCATTGTTGAAAAAATTGGCTTTAGATCAACCACAATAAGAAAATTTGATAAATCTTTGGCTATTATTCCAAATTTTCAGTTTGCTGAAAATGCAGTTATTAATGTTAGTGAAACTTCTAATTGGTTAATTAGCTGGATAATAACTCTTCAATACGATACCACAGTTGATCAATTAAAGATCATAAGAGATCAAATAGAAAATCATGTAAATAAAAGTGAAGATTTCAATACAAGTATTGGGGTTGCGGTACGGGTTGATAAATTTTCAGATAGTTCAATAGATATGTACGTAAGGTGTTTTACAAAAACAGATAGTTGGAATGAATGGTTGGCAGTAAAAGAGCGTTTAGCTATAGCAATTAAACAGATAGTCGAAAACAATAAGGCCTCGTTTGCTTTTCCAAGTCAATCTATCTATGTAGAAAAAAAATGATTGCCATCTTTTATTTGGTTTTACAATTATTAAAACTTTATTCTTATGTCGTTATTGCAAATGTTATTGTAAGTTGGTTGATTGCTTTTAATATTTTGAATACTCAAAATAGATTTGTGTATATGATTTTAGATTTTACTTATAGACTTACGGAGCCTTTTTTAAACAGAATAAGAAGATTTCTTCCCAATTTAGGTGCTTTAGATATATCACCAATAATTTTACTTCTATTGATTTGGTTCATAGAAATGTGTATGAAGCTTTACATTGCACCAATGATATTTTAAAAATTTATGATTTTAATTGATGGAAAAAAAGAGGCCGCGCTACTAAGAGAAGAACTTAAAAAAGAAGTCTCAAGCTTAAAAATAAAATATAATAAAGTTCCTGGGTTAACTGTGATTTTAGTTGGTGATTTAACTCCGAGTCAAATTTATGTTCGAAACAAAGAAAAATCAGCAAATGAAGTTGGTCTTAAATCAGAGGTTATCAAATATCCTGATAATGTAGAGGAAAAAATTGTTTTAGATAAAATTAAAGAATTAAATAAAGATATTTCAGTCTCAGGTATTTTGGTACAATTGCCACTTCCAAAACATATTGATAAACAAAAAGTTATTGAGACCATTGATCCTTCTAAAGATGTAGATGGTTTTCATCCTATGAATGTAGGGAATCTTTCATCAGGCTATGAAAGTTCAGTTCCATGCACACCATTAGGATGTTATCTTTTAATAAAGAAAATAGAGCCAAATTTAAGTGGAAAGAAAGCAGTAGTAGTTGGTAGATCTAATCTAAATGGTAAGCCAATGACACAACTTTTATTGAAAGAAAATTGTACAGTTACAATTACTCATTCAAGAACTAAGGATTTGAAAGCAGAATGTTTAGAGGCTGATATAATTATTGCAGCAGTTGGTATACCAGAACTGGTTAAAGGAGATTGGGTAAAAAAGGATACAATTGTAATCGATGTGGGTATCAATAAAACAGATAAAGGGATAGTAGGTGATGTTGCATTTGAAGAGGTTTCAAAAAATGCAAAAGCTTTAACCCCCGTTCCTGGTGGTGTGGGACCAATGACTATTGCGTGTTTGCTTAAAAATACGATTGACTGTTTCAAAAGATCGCAAATTTAATATTTAATCCATTTAACAATCTTTGATAAGTTAGGTTATGAAAAAACCTAAGTATCCTTATAGAATAGCAATCCTTATGGCTATACTTACCATTCCTCCAATTGGGGCAACACAATTAGGTTGGTATTTTTATGATCAACAAACTGGATTTGATTATGGTATGATCGTAGGAACATTTTCAGTCATATTTGCTGCATGGCTAATGTATGAAAAAAAATGGAGAGAGGAAGATGAAGATTAATTAATGGAAAAAATTATTTTTTTTGGTCTAGTAATCCCAATTCTTGGATTTGTATTATATTTAGGAGCCACAGCCATTATGAAGGGTTTTAGTGCTAAAAGTGCAAATAAATCAAATGAAAATATAGAAAATGAAAATAGTAGCGAACTTTCAAGCGATGAAAATAAACTTAGCGATGAAATTGAAAAATTAAATCAACTTTTAAAAGATGGAGTTTTAACACAAGAGGAATTTGAAAAAGCAAAAAAAAAACTTCTAGATAATTAATTGTAATTCAGTAATTTTTTCAATGATCCAAACTCACCTATTTTATAAACAATTACGTCTTCATTTTTAAAACCATATTTTTCTGCACCAGCTTTAAACCTTTTTGGAGGTTCCATAATTGGCTCTAAAGAAAGGACGAAAGTTCCCCAATGCATACCAATCACCTTTTTACTTTTTAGGTTTTTAGCAATTTCCAAAGCTTCTTCAGGGTTGGTGTGATAAACTGATTTATCTTTGTAAGGCATTATTGGATAAAAATTGTAGGCTCCTATATTTATAAATGTAAGATCGATTGGACCATAATTATTACCTATATCTTTATATATATTTCCAATTCCAGTATCACATGTGAATAAAATTTTTTTTCCATTATATTCAATCAAAAAATTTCCCCACAATGATTTATTTGTATCTGTTAAACTTCTTTTAGACCAATGAACAGCTGGTAAGAATGTGACTTTTAAATTATCGTTAATTTTAATCTCATCATACCAATCCATTTCATTGACATCTTTATATCTTTTAAAATATTTGCTTAGTTTAAGAGGAAGCAAAACTTTTGCATTTTTATATGGAAATTTTCTAATAGTAGACATGTCCTGATGATCATAATGATTGTGAGTTAGTAAAAATAAATCTATTTTTGGAATTTCTTTTAGTTTTAAAGCTGGTTCGGTAAATCTATCTGGCCCAAAGATTAATGGACCTGCATTCTTTGAAAATACGGGATCAGTAATTATTGTGGTTTCTCCAAGCTTTATTAGAAAAGTAGCATGACCTATCCAAGCTATATAATCATCATCCTGATATTTTTTTAAATCTGATAAAACCTTTTCTCTTTCTACAACGTGCTCTTTAGGCACTGTCATATCAAGCTTCTTTTTCTCCTGATTAAATATTTTATAAGACCACTTAATATTTGGATCTCTTTTTGGAGAACCTTCTGGATTTCTAAAAGTTCCATCTGGCAAATGATGATAGGGCTTTTCCATTGCAATACTTAAACAATTATAAAAAAAAATTCCAATTAAAATTAATGAAATATGTATTAATTTTTTTCCATCGACCACAAACTATCTCCTGCTAAAAAATAAATTTTTCCATTATTTGGATCAACTTGTATATCCCTTATTCTTCCAATTTTATCTTTAAAAATTATATCTTCCCTAACATTTGATAAGTCATTGAATACTAATTTTCTCAGAGATTGATCTTTAAGAGAAGTAATTAAAGCATGTCCATTCCATTCGTTGAATTCTTCACCTTTATAAATAGTTATCGCACTTGTTGCTATTGAGGGTACCCAATAGTGTATCGCTTTTGTAAAGCCTGGTTTCCACTTTGGGCCAATAGGGATGCCCGAATAATTAGTTCCTCCCCATCCTAAAATTTTCCATCCATAGTTCTCTCCTTTTTTTGCTTCACCAAACCAATCACCACCTCTTGCCCCATGGTTACTTAAATAAATTTTATTATCAAAGGGCGATATTGTAAGGCCTTGTGGATTTCTGACTCCAATTTGATAAATTTCTGGAAGCCAATCTGATTTACCTTGAAATTTTGGATTATCTTTTGGAATAGTACCATCAATATTTATTCTGATTATACTACCAGGATGTTGAGTTGGATCTTGTGCTATCATCCCTTGCCCTCTTTCGCCAGCTGATGCAAAAAGAAAATTATCTTTTATAGCTAGACGAGATCCGAAATGATAACCAGAGTCGATTGGTGGGTTTGCTTGAAAAATATTTTTAAATATTAAATTATTTTTGTTAAATTCACCTTTAGCTATTGATGTACTTGTTTTACCATCTCCTCTATTTTCTGTGTAAGAAATATAAACATAATCATCCTTAAAAAGAATATCTAATAATCCACCTTGACCGTGCTCCAGATAATTAAGATTATGTTTAATTTCTAAAACTTTTTTAGAATTAAAATTAACCAACTTTATTTTCCCACTTTTTTCAGTTATTAATAATTCATTATTGTTGATAAATGTAGAACTCCACGGATCATTTAAATCTACAATTTTTTTAAAATTAAAATTTTCTGCAAAAGAGACCTTAATAGAAATTAAAATGAGGATTACTGAAATAAAAAATTTTTTCACTTCAAGATAGTTTTGACCTACCACCGTCAACAGCAATAATCTGACCTGTAACCCAAGAGCTATCATCAGTAATTAGAAATTTTGCAAGTGAAGCCGAGTCTTTCCCTTCGCCCAATCTTTTTAAGGGGTGAGCTTTTGCTATTCCATCTGCTAATGCTTTGTTTTTCAGCATTGGTTCTGCAATTTTCGAATTAGTTAAGCTTGGTGCAATACAATTAACTCTGATGTTTGGTGCAAATTCAGCTGCTAGGGAAACTGTTAAACCTTCAACTGCAGCTTTAGCAGAAGCAATTATTGCATGATTTGTAAATCCTCTTTGTGCTGCAACCGTAGAGAATAAAACAACAGATCCTTTATTTTTTTTTAAACTTTCTTGATAACCCTTAATAACTTCCACAGCAGAATAAAGATTTAGTTTCATACATTTATTAAAATCTTGCTCATTAACCATTCTCAAAGGTTTTAAATCTATTGAGCCAACACAGTAAGCAACACCTTTAATATCTGAAATGTCATTTTTTACCTTTTCTATAAATCTATCTTCTAAAACATCAGCAATGGTAAAAGCACAACCAAGCTTTTCTGAAATACTTTTTGTTTCATTTTGATTTCTTCCAACTAAATGAACAGAATTTCCTGAGTTTACCAATTGTTCAGCTAAGCTAGATCCGATTGAACCTGTCGCACCAAAAATGAGATATTTTTCTGACATAAAAAATTTTATTAGTTATATTTAGTTATGAAGTTATTTTTTATACTGGGTAATCAATTATTTCCATCAAAATACTTGGACCGCTTCAAAAAAGACCACCTGTTTTTTATGGCTGAAGATTACCAACTATGTACTTATGAAAAACATCATAAACAAAAAATACTCCTTTTCTTATCATCAATGCGATCACATGCAGATAGTCTTAAAAGAGATAAATTCAAATTGGAGTATAGTAAAATTGAGGATAAAGAATTTAAGGATGATTATTTAAAAAAATTAAAAAAAGTAATTGACTCAAAAAAAATAAAAGAGATTTCAAGCTTTGAAGTTGAAGATAAATTTTTCGAAAAAAAAATAAATCAATTTATTAAAAAGGAAAAAATAAAATGGAATATTATTCAAACTCCAATGTTTTTAAACTCAAGAGAGGTATTTAAACAATATCTATCTAAATCAAAAAAACCTTTAATGGCAACTTTTTACAAGGATGTTAGAAAAAAATCAGGAATATTGATGGGGTCAGATGGAAACCCAATTGGAGGTAAATGGAGCTTTGATGAAGATAATAGAAATAAATTACCAAAAAATATTTCAATTCCAAAGTTTCCAAAAATTAATGAAACTAATCATACTAAAAAATTAAAACCAATAATTGAGAAGTTATTCAAAGATCATCCTGGCAAAACTAATAATTTTTGGTTTGCCACTGAACATAATGATGTTGTAAAGCTTTTAAATTTTTTTATTAAAGAAAAATCAAATTTATTTGGTGACTATGAAGATGCTGTTGATCAAAAAGATAATGTTTTATTTCATAGTGCATTAAGTCCATATATTAACTTAGGTTTAATAACTCCAGAATTTATTATCAAAAAAGTTTTAGAATTTCATAAAAATAAAAAGATCAGATTAAATTCATTAGAAGGCTACATACGTCAGGTAATCGGTTGGAGAGAGTTTATGAGAGGAATTTATCAAAGTTATTCAAATGAAATGGAAACTGGAAATTTCTTCAAACAAAATAGAAAAATGAAAAAATCTTGGTATGAGGGCACAACTGGGTTACCTCCACTTGATTATGCAATTAAGAATGCTTTAAACTATGGATGGTCTCATCATATCGAAAGATTAATGATTTTATCTAACATTATGAATCTTTGTGAAATAAAACCTAACATTGTTTACAAATGGTTCATGGAAATGTTTGTAGACTCCTCAGATTGGGTAATGGTTCCTAATGTTTATGGTATGGGATTATTTAGTGATGGAGGAATATTTGCTACTAAACCTTATATATGTGGGTCAAGTTACTTTATGAAAATGATGGATTTTAAAAAAGGCGACTGGTGTAACACAATGGATGGACTTTATTGGAGATTTATTGACCGAAATAGAAAATTTTTTTTGAAAAATCCAAGACTTTCAATGATGGTCAGAATTTTCGATAAAATGAAAACTGAAAGAAAAAAATTAATTTTGTCAGCTGCAGAAAAATTTATTAAACAAAATACAATCTAGTGAAAAAAGAAAATCTTCCTTCAAAAATTTGTTCTATTTGCAAAAGACCCTTCGTCTGGCGAAAAAAATGGAGATTAAATTGGGAAAAAGTCAAATATTGTTCAAAAAAATGTTCATCAAAAAAGTAAAAATTTTTTTTAAATATTTAATTTTATTTTTATTTGTAACTCTTTCAAATAATACTCGTGCAGAATTTTTTGAGGATCTATCGAAAATTATTGAGAATAATAATAAAAGGCTTAGTTACGGTATTTCTGTAACAGATTTCAATATGGATGGTAATTATGAGTTTTTAGTTACAGGTTTTGGCTTTCCAAATTTAGCTCTAGGTTTTCAGGATGGAAAACTAAAGGATTTAAATAAACAAAAAATTTTTTCAGATACTTCAAAAAAAACTATAGGAGTTGCTGCTTGTGATATTGATAAAGATGGTTTCGAAGAAATTTATTTTTTAAATACTGATACATACAGTGGTGTTAAAAGATATTCTGATAGATTATTAGATTTTAAAAATAATAATTATTTTGATTTATTTGAATTAGAAAAAAATATTAAAAATCTTAATTTAACAGCGGGAAGATCTGTAGTTTGTGTTGATAGAAAAGGAGATGGTGAATACGGAATTTATGTTGCTAATTACGGAGGACCAACAAGATTTTATGAGATTGAAGATGATATAATAGAAGATAAAGCTCAGAACTTAAATCTTAATAATATTACTGGTGGAAGAGCAGTGGTGTCGGGACATATTCTAACAAAAAGAGCTGATATTTTTGCAGCAAATGAAAGAGGAGCAAATTTTCTTTTTAAAAATAATAATGGAAATTTTGAGGATGTAGCATTTGATTATAGTGTAGATGATGTTATTCAAAATGGTAGAGGTACTGCTTTAGCAGACTTATATTATCGTGGTAGATTAGATATCTTAAGTGGAAATTGGCTTGGTTATCATAGAGCTTATGTTTTAGAAAATAATGAATTTAAAGATATAGGCAGTAAAGATTTTGATGAACCCTCTAGGATAAGAACAATAATTTCTGCAGATTTTGATAATGATGGATTTGATGAAGTTTTCATGAACAATATTGCAGAACCAAATAAATTATTTCGAATTAAAGATAATGGAAAATTTGAACAAATAGATTTTAAGGTAGGACTCGAAGCTAACGGATATGGAACTGGAGCAGCAGTTGCAGATATAGATAATGATGGAATTTTAGAATTGTTAGTCTCTCGGGGTGAAAGTAAAGAACAGACATTAACTTTATACAAAGCAATAGTTAATAAAGAAAATAAATATTTAAGAATTAAACCACTTAATAAATATGGTGCACCAGCAAGAGGATCTACAGTAACATTGATAACTAATAAGAGAAAACATTCAAAAACTATTGATGCAGGATCTGGTTACTTATGTCAAATGGAGCCTGTGGCACATTATGGAATTAGAAAAAACGAAAAAAATTTTAAAGCAGAGGTTAGATGGACAGATGGAAGTAAAAAATTAATTGACATAAACAAGTTAAACCAAACAATTACTGTAAATCAAAAGTGAAAAAATTTTTAAATATATTTTTAACTATATTTCTAATACTATTTCAGCCTAATTTGTTTGCTGAAGAAAAAAATTATCACAAGGAGCTAATTACCGATTGGTCGAGAATATTTCCAGATAAAAATAGAAATGCTGCAGGACCAAAATTTTTTAAATATATTATAGATAAAAAAATTACTTATAAAGACTTTATTGAATTTAATAAATTATATTGTGCAGTTTCTGGATCTCTGATCGATCCAAACAGCGACTCAGAATTTTTATTCGTTAAAGAAAGTAAAACAAACAAAAAAATTTGTGGAAACTATTATAGGTGTTGTGTTCCGTGTTCATGTGATCTCATGAAGTATTCTGAAGCCCAAAAAATAAAATATCAATTTGAAGATGGCTTGAAAGAATTTTATGTTTTAACAATAAAGAATCCCTGTGCTAAAAAAGATTTTCCAAATAGAGTAAACAAAGATTATTTTTGTGATGGTGAAAAAATAAATAAATTAGAAGTTTATAGTATTAACGATCGAATTGTAATAGGCTTATTACACAATGGAAAAAATTGTGAAAAAGATGAAATAGACTTCGTCAAAAGTCATCAAGTTACGGGTAGATATTGTGAGCTTAGAAATAATACACCTTTAGAAAATTTAGATGCTGGCATGGGTGATATTTTTATAAAACTAGCAAGGTAAATTTTATGAAAAACTTTTATGAATAATAAAATATTTGAATGGGCAGGCGTTATCACTGCAATATTATATTCGTTGTTTGTTGCAATGAATATAGGAGTTGAGTTTTTTGGTTTTTGCTTGTTACTTATATCCGCAATTTTAATTGGAATTTGGGCTTATAGAGGAGGTCATAGAGGAATTCTATTTTTACAATTCTTTTATGCAACAGCTGGAATTATTGGAATGTTTAGATGGTTTTAACTAAATGATGAAATTATTTTAGGAATAAAATTTTTAAAATTAAAGAAACCTTTATTACAATATTGCCAAGAATTCTTATCAAGTTTTCTATATAAAAAATCTATTTTGAAATTATTTAAATTTAAATAATCTAAGTTTTCACCTACGGTAGGATATAAACCATAACAATCTTCAGTATTTTTTATT
Source organism: uncultured Pelagibacteraceae bacterium (assembly GCA_902597265.1). Classification (GTDB taxonomy): domain Bacteria; phylum Pseudomonadota; class Alphaproteobacteria; order Pelagibacterales; family Pelagibacteraceae; genus Pelagibacter. The sequence continues at coordinate 2,050 of CACJXB010000013.1, read as the reverse complement.
TCACTTATGTCAATTACTTCACAATTAATAGACTTAGCTTTTAATCTTTGTTCTTGGTTTTCGATTAAAAGGGATTTAAATTTCACTACTTTTTCACTGAGTTTAATAGATCTATTTTCATTTTTATTAGAAATTAAATAAACTTTTTTAAATTTATGATTCTGAAAATCAGTTATTTCAAAAGAGAGATTATTTTCAAAAATTAAAAGATTTTTATCTTCTATATTTTGTGGATTATTAAAATCTTGTTTAATGATTGAGTAGGTTTTCTCAGAAACTTTGGGAGGAGCGTTTTCGTTCAATTTGATATTATTAAATCTATTATTTGTGAATTTTTTGATATTCCATTCACTTGCTAAATAATGTTTTCCTTTTGTTTGAACCCCAGCAACCCATCTCCATCCAAGGGTATTTGATGCAGCATCTCCATCATAGAGATGTCTCATAAAAAATTCAGCACCCAATTGCCATGGTAGTTCTAATGTAAAAATCCAAATACTAGCAAACCACATTCTTGTGTGATTATGTAAATAATTGTTTTCTTTCAGTTCATTTGTCCATGTATTAAAGCATTCAATGTTTGTTTTACCTTCTATTGCATCTAGATACTTCTGATTACTTTTGAATTCTTCTCTAATTTTATTTAATTCAGTTAAATAGTCTGACCATACGTTTGGTCTTAATTCTAACCAACCTTTCCAGTAAGTACGCCATAAAACTTCTTGAATAAATTTTTCATTTTTTGAAAAAGAAAATTTATTAAGTGATTTTTCAATAACTTCTTTTTCACTAATTACTCCATGTGTAATGTAAGGAGATAAACAAGAAATATTAGATCTATTTTTTGGTCCAAAGTCAAAGTTTCTAAGTTTAGAATACTCAGAAAGATTATTTTCAACAAAATCGTTTAATTTGTTTAAGGCCTTCGCCCTCGAAGGTTCAAAATTCATTATAAATTATTTTGATTTTTTTTTCTTTAGACCAAGTTTATCGCTATGTCTTAATCTTAAGATAACGATTGCACCAGCAATTAAAACTATAGCTACTGCTTCATAAACTAATGCACTTGGATCCATTTCTTTTCCTTGAAGAATAATGAAACGTGCAAGAGCAGTAATTGCTATTAATAGTGGCAATGTAATACTGATTGATTGTTGATTCCAAAAAACTCTTACCATTGCAAGTACCTCTAAGTAAAGAAACATTAAAAGTAAATCAGCTAAAGTTACTGATCTATTTTGAAACATTTTGTAAATTTCTATTCCAACAGCAATTACTGTGCTTATTAAAATAATAACCATTAAAATAAGCTGTAAATTTTTTGCTATTTTTTCCATTATTTATCTTTACTAAATGGTAGCCATTTTTCAAACACTGATTTTGACGGTCCATCATATGGAATTGTATATGAATTAGTGTTTGTGAGAACTTCTATACCTTTTGAAAAAACAAAGATAAAAACGATTACAAAAACTATCACCATAATTTTGAATGGGTCAAAATTTTTTGTTCTAAAAACACTACTCGATTTTTCTTCAGCCTTATGAAATTGTTTAAATGTCATGTAAACGGCAAATATTAGTCCGATATGAGCAATATATGTTCCAGCCCATCCAAAAGCAAAAGTAGTGTATGAGAAAACATACAAACTAAAAACTGTTGTCCAAATAAAACTTAAAACCAATAAAATTTGTAATCTTACTGCTTTTGGCAATGATCTAAGATCATTCTTACTATCATCAAATAGTATATTAGCTGAGTCTTGCATCCATTTTTTTAAACCATCCATATTAATTAAATTAAGTTTTTTTTTCAGAATTGACAATGCCCAAATTGTCCAAAGATTTTTAGTAGTTTTTCAACTTTTTTTTATGAAAACTTATGAATTTTTCTACATTTGATTTATTAAAAGATTTATTTTCCTCGAAGGAAACCTTTTTCATTGAATAAGCTTTGCTATTGGTAATTCTTGATTCGATTGTTATATTTCCCTTGTAAAGTTTAAGTTTAATAACACCATTTACTTTTTTCTTTTTAAGATCAATAATTT
>CACJXB010000012.1:0-30320 GCA_902597265.1 uncultured Pelagibacteraceae bacterium | reverse complement strand
TGCTAACCATTACACCACCCGGGCTTATCCTTTTTTGTTTTATATTATTTTATGTGGATTTAAAATTATTTTATAAATGATTAAATGCTAGCTTTAGCCAGCATGGAAATGACTATGTACACCTCTATTGTTTCCTCTAAAGTATAGTTTTAGAGTACAATCTTTTATGTAATTTTTTAACTTTTTCATAATCATGAAGGAGCTTTTAAACAAAAAATAAAATTATTCAACCCATAAAAGAAAAAAGGCGAATATCAGCTTTTATAGATATATCGCCCTTTTAATAATTTTAGAAATTTAATCTAATTTTTTTAAATTTACCGCTGATGGACCTTTTGGGCCATCTTCTAATGTGAATTCTAGTTTATCACCTTCATTTAAATATCTCATACCTGCTGCTTTAACTGCACTGGCATGAACAAACGCGTCTTTTTCTTTATCATCTCTTTCGATGAAACCATAACCTTTTTTACCATTAAACCACTTAACTTTACCTTGTATTGTACTCATCTTATTTCTTAGTCCTTTTTTTTAGTTAATATCATAATAGGTTAATTAGTTTTTTAATTAAATTCAAGATGTTATGTTGTAGTGGTGGCTGAGGAAGGATTCGCACCTCCGACACAAGCCTTTTCAGGGCTCTGCTCTACTCCTGAGCTACTCAGCCTTAAACTTATCCCCTAAAGATTATTCTTCCTTTAGTAAGATCATAAGGTGTCATTTCAACAGTAACATTATCACCCTGCAAAACTCGGATTCTATTTTTACGTAATTTTCCTGCAGTGTGTGCTGTAACAACATGTCCATTTTCTAATTGAACTCGAAACATCGCGTTGGGTAACAGATCAGTAACTTTACCCTTAAATTCAAGTAGATCTTGTTTTGACAAATTTATTTTCTCCTTATTCTTTTTATGATTGATTGAGCGTGACCCTCTAATCCTTCATAGTTTGCAAGAGTTATAGCTGATGGTCCAAGAGTTTCAATACCCTTTTTTGATAAGTTAATATAAGAAATTTTTTTAATAAATTCCGAAACGCTTAACCCGCTAGAATATTTACTTGTCATATTAGTTGGTAATATATGATTTGTTCCAGGCACTCCATAGTCTGTCATAGCCATTACAGCATATTTACCTAAGCAAACAGATCCTGCATTTCTAATTTTTGAGATAAAAGCTTTATAATCTTTTACATTCAACTCTAAATGCTCAGGTCCTATTTTATTGATTACCTCAGCTATTTTACTGTTTGAGGGAATATACATAAGAATTCCATTATTAATTAAACTTTTTTTTGCAATTGATAGTCTAGGTATTCTTTTTAATTGTTTAAATATTTCAAATTTAATATCTTGAAGTATCTTTTTATCTTTAGAAATTAATATACACTGTGCAAGTATATCATGTTCAGCTTGTCCGATGAGATCACTAGCGACCCATTCTAGATTAGAGTATTTATCACAAACAATAGTTACCTCAGATGGACCTGCTGTCATTGCTTCAATTCCAATATCTCCAAATACCTCTTTTTTAGCTGCTACAACAAAAGAATTTCCTGGACCAACAACTTTATTTACAGGTTTAATCTTTTTTGTTCCATAAGCAACTGCTGCAATTGCAGATGGACCACCAATTGAATAAATTTCTCTTATTTTACATTTTTTTGCAGCATATAAAACTGCTGGATTAAGTTTGCCTTTATAAGTAGGATTTATCATTACAATTCTTTTTACACCTGCAACCATCGCAGGGATTGCACTCATTAAAACTGATGATGGATAAGAAGCAGAAGACCCTGGAACGTATATAGCTACAGACTCTAAAGGAATATGTTTATATTGAATCTTATTTTTAAATTTATCAACATATGAAATATCCTTAAACTTTTGTAAAGAATGGAATTTATAAATTCTATTATAAGCAAGATCTATAGCCCTCTTTACTTTTTTATCTAAATTTTTGATTGTTTTTGAAATTTGTTTTTTCGATGGTACTAATTTTGAATTTCTGTTAAATTTCTTCTCATATTTAATAAGTGCTCTGTCACCATTTTTCTGGACATCTTTTATTATATTAATAACCGGTGAAGAACTATTTCTAATTTTTCTTTTTCTTAGTTCTAATAAATTATTTAACTCCGTTTCAAATTTTTTTTTATTACTACTTAATATTTTCATAATCTATTTTATTTCATTTTGATCCTCTAATCTAACCTCAATAGTTTCGGTAATCAGAGATATATAAGCATTATCTTTAAAAATTAAATTAATTTCATAATCTTTATTATTTTTTAAAAAATCTATTGCTATAAGTTCTAAGGTTAATTGTAAATCTTTTTGATTAATATTCTTAGATTTTACTTTATCAACAAAATCAAACTTACAAATACTATTTATTTTTTTTTTGGAATCACCTGTTTCTAAACTTTTTCTCTCTAAAGAAATCAAAAAAATTTTGTTAGATTGAAGATATCTCATATTTGAAATTTTTACCTTAGCTCCCGAACAACAAGCTGAGATCGTTTGTAGACCTTCATTATCATTCGCAATAATTTTGGCTAAATATTTTTTTTCCACTAATTAACTCTTCTTATTTTTGCACCAACTTTTTTCAATTTTTTCTCAATATGCTCATATCCTCTATCAAGATGATAAATTCTATTAATTATAGATTTGCCTCTTGCATTTAAAGCAGCAAGAACTAAAGATACTGAGGCTCTTAGATCTGTTGCCATTAATTCTGCACCGATAAAATTTGTTTTACCTGAAATAGATGCAACATTTCCCCTTATAGATATATTTGCTCCCATTCTATTTAGTTCTGCTACATGCATAAATCGATTTTCAAATATGTCCTCCTTTATGTAAGAGGCCTTTTTTGCTTTACACAATAGAACCATAATTTGAGCTTGTAAGTCTGTTGGAAATCCTGGATAAGGAGCTGTTTTTAAACTGATATTTTTTATTTCACTATTACCTATTATGTTGATTGAGTTACTTTTTAATTTAATCTTAGCTCCAATTTTTTTAAGAATATCTATCTCTGTTTTGATTGTATTTGGATTAAGATTTTGAATTGTTAAATTTCCGTTGGTAAGAACAGCTGCAATTAAATACGTTCCGGCTTCAATGCGATCAAACATAACTGCGTAAGAGGTATCTTTAATTTTAGATACACCAATAATTTTTATTTTCCTTTTTGAAATCCATTTAATATTACATCCTGCTTTTTTTAAAAAATTTACTAAATCATTTATTTCTGGTTCAATAGCACAATTTGATAAAATTGTTTCTCCCTTTGCAAAACAAGCAGCAATAATCAAATTTTCAGTTGCTCCAACTGAAATTTTTGAAAATTTTATTTTAGATCCTCTTAATCCTTTTGGTGCATTAGCATAAACGTATCCTTCAAGAATTTTAAAATTTACACCAAGTTTTGAAAGTGCTTTCAAATGAATATCGACAGGTCGTGTACCAATTGCACATCCTCCAGGTAGAGATACTTTAGCAGAACCAAATTTAGCCAATAAAGGTCCTAAAACTAAAATTCCTGCACGCATTGTTTTAACTAAATTATATGATGCAAATTTTTTAAATTGATTTGAATTATCAATATTAATTTTATTATTAACAAATTTAATCTTTGAACCTAAAGATCTTAATAATTTAATCATGGTCTCTATATCTTTTACTTTTGGAACATTAGATAGATTTATTTTTTTATTAGATAAAAGAGTAGCCGCAAGAATTGGGAGAGAGGCATTTTTAGAGCCTGAAATTTTAACCTGTCCTCTGAGCTTATTTGCTCCAAAGACTTCTAATTTTTGCATTGTTATACTTTTGGTAGAGTTACACCTGTTTGACCCATATATTTTCCATCTCTGTCCGCGTAAGTGATCTCAGGATCCTCATTTCCTTTTAAGAAAATAAATTGTGCAACACCCTCATTTGCGTAGATCTTAGCTGGCAATGGTGTAGTATTTGAAAATTCAAGAGTAACGTATCCTTCCCAACCAGGCTCTAAAGGTGTTACATTTACAATGATACCACATCGAGCATATGTTGATTTTCCTAAACAAATAACTAATACATTATTAGGTATTTTAAATTTTTCTACTGTTCTAGCTAATACGAATGAGTTAGGAGGGATAATACATTCTGATGTATTTTTAGTAACAAAATTAGAAGGTTTAAAATTTTTAGGGTCGACAATCTCTGAGTTTACATTTGTAAATATCTTAAATTCATCCGATACTCTTGCATCATAACCAAACGACGATAGTCCATAAGAAATGCTATTTCCTCTTATTTGTTTTTCCTCAAATGGGGAAATCATTTTTTTTTCTACCGACATCTTCTTTATCCATTTATCTGATAGAACTGACATAATCCTTTTTCTTTTTATTTTTTTTTTGAAATAATTTCCTTTTTTTTAAATTTTTTTTTAAAGCTATACCAAGTCTTTCATTATTAGATTTTATTTTCATTCTTTATTAGGATTTGTCAAAAAATCTAAGGTAATTGGTTTTGAAGCATCTAGAGTTTTTGCTTTATTGTCTTCTTTTTTTGGGCCTTCTTTTGCTAATCTTTTTGCTTTTTTTTCTGCTAATTTTCTTTCTCTCTTAGCTTGTTTCTCCATCAGCTTAGCAGATTTTGTTGATTTATAATCGTAATGAATGCCCATAAAAATTCCTTGTGTAGATATAATTCATATTACTAAAAAAATTAAGGCAATAATTTGAAAAAAATGCACTATATTATTGAAAAAAATATTACATTGTAAATATTGCCCTCATAGTAAAGTGGTATAACGCATCCATGGTAAGGATGAGTCTCAAGTTCGATTCTTGGTGAGGGCACCGAATTTAAATATTACTCAATAAATTTTTTGTGAAATTGTATGATTGGATTATCTTGTAAAATTCTAAACCCACTAAATCCAAAAATTATTTTTGATGAATTATAGATAATTTTGTACAAAGTATTTGTAGCAATATCACCGCTAACTAAAGTTTTGGGATTCCAAGAAAAAGCAAAAAGGTAAAATACTAAAATAAGCAAAAATTTTTTTTTTGAAAAAATTTTTACAAATGAATGATTGTCAAAATTAGTACTGATTACTTTTTCTTTTAAAAAATAAAGATATAATAATATTGATAAAGAATAAGTTATATTCATCCAGCGACCCCAGTCATGTCCAAATGCAAAAAGGAGAAGGATTGGGATATAAAGACAAATAAATAAACTTAAAGGTGAAAAATATTTAGTCACAAAATTTTCATTAATAATAAAACGATTTTTATAAAGTGAAAGATGCAGAGGAAAAAAACCAATCAAAAAAACCATAATGTATCTAAAATATTCGGGGAAAAAATTTACTTCTTTATGAATATAGAATGTGTCAAAGTATATGGTATTTTTTATTAAAAGATCAGCTGACATATAACATCTTTCTTCAAATTGATTTATTAAAAAAGAACACATTTCAGTGTGTCCTTGTTTACTGAGTGGAAATAAAAAAATGATTATAATCACAAAAATTGAGGGAGAAAAAATTATTGGTAATTTAATTAATACTTCTGAAAAAGAAAAAAATTTATTTTTATTGATTAGGATCACTGCAAAAAAAGGCGCAAATAGTATTATTTGTTCCCACATCAGACATAAAACTGGAAAAAAAATAAAAATAATTGAATTTAAAATTGCTGGTCTAAATTCTTTTCCTGAAAAAAAAAGAGTAGAAATAAAAAACAAAAATATCAGAACTTCTTTTCTTCCTAACGCCTCAAGTTCCGCGAGAGGATAAATTATAAAAAGCGGAGAAAATATAGCAAATATTTGAATTATATTAAATTTTAAGTCTTTAACATAATAATATAAGAGAATTATATAAATTGAACTATTTAAAACTTGTATAAAAAAAATTGAGTCTCTTAAAGGAATTGAAAATATATTAGCAAAAAAAATATTTACTTCACCACCTAAGCCTCTTCTTGTAAAACCACCTTGATAATTTATCAACCATTCAGAAATTGACGTATCTGTTCCAACATCATGCTTATAATATAAATAAAAAATTGAAAGAGTGATAATGAATATTAAATATAATAAAAATTTATTTTTTATAGAAATGTTATCCATTAGTCTTTATAAAAAAACCTTCTCAAATATATTGTGATTAAAACTAAGCTAATAAAAAAAATTAAGGGAAAATAAATATCTGGAGACGAGATTAAATCAATCACTGTAGGAGCCTCTAAATTTTGATCTATAATTTTTTCTAATCCACTTCCAATTGAACAAATTAAAAAAAGTGAAGGAATGATACCAATAAAAGTTGCCCAAAAAAAATTCAATACTTTTACATTGAAAATACAAGGCAAAACATTTGAAATTGCAAACGGAATACCTCCAATCAGCCTATATACTAGAAGATAAACAAATTCAGATTTTTTAAATTTCACATCTAAGCTTTTATATTTTTCCAAAAATTTTTCTTTAATAATCTCTTTTAGAAAAAAATTTGCAAAAATGTATAGAAAAGTTGCGCCAATTGATAATCCTATAACTAGTAATAATGTTCCGATCCACTTGCCAAAAATAAAACCTGCAAAAATAGCAACCGGTGAACCAAATCCAGCTGCTAAAACCCATACGATTGTGAATAAGACAAAAATTGACGCTAAAAGAAATAAATTTGATTGTCTTAATTCAATAAAATAATTTCTATTATTTTTGATAAATTCATAACTTGTTATTTCCTGGAAGGAAAATTTTGAAAAAAAAAAATATAAAAACAAACTTACAAATATTAAGTAAAATAATCCTACGTATAATTTAATTTTTTTAGTATTTTCCATTATTTGACAACTCAATTTTAAAATCTTCTATTTGCTATTTATATAATTAAATATATAAAGGGCAAAATTTTTAAAGTTAAATATACTTAGTAAAAGTTATGAAAAGAACATTTCAACCAAAAAAAGGGAAGAGACTTAAAAAACACGGTTTTAGATCAAAAATGAAGACTAAAGGTGGAAGAAAACTGCTAAAGAGAAGAAGAGCAAGAGGTAGAAAAAATTTAACAGTATCGTCCACTGTAAAAAGAAAAAAAAAGTAGATTTAAGTTAATGAAAAGCAAAATAGTTGCTCTTTCTAGGAATCAAGATTTTAAAGATCTAATTAATGAAAAAAAAATCACTAATAAATATGTGACTATTTTTTTTGGTAAATTAAAAAATAAAAATTTTAAAGAACTCAATATTTCTTTTGTAACTAAAAAAAAGATAGGAAATGCAGTCAAACGAAACAAAATAAAAAGAAGACTTAAAAATATTATTAATCTTGCTGTCAAAAAAATTAGTGTAAAATTTGAATATTCATATCTTGTTATTGCTAAGCCAACTATGCTAAATAATGACTATACAAATATAAAAGAAACCTTATTTCAGGATCTTAAAAAAATTAAATAATGAATATTTTTACTTACATATTAATTAAAACTATCAAATGTTACCAATTTCTATTTAGTCCTTTATTAGGTAATTCTTGTAGATACTTTCCATCTTGTTCAGAATATAGTATTCAATCTTTAAAAACTTTTGGTTTTTTAAAGGGGTTATATTTATCATTAAAAAGAATTTTATCATGTCATCCATGGAGCAATGGCGGATTTGATCCAGTAAAAAAGCAGTTAAAGGTTAAGAAATAATGGACTCAAAGAATGTAATAGCTGCAATTGCTTTATCCACAGCTGTAATTGTTTTATATTCATTATTTTTTTTACCAGAGCAAAAATCAAACAATCAAAATATTGTAAATAACACCAAAGTAGAACAAAGCTCTGATGCTCCAAGCCTGGAGCAAAAAGAGACTTTAGTTTCAATTTCAAGAGATGAAGCGTTAAGTCAAAGTGAAAGAATTCAATTTGAAAATAGTAATATCATTGGATCAATATCTTTGAAGGGTGCCTCTATAGATGATTTAACTTTTAAAAAATATAAAATAAGTCTTGATAAAGAAGATAAAGTAACTTTATTAGGTCCAAGAAATATTAACAATGGTTATCTTGTAGATAGCGGCTTTGTTACATCTGATAAAAATATCAATGTTCCAAATTCAGAGACTGTTTGGTCATTTGAAGGTAATAATAAGCTCACTGATAAATCTCCAATTAAATTATCGTGGACTAATAATCAAGGTTTAACATTTGAGAAAGAAATATCTTTAGATGATGAATATCTTTTCACAGTCAAACAAAAAATAATAAACAAAACCAACAATAAATATGATTTTTATTCTTATGGCCAGATAATAAGAAATGAAATTCCTGAAATAATCGATTTTCTGATTCTCCATGAAGGTTTAATTGCGACTTTAGATGATAAATTAATAGAAGAAGATTATGATGATATTCAAGAAAAAAAATTTACTAAAACCGCTAAAAAAGGCTGGTTAGGTATAAGTGATAAATATTGGATTACCTCATTAATACCTCCAAAAGATAAAGAATTTAAAACAACTTTTGATTATAAAAATAAATTTAGGGCAAATTTTATTACTACTGATCCATTAGAATTAAACGGCAATAGTTCAATTGAGGAAGAATTAAAGGTCATTATTGCTGCAAAAAGAGTTGATGTAATTGATGGTTATGCTGAAAGATTAAATATTGAAAAATTTGATTTAGTTATTGATTGGGGATTTTTATATTTTATTACTAAACCTTTATTTTATGGAATTGATTATTTCTTTAAGCTTCTTGGAAATTATGGTCTAGCAATTATTGCTATTACAATTTGTATTAGATTGGCATTTTTCCCACTAGCAAATTTCTCATTCAGAAGTATGGCTAAAATGAAAGCACTTCAGCCTGAAATGGTCAGACTAAAAGAGTTACACAAAAACGACAAGATGAAATTACAACAAGCTATGATGTCACTTTACAAGAAAGAAAAGGTTAACCCAATGTCAGGATGTTTGCCAATTTTAGTTCAAATACCTGTCTTTTTTGCTCTGTATAAAGTTTTATTTGTAACTATTGAAATGAGACAAATGCCATTTTATGGATGGATCGCTGACTTAAGTGAGCGTGACCCAACTAGCATTTTCAATTTATTTGGCTTGCTACCATATGATGTTCCAAGTTTTTTGGTAATAGGAGCATGGCCTGTAGCAATGGGTGTATCGATGTATATACAACAAAAACTTAACCCAGCACCTACTGATGCTATGCAAGCTAAAATTTTTGCATTCTTTCCACTTTTTTTAACAGTTATACTTGCGCCATTCCCAAGTGGATTGGTAATTTATTGGACAGTAAATAATATTTTAACTATGGCTCAGCAAGTATTTATCATGAAGAGAACAACAATAAAAACTGTAACTTAATAGTTAGTTAATAATCGATAATTTGAAATGGATATTAAAAAAATATTACCTAAAGATGGACCTCCGATAAATGAAGTTTCAAAATATATAGAAAAATATAAAGACGAATTAATAGTGATCAAGTATGGTGGGAACGTTTTTATCGATAGAAATATTTTTAATAATTTTATTACAGATATAAATATTTTAAATAAATTAGGTATTTCAATTGTAGTTGTTCATGGTGGTGGTCCAAGAATTAAAAGAGAATTAGATAAATCAAATATTGAGTCAAAATTTATTAGAGGCTTAAGAGTAACAGATGAAAAAATTATAGATATAGTTGAAAATGTTCTAATTGACTTTAATAAAGATATAGTAAATTCTTTAATTCAGAAGGGATCTGAAGCTATTTCGATACATACAAAAAATAACAATATTATTGAGGTTATTCCAGAAGATAAGGAACTAGGTTTTGTAGGAATACCAAATAAAGTAAATAGAGCATTTTTGATAAATACAATTAGGAAAAACAAAATTCCAATTATTTCACCATTGGGCCTAGGTAAAGATAATCAAACATACAACATAAATGGAGATACTGCGGCAGGAGCAGTTGCAAAATCTTTAAAATCTAGAAGATTGCTTCTGATGACAAATGTTGAGGGAGTTTTAAATAAAGAAAAAAAACTAATTGAAGAAATTTCTTCATTAGAAATTTTACAAATGATCGAAAATCAAACTATAACCGAAGGCATGATCCCAAAAATAAACACATGTTTAGACGCAGTTAATAATGGGGTTACAGCTGTTGGAATAATTGATGGCAGAAAGCAACACTCAATATTATTTGAAATTTTTTCTGACAAAGGATCTGGGACATTAATAAGAAAATGAAAAATATAAAAGAAATGAAATATCTTCTATTAGATCTTGATGGTGTTTGTTATGGAAAACATAACAATTATTCATTAGAAAGAGTATTTGGTCAAGTGTCTAAAAGAATGACAATGTTTATTTCTGAAAGACTAAAAATTAATACAAAGGAAGCAAAAAAGTTACAAACTAACTACTTTTATAAATATAATACAAGCTTAAATGGTCTTATGATACATCATAAAATACCTCCAGAGGAATTCTTGAAATTTGTTCATACAATAGATCTTTCTTTTATGAAAGAAGATAAAGTTATGCGAAACGAACTAGAAAAATTAGACATGGAAAAATTTATCTTTACTAATGGAAGTGCTGAACATGCTGAAAATATCTTAACACACTTAGGTGTATATGATCTTTTTGGAAGAGATAAGGTTTTTGATATAAAAGACGCTAAATACGTTCCAAAACCTGAGGCTAAAACATTTGATTTAATGGTTAAAAAATTTGGTATCGAACCCAAAAAGACCATTTATGTTGAGGATATCGCTAAAAATCTTAGTATTGGTTTTGAGCGTGGGTGTACAACTGTTTGGTTAATCAATGATGAACATTTTGGAAAAATAGATTCTGATAAAAATTATATTTCTCATAAAATTGAAAATCTATCTTTATTTCTTAGAGAAATAAGGTTATTAAAAAGTCAATAAATTATGTCTTTAGAAAAAATTATTAATGATGCGTGGGAAAAAAAAGAACAAATAAGTCCAAATTCTGACCAAAAAATTAAAGATGCTATCGATCAAGTAATTATAGATCTGGATAGTGGCAAATCCAGGGTGGCTGAAAAAATTAATGGTGAGTGGGTGACACATCAATATTTAAAAAAAGCTATCATGTTAAGTTTTAGAATTTATCCGATGGAAAATTTAAATGGCCCTTATAGTAGCTGGTATGATAAATCTCATTTACTGAAAGGCAAGACTGCTGAATGGTCAAAAGAGGACCATGAAAAAGCTGGTTTTAGAATGGTTCCTAATTCACCAGTTAGAAAAGGATCGTTTGTTGGAAAAAATGCTGTTTTAATGCCATGTTATGTAAATATTGGGGCATACATAGATGAAGGAACAATGATAGATACATTTGCTAGAGCAGGTAGTTGTTGTCAAATAGGAAAAAATTGTCATATTTCTGCTGGTTCAGGAGTTGGAGGAGTTTTGGAACCTGCTCAAGCGTTACCAACAATAATTGAGGATAATGTTTTTTTAGGAGCAATGTCTGAAGTAGTTGAGGGTGTCATTGTTGGAGAAGGCTCAGTTTTAAGTATGGGTATGTATATCGGTCAATCGACGAAAATAGTTGATAGAAAAACTGGAAATATTACATATGGCATAATTCCACCTTACTCGGTGGTTGTCCCAGGTTCATTGCCTGATAAAAATAATTCTTCTGCACCATCATTATATTGTGCTGTAATAATTAAACAGGTTGATGAAAAAACAAGATCAAAAACATCTATCAACGATCTTTTAAGAGACTAAAATGAAAACTTTAAATGAAATAAAATTAGCCAAAGAGCTAATCAAATTTCCATCTATTACTCCAATTGATGCAGGAGTGATGAAATTTTTAGAAAAAAAATTAAAAAAACTCGGCTTCAAAACAAAAATATTAGAATTTAAAGAAAGAGGTTTCAAACCAGTCAAAAATTTATATGCAAGATTAGGATCAAAAGAACCTAATTTTTGTTATGCAGGTCATCTAGATGTCGTGCCACCAGGAAATATAAAAGATTGGACAATAAATCCATTTAAACCATCTATAAAAAAAGGTCATTTAATTGGAAGGGGTGCAAATGATATGAAAAGTTCTGTTGCAGCTTTTGTTTCTGCTGTAAGCACCTTTTTATCACTAAATAAAAAGTTTAATGGATCAATTAGTTTATTGATCACTGGAGATGAAGAAGGCGATGCAATAAATGGAACGAAAAAAGTAGTAGAGTATTTAAAAAAAAAAAGAGAGAAAATTAATTTTTGTTTAGTTGGTGAACCAACAAATCCAAATAAATTAGGTGAAATGATCAAAATTGGTCGTAGAGGCAGTTTGACGGGTAAATTAACTATATTTGGATTACAGGGTCATGTTGCATATCCTCATAGAGCAAATAATCCCTCAACTATTATTGTTAAAACTTTAAATGAATTAAAAGATATTAAATTTGATAAGGGTACTAAAAATTTTCAACCTACAAACCTAGAAGTCACAAAAATAAACATAAAAAATACTGCTGACAATATTATTCCTTCTGTAGCTGAAGCAACTTTTAACATTAGGTTTAACAACAAGCATTCATCAAATTCCATTAAAAAGAAACTCAATAAAATCTTTATTAAAATTAGCAAAAAATATAAATCAAAATTTAAAATTAACTATAGAGTTTCTGGTGAAGCTTTTTTAACTAAACCTAATAAAACAACATACATGATTCAAAATACTATAAAAAAGATCACTAAGATAAAACCAAAATTATCAACAACCGGAGGAACCTCGGACCTACGATTCATAAAATCTATATCGCCTGGTTTAGAATTTGGTTTAGTGGGAAAAACTATGCACCGTGTAGATGAGGTGGTATCTTTAAAAGATTTGAAAAATCTAACTAAAATTTATCAAAATATTTTACAAAATTACTTTAAGTGAAAACTGGTTTAATTACTTCTGAGACATATCAAGATCATGACACTGGCCCAGGACATCCAGAACAGATTGCAAGAGTTACCGTAATTAATGAATATTTAAGAAAAATTAATAATAAAAATATTTTGTGGAAAAAACCCTCAATTATTACTGATGATATTATTAAAGATACTCATGATAGTGACTATCTAGATTTAGTTAAAAGTTCCTTTCCAACTAAGGGTTTTTCATCGCTTGATGGCGATACAGTCATTTCTCCTGGAAGTAAAAAAGCGACATTTGATGCAGCAGGATCAATTATTACGGCCATTGATGGTGTACAAAATAAAATATTCAAAAATGCATTTTGTAATGTTCGTCCTCCAGGTCATCACAGCAATAAAAATAAGGCGGCAGGATTTTGTATTTTAAACAATGTTGCAATTGGTGCAAAATATTTACTTAATAAACATAAGTATAATAAAATAGCTATTATAGATTTTGATGTTCATCATGGTAATGGAACTCAAGATATTTTTTATAATAATAAGAATGTTTTATTCATTTCAACACATCAATATCCTTACTATCCTGGAACAGGCTCAGAAAAAGAAAAAGGTAAATTTAACAACATTTGTAATATTCCATTACCTGCTGGAACAAGCTCTGAAGAATATTTGAGTGCTTTTGAGTTTGCTTTAAAAAGATTAAATGAATTTCAACCAGAATTTATCCTTATTAGTGCAGGATTTGATGGGCATGTATCAGATCCTCTTGCACAGTTCAAACTAAACACAGAAGATTACTACGAAATTACAAAAAGATTACTTGAAACGTCAAAAAAATATACTGGTGGAAAAGCGGTTTCAATTCTTGAAGGTGGATATGATTTACTTGCGCTCAAAGATAGTGCTAAGAGACATGTTGATGCACTATTAGAATTCAATTGATAATATTTTTGTAAATTATAAATCAATCGTATGAAATTGTACAAAATTAGAAAATCGAAAATTGATAAAAGGGGACGGGGTCTTTACGCTACACGTGATATCAAAGAGGGAACAAAAATAATAGATTATATTGGAAAAATAATAACAAATAAAGATGTCGAAGAGTCAAAAAAATTTGATAATAAGAAGCCCATTTACTTATTTACATTAAATAAAAAGTACACCCTTGATGGAGATTTTTCTTGGAATACGGCAGGACTAGTCAATCATAGTTGTAATAACAATTGTGATTATAATGGAAAAGGTCTTAAGGTCTGGATAACAGCAATACGCGATATTAAAAAAGGTGAGGAATTTACTTGTGATTATGGTTTTGGTTATGATGAAGATTATAAACAATTTCCATGTAAATGTGGTTCAAAAAATTGTTGCGGATATATTGTAAGAGAAGAGTCTAGATGGCGAATAAATAAAAAATTTGCGATGAGAAATAGAAAAAAATTAATAAATAACTCTCATTAAATAAAGACCTTGTGGTGGTGCAGGTGGAGCGCATAATATTCTTTTTTTAGAATTCATTACATTTGTAAATTTTTTAAGTGTCCATTTTTTTTCTCCCACATATTTGAGACAACCAATCATAGACCGGACTTGTTGTTGTAAGAAAGACTGAGATTTAAATTCTATTTCTATCTTATCTTTTGATGATTTAATCTTTACCGATTTAATGGTCTTTATTGGGCTTTTTGCCCTACAACTTGATTTTCTAAAAGTACTAAAGTCTTTAGTACCAATCAATTTTCTTGCAGCATTTTTCATCAATTCTAAATCAAGATCTTTTATAACATGCCAGCCTCTATTTTCATCTAAAACAGGTTCACTGATTCGATTTATAATCACGTAATTATAAACTCTCATTTTAGCTGAAAATCTAGCATGAAAATTATTACTTCTTTTTTTAATTTTAAGTATTGCTATTCTATCTTTTTTTAAAAAATGATTGATTGACTTTAAAAATCTATCAAATTTAACAATTTTATTTTTACAATCAAAATGTGCTGACTGCTCTTTGGCATGTACACCAACATCTAATCTTCCGGCTCCATATATTGTGATTTTTTCTTTTAAAAGTTTTGAAATTTTATCCTGTAATACTCCTTGAATAGTTTTTTCTTTTTTTTGAATTTGCCATCCTCTAAAATTAGTACCCACATACTCAATTAATATCTGATATCTAAACATTTAATAACTTTAAGCCCTTTTTTATTTGAGAGCCCAACATAAATTCGTTAATTTTTTGCGGTCTTTTTCCTTGTCTTTGAATTTCGAGAATCTTAATAGATTGATTGTTATTGCACGCTACTTCTAACTGATTTGAAATTATTTCTCCAACTTGACCTATGCCATTACCAATTTCCGCTTTCAAAATTTTATATCTTTCACCATTAAAACTAAAAGAAGCTCCTGGGGAGGGAAATAATCCATTTATTTTGCCAATTATTTTAGAGGCATCCTCGTTCCAATCAATTTGTGACTCCTTCTTATGAATTTTTTTTGCATAGGTTGCTTTTGAATGATCTTGATCAATAAACTTTGCTTTATCCTCAAGAATATCATCTACGTTATCTAAAATTTTTTCTGCAGCTAAAGCAGAGAGTTTTTCTGAAATTTCTTGAGCATTTTGATTCTTATCTATCTTAACCTTATATGTATTACTAACTGGCCCACTATCTAGTTCTTCATTCATCTTCATAATACTTAATCCTGTCTCAAAGTCTAAATTCATAATCGATCTTTGAATTGGTGCTGCCCCTCGCCAGCTAGGGAGTATAGAAGCGTGAATATTAACAAAACCTTTTTTAGTCAATTTTAGGAAATTTTTTGGGATGATATGGCCATAAGCGCAAACCACACTTAAGTCAGCATTTAACTTTTTTAAAAATTCATACTCTTCATGATTATCCTTAAGTGTCGTTGGTGTTCTATAATCTATATTTAAAGTTTCAGAGATTCCTTGAATTGGACTCTTATTAATTTTTTGACCTCTATGAGATTTTTGCGGTGGTTGAGTATATACTACAACAATGTTATAGCCATTTTGATATAAAGATTTAAGGATAGGAACACAAAATAATGGAGTGCCCATAAAGATAATTTTTTTTGACATCAATTAAACAACTATTCTATCGGATTTTCCTTTAGAAAGTTTTTTAATGATCATAGATTTTTTAAGTTTAGATAAGTAATCAATAAAAAGTATACCCTCTAAATGATCCATTTCGTGTTGAATACAAGTCGCCAATAATCCTTCTGCTTTAATAAGTTTTTTTTCCCCGTTGTAGTCTAAATACTCTACTTCACATTTGCTAGGCCTATCTATTTCTGCGAACTGATTTGGAACAGACAAACAGCCTTCTTCATAAGTTGATTTTAGAATATCTTTATTCTTAATAATTGGATTTACAAAATACTTAGGATCCTTTTTTTCATTATCTTTTGAAATATCCATTACAATTATTCTTTTAGGTACACCAATTTGAATTGCTGCTAACCCAATACCATTAGCTTGATACATCGTTTCAAGCATATCTTTCATTAGTTTTCTCTCCTCATCGCCAACTTTTTCAACTGGTTTCGACACCTGTCTTAAAATCTTATTAGGTTCTGTGATAATTGTTCTTAAAGCCATTATTACTCCATCTTAATATATAATTTAAACTTTTAAAGGAAGAACTTTTAATAAAATCTTATTTCTTAAAATATTTATATTTAATTGATTTAATGTACTAATTATAAAATACATAGTATCGTCATCTATCCTTTCTAGCTTATCTCGACCAATAACTTCTGCCAACCTCAACAGTGCAGCTCCTTTTTCATCATTATTTATCATTACTTGAATATCAGTTGGTATTGTTGAAATATCTGATTGAAATAAATCATTATATTTTTTGTCAATCTCTATACCATCGGATCTCAAGGAATCCAAAAAAATTTGATCTTTGACTGTTAATGTATACTTCTTATTTTTTTTAACTTTCTTTAAATAATTGTTAATATCTTTTTCAATTTTATTTTTTGAATAATCTCCATTGAAATAGTTTAAAAGTTTTGATTGATGTAAAACTTCATTATTAAATTTAATTTTTTTTTTCTTATCATCTTTGATTTCAATATTTGTATAATAAAAACTTGTTAAATTATCTGGAATTTCTATTGGATTAAAATCTTCAAGAAATTTTTTTAATTCTACATCGAAAGCATCCTCTAAATTATCTTTTTTAAAAGAGTCTTTTAGAATTTTTAATAACTTTAATTTTTCAAATCCCTCAGACTCAAGCAAGATTTTTTGATATACTAATGCTCTACCCTCAATACTTGAAAGAGATTTATAAGATTCTTCTGCATTTAAAAGTTGATTTATATTAAATTGAAATCTTTTATAAATTTGAAATAAATCTTTTTCTGGATAATTTCGATTATGAACAGCATTTTCTATAACAGATATTCTATCTAATTCCGAAATTTCGATTTCCTTGAAAGAACTTAATAGATTCGCTGATGAGAGATATTTCCAAATGATTTTTTTTGTGCTTTCATTGGGCTCAAAGGAAAAATCTGGATTTGTTTGATGAGCAAGATGAAAATCAAAAATTGTTTTTTCAGAAATTATTTTATCAGCCTTATCAGTATATTTGAATAAGTAGCTTATTTTATTCTCAAAATATTCATTCTTAAAACCCATTTCTTTCTTTAGATCGTAAATCAACTGCGCTTCTTCATCTTTTCCATCTTTAATAAGACAATAAATATTAAATCTTGTTAAATAATCATCATTTATAGGTTTCAAATTTTTTGAAAAAATTTCACAAGCTTTTTTTATTTCAAAATTTGATAAATATTCATCAATCAAAAATTTTGTTAATTTTGGTTGGACATCTACGATTTGATTTTTTAACAAATAATTTTTTATCAAATCTAAATCAGAATTTTTAATTAACCAATCGGATTTGAATTGCAAAAATTCCTCACTAGAAATATTTTTTTTTGGATAATGTGAATTTGTAAGAACAGAAATATTCATTATTTCTTTTGCATCATTAGAAAATTCGATTTTCTTTAGTTTAGCAAAGATATTTTTCAACTGATCACCATCTGAATTTGACCACATATTTATATCTAAACCATTATCTTCTGGATCATATAATCCAAATATTCTAACTTCATCTGATGCTAAATTCTGATCAAACTCAATTTGATTATTTGCCTTTTTAGGTTGCATCTTATAAATACTATTTTCTAAAATTTCATTTCCTGATTGATTGTTATCTTGTGAGAGTTCTTTTGTGTTAATTGTTTCTTGTTTTTGTTGTTCAGTTATGTTCCAAATATCACTAGGTTTGTCTTCTGCAAAGGTATTAAATACTAAAAAAAATGTGAATGAAATTAAAAATAATTTCTTACTTAATGATTTTAAATTTTTCATTTGGAACAATTTTTTCTATTACCTTTTTGGGTGCAGGAAAATCAATTTGATTAAGTAGAAAAACAATTCCTAGAATTACAATAAAAACTAAAGTTAACTTTATAATCAACCCAAGAATATTTGTTCTCGAACTTGTTTTTTTAATAAATTGCATATAACTTTAGTTAATTTCAAAATAAGACATATTTGTGTTTTTTCAATAAAGAAAAATTATGAAATCAAAAGAAAATATTGTTTTTTTAGGCATGATGGGATCTGGCAAGTCATCTTTAGGATCTTTAATTTCAAAAAAACTTAATTTAGATTTTTATGATACAGATAATGTTATAGAGAAAAAAACTGGAATGAAAATAGCTAAAATTTTTAAAGAAAAAGGTGAATTTTTTTTTAGAAAAGTTGAAGAAAAAATTAGTTTAGAAATTTTAAAAAAAGAAAATATTGTTATTGCTCTTGGTGGTGGAGCCTTTTTAAATAAAAAGATAAAGGAAGAAATATTAAAAAACCACGTATCTTTTTGGTTGAAGTGGAATGACAAAATTCTTATTCAAAGAATAAAAAATAGCCAAAAAAGACCACTGGCATTTAATTTAAATGATAATGAGTTAACAAATTTGATTAAAAAACGTTCTAAAACTTATTCAAAAGCAAAATTTAAAATTAATTGTAATAATTTAACTAAAAATCAAATAATTAATAAAATCATTTATATATATGAAAAAAATTAAACTAACAGTCAACACAATAACTCAGAATTATCCAATAATTATTGGAAAGGGTTTGTCTTCGAATATTTCAAAGATTGCCTCAGAGAATTCAATTAAGTTTGAAAAGTGTTTGATATTAGTTGATAAAAATGTACCAAAAAATATTTTGACTAAAATAAAAAAATCATTAATAAAAAAAAAAGTTATCATTCATTATATAAATGCTACTGAAAAAAATAAGAATTTAAAAACTTCAAATTCAATATTAAAAATTTTACTAAATAAAAATTTTTCAAGACAGGATTGTCTTATTTCGGTGGGAGGTGGAATAACTGGTGATATTGGATCTTTTACAGCAAGTCTATTTAAAAGAGGTTTAAAATTTATTAATGTTCCTACAACATTACTTTCACAAGTAGACTCATCTGTTGGTGGAAAAACAGGAGTTAATACCAATTTAGGAAAAAATCTCATTGGAACTTTCTATCAACCTAAACTAGTAATAAGTGATATTAACTTTCTACAGTCATTACCCGAGAGAGAAAAAATATGTGGCTATGGAGAAATTTTAAAACATTCACTCATAGACAATAAAAATTTTTTTCTTTTTTTAGATAAAAATTTTTCAAAAATAATTAATCTTAAATCACCTTTTATAGAAAAGACTATTTATGAAAGTTGCAAAATAAAAAAAAAGATAGTTGAAAAAGATGAGAGAGAGAAAAATCTAAGAAAGGTTTTGAATTTTGGCCATACTTTTGCGCATGCATACGAAGGAACATTAAATTTTTCAAAAAAATTAAACCATGGAGAAGCTGTTATACTAGGAATGCAGACAGCGCTTAAGTTTAGCATGATGAATAAGCTTCTAAAACCTAAAGAATACAAATTAATAAAAAATCATATTATTAACTCAAACCTACCAATAAATTTTAAAAAAAATTTTACAATAAAAGATCTTAATAAAATTTTAACTTTTATGTCGGTTGACAAAAAAAACCAGTCAAAAAAAGTAAATTTGATATTATTAAGGAAAATTGGATCACCAATCATTAATAAAGAATTTGGAATAAATAAATTAAGAATTTTTTTAAAAAAAGAATTATCTCATTAAAATTTGTAAAGAATGTATATAAGAATTCATTTCTTCTTTTAATATTCTATAAATTTTTTTATTAGCTTCTATTTTATTCATTTCCCTTAGCGTCTTAGATTTAATTGAAATTTTCAGATGAAATCTATCTTTTTTGTGTCCTGTGTGATTCTTATGTAAAAAAGATTTATCTTCCACTTCTATATTTTCTAATTCAATATCAGTTTGAATCTTTTTTTTTATAATTTTAATTAATTCATTTATATTCATGGTAATATAAATTATTATATATCATGAAATATATTTGTGACTGGCATAATTGTAAAGAGATTGGTGAATACAAAGCACCTGTTGAAAAGGATAATAGTAAAAAATTTAGAATGTTATGCTTAGATCATGTAAAAGAATTTAACAAAAACTGGAATTATTTTTCTGGCATGAATGATGAGCAGATAATGAAATTTCTTAAATCAGATATGATATGGCATAAACCAACACAAAGCTTTAGCTCCTCAGATAACTTTTTTAAAGTTTTATGGAACGATACTTTAAAGGATGAATTAGATAAAGATAAATTCAAAAGTGATTATAATCACATGCGTCAATTTAAATTTGATCATAAAGATATTAAAGCTTTTGGAATTTTAGGAATTTCAGTGGGTTTGGAGTGGGTAAAAATCAAGGATAAATTCAAAATCCTTGTGAAAAAATTTCACCCTGATATGAATTCTGGAAACAAAAAATATGAAGAAAAACTAAAATTAATTACTTTAGCTTATACTCAATTAAAAAACACTTATAGGAATAAAATTGACACCTAGCCTAGATATAACACCTGATATTAAAGTATCTGTTAAACAGACATTTGGGATTGACTCAAAAATGGAAGTCGAGGCGTTCTCAAAAAAAAGTGAGTATGTACCTGAAATTGATAAAAACTATAAGTTTGACAGAGATACTACTCTTGCAATTATTTCCGGTTTTGCGTTTAATAAAAGAGTTTTAGTTCAAGGTTATCATGGTACTGGAAAGTCAACTCATATAGAACAAATCGCTGCGAGATTAAATTGGCCTTGCATTAGAGTTAATCTTGACAGTCATATCAGCCGAATAGATTTGATTGGGAAAGATGCAATAGTCTTAAAAGACGGGAAACAAGTTACGCAATTTAATGAGGGAATTTTACCTTGGTCTATACAAAATCCTGTAGCTCTAGTTTTTGATGAATATGATGCTGGTAGACCAGATGTTATGTTTGTAATTCAAAGAGTTCTTGAGTCTGAAGGAAACTTTACATTACTAGATAAAAACAAAGTAATTAAACAAAACAAATTTTTTAGACTATTTGCAACATCCAATACTGTTGGACTAGGAGATACAACAGGTCTATATCATGGAACACAACAAATTAATCAAGGTCAGATGGATAGGTGGAATATTGTTACAACACTCAACTACTTAAGTCTTGAAAAAGAGATGGATATTATTTTAGCAAAAAATAAAAACTATAATAATCAAAAAGGTAAAGAGAAAATTGCAAATATGATTAAAGTAGCATCACTAACACGAAAAGGATTTATTGCAGGTGATATATCAACAGTGATGAGTCCAAGAACTGTTTTGCATTGGGCTGAAAATTCAGAAATGTTTAATGATATTGGTTATGCTTTTAGAGTTACATTTTTAAATAAGTGTGATGATATAGAAAAAAATACAATTGCTGAGTATTATCAAAGATGTTTTGGAGAAGATTTACCTGAGTCTTTAGCTAATATTCAAATTTAATGAACAATCGCGATAAAGAAAACATTATTAAAGAAAAATTCAAGCAAGCTCTAGTTTCAACCGCAAGAGTTATTTCTGAGGATTTTAGTGATAAAGATTCTAAGGATGATAATAAAAATTCAAAAGAATTTGATATTTTAAATTTAGAGAATATCAATTCAAAAAATAATTTTATAAAAGCAAGAGCTGAATTTGATTCTGCTGCACTTAAAAAAAAATTTTCAAATAAAGATATTTATAATCAAAATTTGCCAACCAATTCATCGTGCAAATCACTTTATTCTATAGCAGAAAAAATAAGATATGAGTGCTTAGGATCTAAAATGTTAAAAGGCATAGAAAAAAATCTTAAAGAAAACTACAGACAAATAATTAATCTTAAAAGAAAGGATCAATTAAAAACTAGAGAAGATGTTTCTGTAATTGAAGCATTTGAATTATACATGCTCAAAAAATTTCACAAAATAGATTTAAATCCATTAACAAAAAAAATGTTAAATTTTTGGGAAAAAGATTTTGACAAAGTAATTAAAAAACATATCAATTTTTTAACAACAAATTTAGAGGATCAAGATAGATATTCATCAAAGTTTTCACAAATTTTGAAAGAAATGGAAATATTTCAAAACGAGGAAAACGAAGAAAATATAGATGACAATAAAGATGAGGGTCAAAATAATCCATCAAATGATGATCAAGAAAGTGATAATGATGATAAAAGAGAACAAGATCAAAAAGAAGAAAGTGAAGTAAGTTTAGATTCAGATTATAATATTGACGAATACAAGCTGGATGAACAACTTATTGATACCAACTCTGATTTACAAAGTAATGACCAAATAATCCAAAAAAAGAAAATTAATGAAATTAACGTCGATTATAAAATTTTTACAAATAAATATGATGAAACTTTAAAAGCAGAGAATTTAGAAAATTTTGATGATGCACTTAAGCTGAGGAAAAATCTTGACCAACAGCTCATTGGATTTCAAGATGTAATAACAAAACTTGCAAATAAACTTCAGAGACAATTATTAGCAAAGCAAAATAGAGCTTGGAATTTTGATCTCGAAGAGGGGTTATTAGATAGTTCAAAACTTCCAAGAATTATTATGGATCCATTTAATTCACTATCTTTCAAAAAAGAAAAAGATTTAGATTTTAAAGATACTATAGTGACTTTATTAATTGATAATTCTGGATCTATGAGAGGAAGACCAATCACTATTGCTGCTATTTGCGCAGACATTTTGTCAAGAACGCTTGAAAGATGCTCTGTTAAAGTTGAAATTTTAGGCTTTACTACAAAAAACTGGAAAGGAGGACAAAGCAGAGAGCTTTGGAATAAAAATGGAAAACCAAAAAATCCTGGACGACTGAACGATCTTAGACACATTATCTATAAAGGAGCTGATACACAATGGCGACAAGCAAAAAATAATTTAGGTCTTATGCTTAAAGAGGGTCTTTTAAAAGAAAATATAGATGGAGAAGCTATTACATGGGCTTTTAACAGATTAAAAAAAAGAAGAGAAGAAAGAAAAATTTTAATGGTAATTTCAGATGGTGCGCCTGTAGATGACTCAACATTATCTGTTAATTCTGGTGATTTTTTAGAAAAACATTTGAAAAAAATTGTTAAATATATTGAAGATAAAACAGATATAGAAATTCTAGCTATTGGGATCGGTCATGACGTTTCTAGATATTATGATCGAGCAATAAAAATTACAGACGTAAATGAACTTGGAGATGTGATGATATCACAATTAAGTGCACTATTTGAAAAAAAAAATCAATTTCATTAAAGATTAAATAAGTCTCTATTTTTCCACCTAATAGTTACTTCTGCACCTCCAGTAGACTCGGAGTTCCTAAAAATTAATTTAGCAAAATTTTTTTCAAGTAAAGTTTTTCCAATAAATAATCCTAATCCTAATCCAGATTTTTCTTTATCTTTTAGTTTTAATGATTTCAAGTACGGCTCACCAATTTTAGGTAAAATATCATTTGGGTAGCCACTTCCATCATCTGATATTATGATTTCTGTGAAATTTTCATTACTTTTTAGATTTATATATATTTTATTTAAGCTAAACTTATTTGCATTTCCAATAAAATTTCTTAAACCATAAACAATTTCGATAGACTTTGTTATTTTTTTTGAATTTAAATCTTGATTCAAATTTAAAATAAATCTTTTATTACTTGTTTCTTTAAATGATGAAATGATATCGCGTAAATAATCTTTAATTGCTAAATCTTCATCTATAAATTCATCTTCTTGATTCGGATCTAAAGATAATTTTTTTAAGATTTCATTACATCTTTCTACCTGACTTGATAAAAGTTGAATATCTTGAATAACATCTTTTTGATCTTTGAGTTGTTTAGAGAGTTCTTGAGTAATAATCTTTATAGTTGACAAAGGTGTCCCTAATGAATGTGCAGCAGCAGCAGCTTGACCTCCTAAGGATAACATTTCATGTTCTTGTGCCATTACCTCCTCCATCTTATTTAAAGCTTCTTTTCTTAATCTTGACTCTGAACCAAAAATAATCGCAAAATAGTTTAAAAAAACCAAAGCAATTATTAATGCTATAGGTACTGAATAATAATAGTAAGGATTAACATGAAAATGTTCACTCAAAGGAGCAGGTAAATCCATGGAATTAAAAGTTAAGAATATGATTAATAAAATAGTGGTTATTACTAAAAATAAATTTGTTCTTAGACCTAAATTAGATGAAGCAAAAACACTTGGAATAATTATAAAAATGATAAAAGGATTTATTACTCCACCTGTTAAGTAAATTAATCCCGCTAATTGGAAAATATCAATTAGTAAAAAAATTAAGGCTGATCTATCAGAGATTTGAGTTTTTGTGTAAAAAATAATTAGAAAAAAATTACTTAAAACTCCTATCAAAATAATTAAATTTGAATAAATAAAATCAAACTCAAAATCTAAAAAAAAGTAAACGAAATAAACTGAAATAAGCTGTCCAATTATACCTATCCATCTTAAAGTAATATATGTAGACTTTTTTAGTGAATAATATTTGGAAGTCTCGAAAAACTTCATTTCTTAAACATCAAGGTTTTGAACATTTATTGCATTAGAAATAATAAAATCTTTTCTTAACCCTACGTCGCTTCCCATTAAAGTATGAATTAATTTTTGATCTTTTTGATTATCTTTAGAATATTGAACCTTCAATAAATTTCTTGTTTCTGGATTTAAAGTAGTATTCCATAACTCTTCTGGGTTCATTTCACCAAGACCTTTAAATCTTTGAATATTCATTTTCGATTTTTCATTTTCCAAACTTTTGAAATATTCTTTTGAACCTTTTTTTATTTTTTTCAAATCGTTATTATTAATAACAATATAATTTTCTAACTCTTTTTCATCTTTGATATAAATACCTTTTGATCCTTTATTTATCTTAAATAATGGAGGCTGAGCCAAAAAAATATGACCACTTTCAATAAGTTTATTAAATGGTTTATTATTAAAAAAAGTTAAAAGTAATGCTCGTATATGAGAACCGTCCACATCTGCATCAGTCATTATAATTATTTTTCCATATCTTAAATCCTTTAAATCAATTTCTTGTGCCTTAGGATCTAACCCAAGTGCATTTATAAGTGTCAAAATTTCATTGGAGGAAATCATTTTTGATAATGCCCTTGTTCTATAATCTGAGCCATTTTTATTTCCATTTCCATTTTTACTCATTTTTAAATCCTCAACGTAAGTATTTAAAATTTTACCTCTTAATGGTAATACCGCTTGATTTGTTCTGTTACGTCCTTGTTTTGCTGATCCACCGGCTGAATCTCCCTCAACAATAAATAATTCAGTGCCTTCTTGTTTTCCAATTTGGCAATCAGCTAATTTTCCAGGTAAACCACTTAATTCAATTGCTCCTTTTCTTCTAACACTTTCTCTTGCCTTACGTGCAACGTCTCTTGCTAAAGCTGCTTGAATAATCTTAAATAAAATTATTTTTGCAATTGAAGGATTTTGATCAAACCAAATAGACAGTTTCTCATTAATGACTGTTTCAACAATCATTCTTACTTCTGAGGATACGAGTTTATCTTTAGTTTGAGATGAAAATTTTGGATCTGGTATCTTAATTGATAACACACAAGTTAAACCTTCTTTAATATCATCACCTGAAATCGTTAATTTATTTTTTTTTAACAAATTATGTTCATTAGCATATTTGTTAATCACTCTTGTTAGGGCACTTCTAAAGCCCAATAAATGCGTACCTCCATCTTTTTGATATATATTATTTGTATATGGGTATACATCTTCTGTATAAGTCGCATTCCATTTAAGTGAACATTCAATTTCAACATTATTTTTTTTTCCATCAATATAAATTGGCTTTTTAAAAAGATCGTTATCATTTTTATTTTTTAAAACATCTCTTTTAATATCTAAAAAATTTACAAATTCTATAACACCCCCATCATATTTAAATTCACTTAATTTTTTTTTCTTTTCGCTTTCATCAGTAAAAGAAATCTTGATACCCTTATTTAGAAAGGCTAATTCCCGCATTCTTTTGATAAGTATATTTCCATTAAATTTTATTGATGAAAATACTTCTTTTGAGGGTAAGAATGTTATTCTTGTTCCTGTTTCCTTAGATTTACCTATGGCTTTAAGTGGAGATTTAGCCTCACCATTTTTGAATTCAATAAAATATTTCTTTCCATCTCTATTAATCTCTAATTTTAATTTTTCAGATAAGGCATTAACAACTGAAACTCCAACACCGTGTAGTCCTCCTGAAACTTTATAAGAATCATGATCAAATTTACCGCCTGCATGTAGTTGAGTCATTATAACTTCAGCAGCTGACTTTTTTTCACTTTTATGAATATCAACAGGTATGCCTCTTCCATCGTCTTTTACGCTTACGGTACCATCATTGTTTATTATAACATCAATATTCTTACAATAACCAGCTAAAGCCTCATCAATAGAATTATCTACAACCTCATAAACCATGTGGTGAAGGCCAGTACCATCATCTGTATCACCAATATACATACCAGGTCTTTTTCTAACTGCTTCTAGACCTTTTAAAACTTTAATTGAGTCAGCTTGATAGTTATTATTTTTCATTTTATTGGAAAGATAAACAATAACATAAATTATACTATTTAAATACAGAAGTTTTCATATATGTTGGTTATTTACAAATTTTAATGATTAAAAAAGGTATAATTTTAGCGGGTGGAACTGGGACAAGACTTAGTCCATTAACAAAATCGGTTAACAAACAACTTTTACCAATTCATGATAAGCCTATGATTTTTTATCCTCTTTCGATAATGATGTTAGCTAATATTAGAAAAATTTTAATGATTGTTAATCCTGGACAAGTTAATAATTTTAAGACCTTGTTAGGAGATGGTTCAAGGTATGGAATTAATATTAATTATAAAATTCAAGATAAACCAAGAGGTTTACCGGATGCATTTAATTTAGGTAAATCTTTCATCAATAATGAAAATGTTGCATTGATTTTGGGGGATAATTTTTTTTATGGTCAAAGCTTAACTCAAAAGCTTGAAAAATCTAAAAAACATAAATCTGGAGCTACAATATTTTTAAAAGAAGTTTCAACACCCGAAAACTATGGAGTGGCTAAAATAAGAAACAAAAAGATAGAAAAAATTATAGAAAAACCCAAAAAATTTGTATCAAGAAATGCAATAACAGGATTATATTTTTTTGATAAAAATGTTTCTAGTTATTCTGGTAAACTTAAAAAATCATCTAGAGGAGAATTGGAAATAACTGATCTTATAAAAGAATACAAAAAGAGAAACAAATTAAAATATGAATTAATAGGTAGAGGAGCTATTTGGTCTGATGCAGGAAAAATTGAAGATTTAAGTAATGTTACAAATTATGTAAAATCTGTTGAAAAGGTTCAAGGAATAAAAATTGCTTGTCTTGAAGAAATTTCACTTTTAAAAAAATGGATTAATAAAGATAAGATTAAAGAAAATATAAAATTTTATGGAAACTGCGAATATAGTTCTTACTTAAAAAGTATCATAAATTGAAAAAAAAAATTTTAATAACAGGATCATCAGGATTTATTGGGTATATATTTTTAAAGGATGCATTAAATAAAAAATACTATGTTGTAGATATTTTAAGAACAAAAAACAAAAAAAATAGGAAATTACAAAGATTAAAAAAATTATTTCCAAGATCTTACAAATCAATTTTTTTTTCAAAAAAAAGTGATATAGAAAAAAAATTAAAAAATAAAAATTTCGACTTAGTGGTAAATTTTGCAACACTTTACAAAAATTCCCATTTAAATTCAGAAATACCAGAATTTATAGATTCAAATGTAACTTTTCCATCCATAGTTTTAGATACAATTTTCAGTAAAGTGAAAAAATTTATTAATTTTGGAACCATGATGCAACATTTAGATGGACTAAATCATACTCCTAAAAATTTTTATGCTTCTACAAAATCATCTTTTGAGATGATTTTAAATTACTATACTTTTAAAAATAAAAAAATAAGATTTTATAATTTGAAATTATATGAAAGTTTTTGCGAAAATGATCACCGGCAAAAATTAATTCCTACACTTTTTAAAAATTTTAAAAATAATAAGATTACGACAATAAATTCAAAGAATTTAGAATTAAATATTATTCATGTAAATGATATTATCAATGCAATTTACACAATTATAAAACACAATGTAAAAAGTGGAACCTATTGTTTAAAGAATCATAAAAATATAAAGATTAAAAGTTTAATAAAATCGATAAATAATAATTCCCAAAAAAAAATAAAAATTAAGTTTTTACAAAATAGACTAATTAAACCTCAAAAAAATTTTCTTAAGATTTTGCCAAAGTGGAAACCTAATATAAGAATTAGAGAAAAAATTGAAAATATATTTTTAAATGAAAATAGTTAAAACAAAGATAAAAGATTTAGTTCTTGTAAAAACCAACATTTATAAAGATACGAGAGGTTATTTTAAAGAAGTAGAAAAAAATAAATTGCTAAAGAAAAAATTTGTATTTGATTGTTTTTCTTTTTCCAAAAAAAATACATTGCGGGGACTACATCTCCAATTAAATAAAAGTCAAGCAAAAATCATTTCTGTTGTTCATGGAAAAATTTTAGATGTAGTCGTAGATTTAAGAAAAAAATCTAAAACTTTTGGAAAATATTTTGCAATTGAAATTTCACAGAATTCAGATTTTTCCCTTTTCATCCCTGAGAATTTTGCGCATGGTTTTTTATGCCTATCACGAAATTGTGGTGTTTATTATAAATGTTCAAACTACAGAGATGAAAAAAGTGAAACTACTATTAAGTGGGATGATAAATTTTTAAATATTAAATGGCCTATAAAAAAACCTATTTTATCTAAAAAAGATAAAGCGGGATTAAGTTTTGATCAATTTATAAAACTTTAGGAATTGGAATATGTGTAATGAATTTTCCACCACTTTTAATAAATTTCTTTTCTTTTCTAAAAATTTCATCTTTAAAATTCCATGCTCCTAAAAAGACATAGTCTGTATCTTTTTTGCTTAATTTTTTGTATTTTTTTATTTTTATTTTTGTACCTGGTAAATATTTATTTATCTTAAAAGAAGTAGTGTCATAAAAATATTCAATGGTTCTTTTTTTAATTTTACAATAATTTAATACTGTACAAGATTTAGCTGTTGCTCCGTAGCCAATTATTCTTTTATTTTTTTTAGTTAAATTCTCAAATATTTCATTAAGTTTTATTTTTGAATAAGCTACTTTTTTTGCAAAATTCTTATATGTTGAGAATTTATTTAGTCCAAACTTTTTCTCATTTGCAAAGTTTTTATTAACTCTTTTATTAATTCTATAAGTTTGATTTGTTTTTTTTTTTATAAAATATCTATTAGATCCACCATGCGTAGAAGTGTTCTCAATATCAAAAATCTCAAGGTTATAATTATTTAGTATCTTTTGTAATGCGATTGATGAAAAAACATAAATATGTTCGCAATAAAACTGATCATAGGCAACTTTTTTTAAACATTCTAAAAGTGATGGATCCTCCAAAATTAAGACACCGTTTTTATTAAGAGAAATATTTACAGCTTTAAATATCTCTGAGAAATTTTTTATATGACTTAAAGTATTTGCTGAATAAATTATATCAACTTTATCTTTTTTAGTAATTTTCTTTGCTAAATTTACATTCCAATATTCAGCAAAAGTTTTATATCCTTTTCGTCTGGTTATTTGCGCTAGATTTTTACATGGCTCAACACCAATAATCATATTTTTATTAAAATTAGAGATAAAAGCACCATCATTGCTT
>CACJXB010000011.1:0-30564 GCA_902597265.1 uncultured Pelagibacteraceae bacterium | reverse complement strand
AAATAAAAAAAATTGCAGAAAATAGTGGAGCAAAAGTATATTTTAAGAGACCAATGAATTTATCAACTGATAAAGTTACAACTCAAAAAGTTATTGTTCATTGTTTAGATTGGTTTAAAAAAAAAAATATTTTAATTAATAATGTTTGTTGCATATATCCAACTGCTATTTTTACCAACGCGAATGATCTAAAAAATTCATTTAATTTGATAAAAAACAAAAAATGGTCTTTTGTCATTGCCTCCAAAAAATATTCAACTCAAATAGAAAGGGCATTTAGAATAATTAATAATAAATTGTTACTTGTAGATAAAAAAAAATTTCTCATGAATTCACAAAATTTTAAAGACTTTTATTATGATGCTGGGCAATTTTATTGGGGAACTGCAAAGTCATGGTATGCTAAGAACACTATACTCAACAATAATAGCACCATTTATGAATTAAAAAAATATCAATCTATTGATATTAATACACATGATGATTGGAAACTTGCTTTAAGATTATATAAATTTAATAAAGATTTCTAATAATATAAATATTTTAAATATTTTCTTTATTTTTATTTTCTTATTAAATAAGCTATTCTTTTAGAATATCAAATTTTTTTCTTTAAGTTTGTTAAAAATTTTTTTCAGTGCATAAATCAAGCCAATTGAGCTATTAGTACTGGTCAGCTACATGCGTTGCCGCACTTCCACACCCAGCCTATCAACGTGGTGGTCTACCACGGCTCTATAGGAAGAACTAGTTTTGAGGTGAGTTTCCCGCTTAGATGCTTTCAGCAGTTATCTCGTCCATACTTAGCTACCCGGCACTGCAGCTGGCGCTACAACCGGTCCACCAGTGGTATGTTCAACCCGGTCCTCTCGTACTAGGGTCAACTCCTCTCAATTCTTCTACACGCATAGCAGATAGGGACCGAACTGTCTCACGACGTTCTGAACCCAGCTCACGTACCACTTTAATTGGCGAACAGCCAAACCCTTGGGACCTGCTCCAGCCCCAGGATGTGATGAGCCGACATCGAGGTGCCAAACACTGCCGTCGATATGAGCTCTTGGGCAGTATCAGCCTGTTATCCCCGGCGTACCTTTTATCCGTTGAGCGATGGCCCTTCCACTCAGAACCACCGGATCACTATGACCGACTTTCGTCTCTGCTCGACTTGTCAGTCTCACAGTCAGGCAAGCTTATGCCATTGCACTCTACGAACGATTTCTGACCGTTCTGAGCTTACCTTCGCACGCCTCCGTTACTATTTGGGAGGCGACCGCCCCAGTCAAACTACCCACCATACAATGTCTTGATGCCGGATAACGGCTATCAGTTAGATATCAAGAAAAACAAAAGAGGTATTTCACTGGTGACTCCACAAAAGCTGACGCCTTTGCTTCAATGTCTCCCTCCTATGCTAAATATGTTTTTCCTAACACCAATGTAAAGTTGCAGTAAAGGTGCACGGGGTCTTTCCGTCTAACTACGCAAACTCCGCATCTTCACGGAGAATTCAATTTCACTGAGTTGATGTTGGAGACAGCGGAGAAATCGTTACGCCATTCATGCAGGTCGGAACTTACCCGACAAGGAATTTCGCTACCTTAGGACCGTTATAGTTACGGCCGCCGTTTACTGGGGCTTCAGAAATGAGCTTGCACCCATCGCATTAACCTTCCAGCACCGGGCAGGCGTCAGACCCTATACATCCACTTACGTGTTAGCAGAGCCCTGTGTTTTTGATAAACAGTCGCTTCTCCCTGGCTTGTGCCACCTTTAGTTAGTTGCCTAATAAAAGGTCTTCCTTATTCCGAAGTTACGGAAGCATTTTGCCGAGTTCCTTCAACATCATTCTCTCAAGCGCCTAAATATACTCTATTAATCCACCTGTGTCGGTTTAGGGTACGGTCTAATGATGGAGCTATTTCTTGGAACCTTTTCGCGGCAAGTTCAATCCATTAAGAACTCACAACTTACAAGATTCGTCACTACCATCTGGTTAAGGAATATTAACCTTATTTCCATCGACTACGGCTTTCGCCCTCGCCTTAGGTGCCGACTAACTCTGCGCGGATTAACCTTGCGCAGAAACCCTTGGATTTTCGGCGAAGAAGTTTTTCACTTCTTTTATCGTTACTTATGTCAGCATTCGCACTTCTGATACCTCCAGAGTCTTTCACAAGTACTCCTTCACAGGCTTACAGAACGTTCCGCTACCAGTTATAATTTTCGAAAAAATTATAAATCCACAGATTCGGTATATGATTTTAGCCCCGTTACATCTTCGGCGCAGAAACTCTATTAGACCGGTGAGCTGTTACGCTATCTTTAAAGGATGGCTGCTTCTAAGCCAACCTCCCGGCTGTTAAGGAATTTCCACATCCTTTCACACTTAATCATAATTTTGGGACCTTATCTGGTGGTCTGGGCTCTTTCCCTCTCGACCATGGACCTTAGCACCCACAGTCTGTCTGCTGAGGAACAATGTTTAGCATTCGGAGTTTCATTAGGTTTGGTAAGAATCTCTTCCCCCTAGCCCATTTAGTGCTCTACCTCTAAACATCTATTTACTCAACGCACTACCTAAATAGTTTTCGCGGAAAACCAGCTATCTACGAATTTGGTTGGCCTTTCACCCCTTACCACAAGTCATCCAAAGACTTTTCAACGTCAACTGGTTCGGTCCTCCGGCAAGTGTTACCTTGCTTTCAACCTGCTCATGGTAAGCTCATTCGTTTTCGGGTCTAATTCATTAAACTTATCGCCCTATTAAGACTTGCTTTCGCTACGCCTACACCTAGATGGCTTAAGCTTGCTTAATAAATTAAGTCACTGACCCATTATACAAAAGGTACGCCGTCACTCTAAAAAGAGCTTCGACTGATTGTAGGCATGCAGTTTCAGGTTCTATTTCACTCCCCTAATAGGGGTTCTTTTCACCTTTCCCTCACGGTACTAGTTCACTATCGGTCACTGAAGAGTATTTAGGCTTAGAGGGTGGTCCCCCTATATTCGAGCAAGATTTCACGTGTCCCGCTTTACTCAAGAATTTTATTAAACATTACTTCTACGGGACTATCACCCTCTATGGTTAGTTTTTCCAAACTATTTAAATTTTTTTAATAAAACTACTGGCCTAGTCCGCTTTCGCTCGCCACTACTAACGGAATCTCAATTGATTTCTTTTCCTCTGGTTACTTAGATGTTTCAGTTCTCCAGGTTGTCTCTTTAAACTTATGAATTCAGTTTAAAGTACCACAAAAAGTGGTGGGTTTCCCCATTCGGAAATTTTCGGATCAAAACTTACATACAGCTCCCCGAAACTTATCGCAGTATATCACGTCCTTCTTCGTCTTTCAGTGCCAAGGCATCCGCCACACGCCCTTAAACGCTTGATTTATGCACAGAAAAAAATTCTGTGTTGAATCAAATTTTATTTGAACATTAGCTAATAACATTACTAATGTTCGGATATAGATATTGATATTAATTATTTTTATTTACAATTTTCATAACTAAGTGTTTTGGTGGAGGATAGCGGGATCGAACCGCTGACCTCCTGAATGCAAATCAGGCGCTCTCCCAGCTGAGCTAATCCCCCATGATCTTTTTGGTGGGCCGAGAAAGACTCGAACTTTCGACCCCACCCTTATCAAGGGTGTGCTCTAACCAACTGAGCTACCGGCCCCCATGCAAGAGAAACACTAACCTAAGAAGAGAAATGAGGACGGTCAACATTATCCGTGTATATTATTTAGAATGAAAATTAATTTTCATTCATCCTTAGAAAGGAGGTAATCCAGCCGCAGGTTCCCCTACGGCTACCTTGTTACGACTTCACCCCAGTCGCTGACTATACCGTAGTCAAGGGTTTAAAACCTTGCCTTAAGGTAGAACCAACTCCCATGGTGTGACGGGCGGTGTGTACAAGACCCGGGAACGCATTCACCGTGGCACGCTGATCCACGATTACTAGTAATTCCAGCTTCATGCACTCGAGTTGCAGAGTGCAATCCGAACTGAGGTATCTTTTAAGGATTTGCTTAACGTCACCGTTTTGCTTCCTGTTGTAGATACCATTGTAGCACGTGTGTAGCCCAACACGTAAGGGCCATGAGGACTTGACGTCATCCCCACCTTCCTCCAGCTTATCACTGGCAGTTCTTTCAGAGTGCCCAACTAAATGATGGCAACTAAAAGTGAGGGTTGCGCTCGTTGCGGGACTTAACCCAACATCTCACGACACGAGCTGACGACAGCCATGCAGCACCTGTGTTTCGTCCGGCCGAACCGAAAACTTTAATCTCTTAAAGTCGCGACGAACATGTCAAGTGTTGGTAAGGTTCTGCGCGTATCTTCGAATTAAACCACATGCTCCACTACTTGTGCGGGTCCCCGTCAATTCATTTGAGTTTTAACCTTGCGGTCGTACTCCCCAGGCGGTGTGTTTATCGCTTTCACTGCGACACTGAAAATAAATTTCCAACGTCTAACACACATCGTTTACGGCATGGACTACGAGGGTATCTAATCCTCTTCGCTACCCATGCTTTCGTTCCTCAGTGTCAGTAATGATCCAGAAAGCTGCCTTCGCAATTGGTATTCTTTCTAATATCTACGAATTTCACCTCTACACTAGAAATTCTGCTTTCCTCTATCATACTCTAGCTGAAAAGTTTTGATGGCAGTTCCAGAGTTAAGCTCTGGGATTTCACCACCAACTTTTTCAACCACCTACGAACTCTTTAAGCCCAGTAATTCCGAACTACGCTAGGTCCCTTCGTATTACCGCGGCTGCTGGCACGAAGTTAGCCGGACCTTCTTATTCGGGTACAGTCATTTTCTTCCCCGACGAAAGAGCTTTACAACCCAAAGGCCTTCTTCACTCACGCGGCATCGCTGCATCAGAGTTTCCTCCATTGTGCAAGATTCCCCACTGCTGCCTCCCGTAGGAGTTTGGGCCGTGTCTCAGTCCCAATGTGGCTGATCATCCTCTCAAATCAGCTATTGATCACAGTCTTGGTAGGCCATTACCCCACCAACAAACTAATCAAGTGCAGGCTCATCCAATGGTGCATAAAGCTTTCTCCGTAAAGACTTATCCGGTATTAGCACAAGTTTCCTCGTGTTATTCCAGGCCAAAGGGTAGATACCTACATGTTACTCACCCGTCTGCCACTAAGTATTGCTACTTCGTTCGACTTGCATGTGTTAGGCGTGCCGCCAGCGTACGTTCTGAGCCATGATCAAACTCTCAAGTTTAAAAACGGCGCACACTAGCTTCTATATAAATTCTAAGAATAAAATTTATATAAATGTTGAAGTGTGTACGACAAATTTTGGTAACCTTAACCGTCCACACTTCTCTTCTTAAATTTTTACTTTTAAAATA
The DNA here is from genome assembly GCA_902597265.1 of uncultured Pelagibacteraceae bacterium. Lineage (GTDB taxonomy): Bacteria > Pseudomonadota > Alphaproteobacteria > Pelagibacterales > Pelagibacteraceae > Pelagibacter. The sequence goes on along the minus strand of CACJXB010000011.1, from coordinate 25,175 downwards.
GCTAATTGAGCAAAACAGGCTCAATAATCCCACAAATATAATTGTAAATACAATACAAATAATGAGAAAGTTCGATGCTTATAGGCTAAAATACTAGGAAATCAAGCACTTAAGACAAAAAAAAAATGGTAAAAAGACCATATTTTTAGGGGTTTTTTTTGATTTTTTCTTAATGCTAAACTATTAATTTAGATTATTAAATTTTCAAATGTTAGAAAAAATTAAATCAAAAATAAAAAAAAATACTGAAATTTTTGCTTTAAGTCTTCTTATAATAATAACTGTAATTTCTACATCTTTCTACAATCAAAGTAAAAAAAAAATCCTTAATAATTACAAAAATACAATTAATAATGTTTATTTAAAAAAAACTTTAAATCACTTTTTTAATAATCTAGAGCCAAAATTTAAAGAAATAAATCATCAGGTTACAAGTGGTGAGACTTTTCAAAATATTCTTAAACAATACCAAGTTAAAGACAAAGAAATTGATCAAATAAAGAATATAATTTCAAAAAAGATAAATCTTAATAATCTAAACACAAACAATAAAATTTCTTTTGTATTTGATCAGTCAAATAATTTAATAAAAGAATTTACATTCCAGATCTCTAATAAAGAAAAGATTTATCTCAAACGAGATGTAGACAATAATAAGTTTAGCGAAAAAATTTTACTTACTAAGTTAAAAAAAGAAATTTTATATAAAGAAAATATCATTTTACAAAGCCTGTACAGATCTGCATCGCAGGAAAAAATTCCTGCGAATATAATAATAGATTTTGCAAGTATATATGGATTTCAAGTAGATTTTCAAAGAGATATAAGAAAAAAAGATGCATTTCAAATTATGTATGAGGCTTTTAGAAATGATAATGGAAAATTAATTGAAACTGGAAATATATTATTTGCCAATTTAAAACTAAGTGGAAGAAATAACAGACTTTATTTCTTTGGTGAAAAAGGGAGTGAAGGTCATTATGACAAAAATGGAAAAAGTAGTAAAAAAGCTCTAATGAAAACTCCAATAAATGGTGCCAGATTATCTTCACCCTTTGGCATGAGAAAACATCCAATTGATGGATATAACAAAATGCACAAAGGAACAGATTTTGCAGCACCAATGGGAACTCCAATTATGGCTTCGGGTGATGGAGTTGTAAAAAAAGCTGGATGGTGCGGTGGTGGTGGAAATTGTGTTGTTATTAAACATAACTCTACTTATCAAACTGTTTATGCACATATGTCAAAATTTGCATCAGGAGTAAGAAGTGGTGTGAGAGTCAAGCAAGGTCAAACTATTGGATTTGTAGGTTCCACCGGTAAATCAACTGGTCCTCATTTACATTATGAAGTGATCAGAAACGGAGAAAAAATTAATTCTCAAAAACTAAAATTACCATCAGGAAAAATTCTTAAAGGTGATCAGAGAAAGCGTTTTGAAACTGTAAAAATTAAATTAGATGTATTAAAATCAGAAAAAATTATTGGCTTGAATTAATTACTCTCAGAAACTTTTTTAAAAGTAATATCTTTTTTTTCATCATTGTCTAAAATATTTTCTTTTTGTGTTTGTTTGATTTCTTGAGTGTTTTTATTATTAAAACTCTCTAAATTTTTATTCTTTTTATGAAGCTCTTGATCAGTTAAAACTCTTGAGAAATGATCGGCGTGTTGAAAATAGTTTTCAGACATTATCTTATCTCCTATCGATAATGCCTCACGAGCTAAATTATTATACTTTTCTATTAATTTTGAGGCATTATGATTATTTCTTCCTGGGGATTTCCTTTGAAAACTATCGTTATTAGTAAAACTTGAACCAAATTTTGATCGATCACCATTATTATTTTTATAATTTCTATCATTTCTTCTGAAATTATTTCTTCTGCTATTATTGTTTCTAAAAGTAACCATTTAAGTAATTTTTATAGTTTTGTGCTCACAATACATCGATTTTTTTTTCCAAGATCTTTTAAAACCTTATTTATATAAAAACCTTTTTTATTTAATAATTTTTTCACTTTATAAACTTGATCAAAATCAATTTCTAAAATTAATTTTCCACCTTTTTTTACCAATCTAGAGGATTTATCAATAACTTTTATGATTTCTGATACTCCATCTATTCCTCCATCTAAAGCTAAACGTGGCTCATACTTTGCAACATCAATTTCCAAATATTTTAAATTATGCTTTTTAATATAAGGAGGATTGGATGTAACTAAATCATATTTGCCAATAGAGAAATTGTCAACATCTGATTTAAAGAATTTTACTCTGTGATTTATATCTAGTTTCAAAGCATTAATTTTAGATAATTCTATACATTTTTTACTAATATCTATTCCGACTCCTTTGAAATTTTTTTTTTCCTTTAATATCGATAATAAAATACATCCTGAGCCAACTCCTATCTCTAAAACATTTAATTTTCTTTTATGTCTAAAAATCCTCAATGACTCCTCAATAATAATTTCGGTTTCTGGTCTTGGGATTAAAGCTCCATCAGAAATATAAAATTCATATTTCCAGAAATCTTTTTTTCCAATAAGATATGCGATGGGTTTTCTATCTGATCTTTGAGATACTAAGTCTTTAAATTTTTCATAATGAATATTATTTAAAAGCCTATCTAAATTAAGAATAATAAATTTTCTATCTTTTTTTAAAACTTTTGATAGTAAAATTTCACTATCTAATTTAGAAGTTATAATATTATTTTCAGCCAAAATTTTATTAGCTTCAATAAGAGCAGATTGTATATTCATCATTTAAAGATTACCTAAACTTTCTTCTTGTGCTCTAAGTGTCAAAGCTTCTATTATTTCATCAAAAACTTCACCTTCTAAGAATTCCTCTAATTTATGAAGTGTTAAATTTATTCTGTGATCCGTTACTCTACCTTGTGGAAAATTATATGTTCTAATTCTTTCAGATCTATCACCAGTACCAATTTTACTTTTTCTATCTAGTGATCTTTGTTGATCAATTCTAGATCTTTCAAGTTCATATAACCTTGCTCTTAAAATTTTCATACCTTTAGCTTTGTTTTTATGTTGTGATTTTTCATCCTGCTGTGAAACTGATATGCCACTTGGTATATGAGTTATTCTTACAGCACTATCTGTAGTATTAACTGATTGACCACCTGGCCCGCCAGCTCTAAAAACATCTATTCTTAAATCTGACTCATTTATCTTTAGGTCAATCTCCTCAACTTCTGGCAAAACAGCCACTGTTGCAGCTGAAGTGTGAACTCTACCTTGTGTTTCGGTATCTGGTACTCTTTGAACTCTATGCACACCGCTTTCGTACTTTAGAGTAGAATAAATATTGCTTCCTTTTATTGAAGCAATGACCTCTTTTAATCCTCCTGCCTCACTTCTTGAAATAGATATCAATTCTAATGTCCATTTTTTTTTGCTACTTACTTTTTCATACATCTTAAAAAGGTCAGCAGCAAACAAGCTTGCCTCAAGACCTCCAGTGCCTGCTCTAATTTCAATAATTGCATTTTTTTTATCTGCCTCGTCTTTTGGAATTAAAAATAATTTTAGAACTTTTTCATTTTTTTGATTTTCTATTTTTAAATTTTCTAGTTCTGTTTTTGCCATTTTAACTAATTCCTCATCTGTATTTTTATCATTTAAAATTTTTTCTAATTCCAACTTATCTTTTTCAAATGACTGGAATTTTTTCGCTATATCAATTATCTCATTTAAATCAGCATACTCTTTAGACTTTTCTGCAAACAAATTTTTTTCAATTCTTCCTGAGGATAAATCTTTTTCTAAATTAGAATGTTTATTGATTAATTCATTAATAGTTCTTTGAGGTATCATTTGCTTTTCTTTAATTCAGATACTTTTTTTTCAACTTCATCCACAACTTTATTAATTATGTTTTCTGTTAAAACTTTTTCCATTTGTATACCTGATAAGTAAAGCATGTTGTTTCCTTTTCCACCTCCAGTAATACCAATATCTGTTTGTGATGCTTCTCCTGGCCCATTTACTACACATCCGATTATAGAAAGTGTAACAGGAGTTTTAATGTGAGAAAGTTTATCCTCTAAAATCTTAACTGTATTTATTACTGGAAAAGCTTGTCTTGCACAAGATGGGCAAGATATGATTTTGACACCTCTATTTCTTAAATTAAGTGATTTAAGAATTTCATTGCCTACTTTTACTTCTTCAACTGGATTATCAGAAAGAGAAACTCTTATCGTATCCCCTATACCCTCTAATAATAATGTTCCAAAACCTATCGATGATTTAATTGTTCCAGGTAAATATGATCCTGCTTCAGTAATACCTACATGTAAAGGATAATCAATTTTCTCTGATAATTTTCTATATGCGCCAATCGATAAGAAAACATCTGATGACTTAACACTAACCTTTATATTTTGAAAATTTTGATCTTCAATGATTTTAATGTTTCTAATTGCACTTTCGACTAAAGCCTCAGGACAAGGTTCTTTAAATTTTTCTAAAATGTCTTTTTCAAGTGAACCTGCATTTACACCTACTCTTATTGAACAATTATTATCTTTAGCAGCTTTTATAACTTCATTAATTTTTCTTTTTTCTCCAATATTACCAGGATTTATTCTCAAACAGTCTGCACCATTTATAGCAGCTTCTATTGCTCTCTCATAATGAAAATGAATATCAGCAACAATAGGAAGGTTTATAAATTTCTTAATTTCTTTCAAAGCTTTGGTAGAGTCTTTATCTGGGCAAGAAACTCTTACTATATCGGCACCTGCTTCCTCGATTTCATTAATCTGTTTAATTGTTGCTGTAACATCTTTAGTTAATGTATTAGTCATTGACTGCACAGAGATAGGGTTATTACCTCCTATTTTTACTTTACCAACATTTATAATTTTGGTTTTTTTTCTTTTAATATCTCTAAAAGGTCTAATGCTCATTTTATTTATCTAACCCAAATTCCCTATGTAAGGCTCTAAGAGCTTTTGAAATATTTTTTTTTTCAATTAATACTGAAATTTTAATTTCTGAAGTTGAAATAACTAAAATATTTATCTTATTATCAGCTAACTTTTGAAACATCCTAAATGTTACTCCCGGTGTAGTAATCATCCCAACACCAATTATTGATATTTTTGATACCTCTTTGTCAAATTTTAAATCTCTATAAATAATATTCTTATTGTCCGAAATAATTTTTTTTGTTTTTTTCAAATCATCTCCTTTGATTGTAAATGTTAAATCTGTTTCTTTTCCATTTGCTGAAATATTCTGAACAACCATATCTACATTAATCAAATTTTTTGATAAAGGTTTGAATATTGATGCTGCTACTCCAGGTTTATCTTTAACGCCAACTAATGTAACTTTAGCATCATTCATTGTTGATGTTATTCCAGTAATAATTCTATTACTACTAATGTTAGATTTTTTAGTAATTATGGTGCCTGATTTTTTTTTAAACGAAGATTTTACCTCAATATCAATTCTATTTAATCTAGCATCTTGAATTGATACTGGTTGCATTACCTTAGCACCCAATGATGCCATTTCTAACATTTCCTCGTAGGAAATTACTTTAATTTTTTTTGCATTAAATAATTTATTAGGATCAGTTGTGTATACACCTTCCACATCTGTATAAATGATACATTTTTTTGCTTTGAAAAACTTTGCTAGCATTATAGCACTAGCATCTGATCCTCCTCTTCCAATAGTGGTCAATCTTTTTTGATCATTAACTCCTTGGAAACCTGCAATTATAGGAATACCACCTTTTTTTAAATATTTGATTATTTCTATTTTATTAATTTGATTGATTCTTGAATTTTTATGATGACCTGTTGTTAAAATTGGTACTTGCCAAGCTAGCCAAGACCTAGATCTGTACCCTTTGTCAATTAAACTACCAGCTATTAATGAACATGCAATTTGTTCTCCAGAGGCGACCAAAACATCATATTCAGCGTCGGAAAAGCTTTTACTTATCATTCTTGATTTTTTTATTAGATTATTTGTAACACCACTCATCGCCGAGGATACGACAATTACTTTGTTCCCTTTTTTCTTATAGCTTTGAATTATATTAGAAACATTTCTAATTTTCTTAATTGAGCCAACTGAAGTACCACCAAATTTCAAAACGACGATTTTCATGATAAATAATTTACTAAAAGTTAAAATATATTGATAAAATACATCTTGAATATAAAATCATTTAAACATGAAAACTAACACAATTAATAAAAAAGAAATAGAAAAATTTTCTAAAATTGCTGAGGAATGGTGGGATCCAGAAGGTAAATTTAGACCATTGCACAAATTTAATCCAATTAGAATTTCATATATAAAAAACAATATAATTGACACCTTTAAACTTAAAAAGGGAGAGAGACCTTTAAATAAGATTAAAATTTTGGACATTGGGTGTGGTGGTGGTCTTTTGTCAGAGCCAATGAGTAGACTAGGTGCTGATGTTGTTGGGATTGATGCATCACAAAAAAATATTAATGTTGCAAAACTGCATGCTAAAAAAAACAATTTAGATATTAAATATCTCTGCAAATCACCAGAAAATTTTCAAATCGATAAAAAATTCGATGTAATTCTGAATATGGAAATAATAGAACACGTTGACAACGTAGATTTTTTTTTAAAATCGTGTTCAAGACTTTTAAAAAAAGATGGAATAATGTTTGTTGCAACACTTAATAAAACTTTAAAATCCTATATCTTTGCTATTATTGGAGCTGAGTACATAATGCGATGGCTTCCTATAGGAACTCATTCATGGGAAAAATTTGTTAAGCCTCAAGATTTAATAAAAGTTTTAAAAAATCATAATTTAGAATTGGATGAATTAACTGGTATGAAATTTAATTTAATTAAAGATAAATGGTCAATTAGTAGTGACAAATCAGTAAATTATATTGGTAAGTTTATAAAAAACTAATTATTTTTATTTTCTAGCCAGGGTATCATTTCAGTTTCGATTCCCTCTTCTTTTAATTCTCTAATTTCCTCTTTTGAAGCAGTTCCATAAATACTTCTATTTTTTTTCTTATTGTTGTAATGAATGCTTCTTGCCTCATACGCAAAATTTTTACCAACATACTCAAAATTATTCTTAATAAATTTTTGATACTCTTTAATTTTTTTGTTTATTTCTTTAAATTTCAAAGTATCAATCTCAAAATTTTTATCTTTTGTTTTTTTCAATAATTTAGGTGCCATTAAAGTTTTTTCAATTTTTTTAGAATTACATACATGGCAACTTAAAAGTTTTTTTTTCTTTAAATTCTCAAACTCTTTTGATGATGCAAACCAACTATCAAATAGCAAATTACAACTTTCACAAACTAGTTTATATTTAATCATGTTTTATATTTAATAATAGATTTAGTATTTTCAATACTTTTAACTTCTATAATCGCTATTAATCTCAATATATTTCTCTGTTAAATCCATCGTGTAAGCGGTAAAATTTTTAGATCCATTACAAATATCAATAATAATTTCTATATTTTCACTCTTCATATAATGAGAAGCTTTTTCTTCTGTGTAATTTATACTTAGTTTTCCTCCTTGAATGATAAACAAATCTCCAAATTTAATCGACAAATTATCAATATTAATTTGAACTCCAGCTTTACCTATCGCCATAATTATTCGTCCCCAATTTGGATCTTCACCTGAAATTGCTGTTTTGACTAATGGTGAATTTGCGATGGAGAAAGCTATTTTTTTTGCATCATTCTCCGTTTTGCAATTTTCAACTTTGATAGATATAAATTTTGTTGCTCCTTCACCATCAGCTACTATTCTTTTAGCTAAATTAAGCAAAACTTTATTTAAAGCTTTATCAAACTCTTTTAATTTTTCATCATTGATATTCGTTACTTTTGAATGCTTAACTTTTCCTGTAGAAAAAAACGTTAGCATGTCATTAGTGCTTGTATCACTATCACAAGTAATTGCGTTAAAAGTTGAAGATATATTTTTTTTAAGCAGTTTTTTTAAAATATCATTTGATAAATCAGCATTTGTGAAAATATAGCCAAGTGTAGTTGCCATATTTGGTTGTATCATTCCTGAACCTTTTGCTATTCCAAATATTTTTATTCGGCTATTGCCAATTAAACATTCTTCCATAGCCATTTTAGGTTGAGTATCTGTGGTCATGATGCCTAAAGCAGCTTTCATCCATATATACTTATTTTGAGTATATTTTATCTTATCTATTAATTCAGGAATTTTAATTTTTATCTTTTCTTCTGGAAAAATTTCACCTATCGTTCCAGTACATCCAAAAATTATTTCTTTAGATTTAATTTTTCTAGGTTCATCCTCATCAACCTTTTGTTTTTCAGTCAAAACTGTTGATAATTTTTCAGCAATCTTTTCTAAACTTTTGTATCCCTGTTTACCTGTAAAACAGTTAGCATTCCTAGTATTAACCAAGAGTGAGAAAATTTTTTTAGGTTTATTTGATAAATTCCACTTTAAATTCTCTGAGATAATTTTTGATTGGGTATAAACTGACGCGTGATTTGCACCTTCTCGGAAATAAAACATTACTAAATCATCTCTAGGATTTTCATATAAATTTGCATTAACAGTAGATACCGAAACACCATCAATATGGTCTAAATCTTGAAATTCCTTCATTCTTTTATTTTTTGATTTAGATGATAAAAAATTGGTTAAATTTATACCCATGGTGTTTAAATTTATTAATTTATAATTATATAAATGTATATATGTAAATAATATATCAAAAAAACTTTATGTTAAATCCATTAAACTTCATTTCAAAACTTATTAAATCAAATAACCAAAAAGAATTGGATAGAATTGCCAAAATTGTTACAAAAATTAACTCATATGAGAATGAAGTTAAGAAATTAAAAGATACAGATTTTCCAAAAAAGACACAAGATTTTAAAGAAAAAATTAAGAATGGTACTTCTTTAAATGATATTCTCCCAGAAGCTTATTCCTTAGTTAGAGAGGCTTCAAGAAGGACAAGAAATGAAAGGCATTTTGATGTTCAGTTAATTGGTGGTGTAGTTTTGCATGAGGCAAAAATTGCTGAGATGCGAACGGGAGAAGGAAAAACTTTAACCATAACTCTTGCGGCCTATTTAAATTCTTTAAAAGAAAAAGGTGTTCATATTGTTACAGTTAACGATTACCTTGCAAAAAGAGACTCGGAAGAAATGGGTAAAATTTATAATTTTTTAGGAATAAAATGTGGATATATAAATAATAATCAAAACGATTTTGAAAGAAAAAAGAATTATAACTGTGACATTACCTATGCCACAAATAGTGAACTTGGTTTTGATTATTTGAGAGATAATATGAAATTTTCACAAGAAGAAATGGTACAAAGAGAACATTTTTTTTCAATAGTTGATGAAATTGACTCATGTCTAATTGACGAGGCAAGAACACCATTAGTAATTTCTGGAGCAGCCGAAGATAAAACAAATAAATATTTAGCAATTGATAAATTAGTAAAGCTTCTAAAAGAAAATGATTATGAGATAGATGAAAAAGATCGGAACATACTTTTAACAAATAATGGTGTAAATAATGTTGAAAAAATTTTCACAAATGCAGGAATTCTTAAAAATAATAATTTTTATGATCCAGAAAATTTAGGCTTAGTTCATCATGTAAACCAGGCTTTGCGAGCAAATCATCTTTTTGAGAAAGGTAAAGATTATATTATTCAAGATGGAAATTTAAAAATTATTGACGAACTTACTGGAAGGATTCTTGAGGGTAGAAGATTTGGAGATGGATTACATCAAGCTTTAGAAGCGAAAGAAAAAGTTGATATACAGCCAGAGAACCAAACATTAGCATCAATTACTTATCAAAATTATTTTAGACTTTACGAAAAAATTTCAGGTTGCACGGGTACAGCTTTAACAGAGTCTGAGGAATTTTATGAAATTTATAATTTACCTGTAGTAGTAATTCCTACTAATAAAAAGATGATTAGAAAAGATTTTAATGATCAAATTTTTAGGACTGAAAAAGAGAAAAATGCTGCAATTATAGAAAAAATAATAGATTGTAATAAAACAGGACAACCTCTTTTAATTTTTACATCAAGTATAAATAAATCAGAGATATATTCAAAACTCCTTAAAAATAAAAATATCAAACATTTAGTTTTAAATGCAAAGAACCATGAAAATGAAGCTGAAATAATTGCAAACGCTGGGAGAGAAAATTCTGTGATAATAACAACTAGTATTTCTGGTAGAGGTGTCGATATCCAACTTGGGGGAAAAAAACATTCAATGGCTGATGAGGAATTAAACAAAAATAAAGAAAAAATTAAATCGCTTGGTGGGTTATTTGTAATAGGTACAGAACGAATGGAGTCTAGAAGGGTTGATAATCAAGCAAGAGGTAGATCTGGTCGTCAGGGTGATGAAGGAAGTTCAGTATTTTATGTTAGCCTAGAGGATGATCTAATGCGAATTTTTGGTTCTGAGTCTATGAATAATATTTTACAAAAGTTAGGTCTTAAAGATGGTGAAAGTATAGATCATCCATGGATTAATAAAGCTCTAGAGAGAGCACAGCAAAAAGTGGAGGCAAGAAATTTTGATATCAGAAAAACATTAATAAAATTTGATAATGTTTTAAATGATCAAAGACATGTAATCTTTTCTCAAAGAAAAAATGCAATGAATAGTAAAGAAATTTTTGACTATTCTGATGATTTTTTAAATGAGATAATAGATGAGCTACTTAAATTAAAAAGACAAAAATTATCTGACCCAAAAAACAAAGATTTTGATAATAAACTTTTATTAATTTTAGGTAAGAATTTTCAAAATAATGAATTGGAAAATATCAAATTATTAGATGATGATGCATTTAAAAATAAAATCATCGAAAAATTTAAAGAAATGAGAGACGAAAGAACAAAAATATTAGGTGACAATGGCTCAAAGGAAATTGAAAAAAGAATATTTTTGCAGTCTATTGACCTAAACTGGAAATCTCATATTCAATATTTAGAGCAGTTGAGACAGGTCATAGGATTGAGATCTTATGGTCAAAGAGATCCATTAATTGAATATAAAAAAGAAGCTTTTAGTTTATTTGAAAATCTTCTTACTAAATTGAAGCTTGATTTTATTTCAATTTTGTTGAATTTAAAAGTTGTTGAAAAGCTTGATGAAGAAAACAAAAAAAAAGATGAAGTAGGTTTGATGAATAATCCTAAATGTCTGTTAACTTTAATGAAAAATCAAAAAATTTCAAGAAATGATAGATGTGAAGTAACAGGAAAAAAATTTAAAAATTGTTGTGGAGCTTTATAAATAGAAAATTATTATCATTAATAAAATTAATAGAACAAAGCTTGAAGAAATGATAATTTTTTTTGATCTTATAAATTGATTAAATCTATTTTCACTTAACTCTAACGAGCTTAATTCATTTAAGTCACTAATGAATCCTTTGTTTCTACCTATCCTTAAATATTTATTTTTTCTGTTATTAAATATTTCATCTCGTGACATATTATCAAAATTATTTAAATTTTTTAAAAGCGAATTTCTTACATTTTTTAAAATTGTTTCTTTGTCTCTATGAGCGCCGCCTGCTGGTTCTGAAACTATTTCATCAATAATCTCTAGATCTAACAAATCTTTAGCAGAAAGTTTCATTGCTTTTGCAGCATCAAGCATCTTTTTTGGGTCTCTCCAAAGAATTGTTGCACATCCTTCCGGAGAAATAACTGAATATATCGCATTTTCTAACATAATAACTTTATTGGATGAGGCTAATGCTATCGCTCCACCTGAGCCCCCTTCACCAATAATTATTGCGATAGTTGGAACAGTCAAACTCATGCAACATTCAATTGACTTTGCAATAGCCTCCGCTTGACCTCTTTCTTCAGCACCAACACCTGGATACGCCCCTGGTGTATCAATAAAAGTTACAATAGGTATTTGAAATTTATCCGCTAACTTCATCAAACGTATAGTTTTTCTATACCCTTCTGGTCTCATCATTCCAAAATTTCTTTTTATTCTACTATCGAGATCATCACCTTTTTCTTGTCCAATTACTAAAACAGATTTATCATTAAACTTTCCAAAACCTGCTAATACTGATTGATCTTCTCCATAATATCTATCTCCAGATAAAGGAATGAAATCCTCAAATAAATTTTCTATGAAGAATTTAGATTTTGGTCTGTCTTCATGCCTTGCAACCATTGTAGTTTGCCAAGGATCTAGGTTTGAATAAATGGCACTTAATTTTTCATCTAATTCTTTTTGTGTCTGTGAAATTTTTTTAGTATCTACTTCTGAAAGTCCACTCTGATTATATGGATCCTTAAGTTTTTCCAACTCAATCTCAAGATCTTTTATTTCATTTTCAAAGTTAAGATAATTTTTCATTTGAATAATTGCGTATTAATTATGAAAAATGACAACAAAATGTCAATGCTTCTATAAATTATTTGACTTAATATTATGGTGGTTTTAGAAATATTTAATGAAATTAAAATATCAAACTGTAAATAATCTTAAAATTGCAGACAAATTACTTGCTTTTGTAAATGAAGAGTTGTTAAAAAACACTGAAATTTCACCTGATCAGTTCTGGTCTGATTTTGATAAAGCTGTTCATGAGTTAGCACCTAAAAATAGAGAATTAATTAAATTTAGAGATGAGCTGCAAAATAAAATAGATGACTGGCACCTAAAAAACAAAGGTAACAAAATTGATATAGGTGAATATAAAAAATTTCTTAAAGAAATAGGTTATTTAAAAGATGAGGGACCTAATTTTAAAATTGAAACAAAAAATGTAGATGATGAAATTGCCAGGATAGCTGGACCTCAACTTGTGGTACCAATAATGAATGCTAGATATACTTTAAATGCTGCAAATGCACGTTGGGTTAGTTTGTATGACAGCTTATATGGAACAGACATAATTGAGTCTGAAGAAGGAGGAAGCGAAAGATATGATCCAAATAGAGGTCAAGAAGTAATAAAATATGTCAGAGAATTCTTTGATAAGTATATTCCTATTAATGGCACAAGTTGGAAAAATATTGCAAGTTTAAAAATTAAAGAAAATAAATTGATAATTACAAAAGATAATAATGAATATAATCTTGTTGATGAAAACAAGTTCATAGGTCATAGAGGAGATGTAAACAAACCTGAAGCAATAATACTAAAAAATAATAATCTTCACTTTGAAATTATAATTAACCCAAGAGCTTTTAGTGCTGCACATGACATTGCTGGAATAAGTGATGTAATAGCAGAATCTGCTATATCAACTATCTGTGATAATGAAGACAGTGTTGCCGCTGTCGATGCTGAGGACAAAGTTGTCTGTTATAGAAATTGGTTAGGTTTAATGAAAGGTGACTTAAAAATACAATTTGAAAAAAATGGTAAAAAATTAGAGAGAAAATTAAATCCTGACAGAAGTTTTATTTCTAAAGATGGTAAGGGTTTAAAACTACATGGTCGTAGTCTACTTCTTATTAGGAATGTTGGGCATCTAATGACTAATCCCTCAATATTATTAAATGATGGAAGTGAAGTGCCTGAAGGAATAATGGATGCATTCATTACTACTGCAGCAGCATTGCATGATTTAAAGAAAAAGAAAAATTCTAAAAGTGGATCGATATATATAGTTAAACCGAAGATGCATGGGCCAGATGAAACAGCTTTTACAAATCTAATATTTAATAAAGTTGAGGAACTTTTGGGTATAAAACAGTACACTTGTAAAATTGGCATTATGGATGAGGAGAGAAGGACATCAGCAAATTTAAAAGAATGCATTAGATCACTCAAAAATAGAGTTTTTTTCATTAATACTGGTTTTTTAGATCGCACAGGTGACGAAATGCATACATCAATGGAAGCTGGGCCAATGATTAAAAAGGGAGATATGAAATCCTCTAAATGGATTTCTGCTTATGAGAATAATAATGTTGATGTTGGATTATCTTGTGGTTTTTCAGGAATAGCACAAATTGGTAAAGGTATGTGGGCTGCACCAGATAAGATGAAACAAATGATAACTGAAAAAATTGGACATTTAAAAGCAGGAGCTAACTGTGCATGGGTACCATCACCAACTGCAGCTTCTTTGCATGCTCTTCATTACCATCAAATAGATATTTTTGCAGAACAGAAAAAAATTTCAGATAGAGAAAAGGCAAAACTTGATGATCTTTTAACAATTCCAATTGCAGATAGGCCCAATTGGTCTGTTGATGAAATAAATGCAGAAATTTCTAATTCAGCACAAACATTACTTGGTTATGTTGTTAGGTGGATAGATCAAGGCATTGGTTGTTCAAAGGTACCTGATATAAATAATGTTGGACTTATGGAAGACCGTGCAACACTAAGAATTTCATCCCAACACATAGCTAATTGGATACATCATGGTATTACTACTAAAATCCAAGTAACTGAAATTATGAAAGAAATGGCTAAAGTAGTAGATAAACAAAATGAAGGAGATAAAAATTATACAAAAATGAGTGATGATTATGAAAAATCTTTAGCATTTAAAACAGCCTGTGATTTAATTTTTAAGGGGACTGAACAACCTTCTGGTTATACAGAGCCTCTTTTACATCTTAATAGGTTGGAAAAAAAATCTATTCAGAATTAATTTTTGATCTATTTTTAAAAGCAGAGAACAAAGTCCCGTCGTCTAAACTTTCTATTTCTCCTCCAACTGGCAGTCCTTGCGCTAATTTTGTTATTTTTACCTTAGAATGTTTCAAACTATCCTGGATATAATAAGCTGTTGTTTGACCTTCAATAGTAGCGCTTGTTGCCAAAATTACTTCATCTATATCTCCTTTGTTAACTCTTTCAACTAATGAATTAATTAACAATTCCTCTTTTCTTTGTCCAACAGAAGAAAGAGTACCACCAAGAATATGAAAGTATCCTTTATAGATATTTGAACTTTCAATCGACCATTGATCAGCAATATCTTCTACAACACAAATTTTATTATATTTATTTTTTACATCATCACAATTCATACAGCTATTTGAATTTGATTTTAAAGTCCCACATGCCGTACATCTCACTACATTTTTATAGACTTGTGCTAATGAATTAGCCATGGGTTTTACAAGTTCATCACGGTTATTGATTAGTTTTAACACAATTCTTTTAGCTGATTTAGGCCCTAAACCAGGAAGTCTAGAAATTAATTTTATTAAAGTTTCAATCTCGCTTATATTTTGCATCTTTAGAGTGGCCACTTAAAACCAGGAATTCCTAGGCCACCAGTTGCTTTTGAAATTTCTTCACTTGTTTTATTTTTTATTTGATTTTTTGCATTATTGTGGGCAGCAACTATCAAATCCTCAACAATTGATTTTTCCTCTCTCAATACCTCATCTGATAATTCGATTTTTTGCATTTCGCCTTCTCCATCTAAAGTTACCTTAACTGAGTTAGAACCTGATACACCCTCTGCTCTTATCTTTTTTATATTTTCCTGACTTTCTTTCATCTTTGATTCAAGTTCTTTGGCTTTATCTAATATTTTGTTAAAATCAGTCATCAGTTTTATCTTTATGTGAAACTCCAGTTAAAATTGCGTCAGGAAATTTGTCAATAAAATATTTGTATAAATCTGTTTTTTTTACCTTTTCAATCATTTCTTTTTTTTGATATTGTTTTTTTTCATTCATCGAAATTTCACCTTTATTTTTACTGAACGTAATAATCCATCTCTGTCCTGTCCACTCAAAAAGTTTTAAAGATAAATCTTTAACAAAGTTTTTATCTAGATTTTCATTAAAAGAAATCTCGACCCTATTTTGGTGAAAACTAACTAAATTTACGTTTTTTTCTAACTCATATTTTAATTTCATCTCTTTTTTTTGAATGCAAATTTCCAAAAGATGCTCAAAAGACTTTATTAAAATATTATCTTCTTTTTGAAGTTTTGTTTGAGTGATTGGTTTATTCTTTTTTTCTTGAGTAATATTTTTTATTTGACTTATGGTTTCGCTCTTTAGGTCTGGTGTTGTGTCACTTTTTGTAACTTTTGAAATATCATTGTCAATTAAATCATTTTCATTAAATTTTATAGATTTTAAATGCATTAATCTTATTAAAAACATTTCAACTGATAAATTTTGATTAGATACAATATCTAATTCATCCAAGGTTTTGATAGTAAATTGCCAAAATAAGATAAGAGTTTCAGAATTTATATTATTTGAGATATCTTTTATTTTATTAAATTCTTCATCATTCAAAGAAAAGTTTACACTTTCTAGAGAAATTGAATTTATATTTTTAAAATAATAAATTAATTCTAAAAAATCATTTAAGAAAACTTTAGGCTCTACTCCTTGATCATAAAACTTTCTATAAATTTGAATGACTTTTTCTTCGTTGCCATGTAAAACTAGCTCAAAAAGTTCAATTAGTTTAGACTTATCAAAATAACCATAAATCTCTTGGGCTTTCTTTAAGTTTAATTCCTCGCTACTGCCCACACTTAGCATACCTCTATCAAGTAATGATAGTGCGTCTCTAACAGAACCCTCAGATATTTTTACTATCAATTTCAATACATCATCTGAGACATTCCCTTTCTCTTTATTTTTAATTCCTTTTATAAACTTAAAAAGTTCAGATGATTTAATTCTTGAAAGATCAAATCTTTGACATCTTGATAAAACAGTTATTGGGATTTTTTTAATTTCTGTAGTAGCAAATATAAATTTTAGATATTCTGGTGGTTCTTCTAAAGTTTTTAGCAAAGCATTAAACGCTTGTTTGCTTAGCATATGTACCTCATCAATAATGAAAATTTTATATTTTGATGAAGTAGGTCCATATCTTGAAAATTCAATTAAGTCTCTTACATCATCAACACCTGTTTTGCTTGCAGCATCAATTTCTAATACATCAATATGATTTGAGTTAGATATAGCATCACAATTTTCACACTTTACTTTACACTTATTATCTATTCCATTAGAGCAATTAAGCGACTTAGCAACTATTCTTGCTATTGTAGTTTTTCCTATACCTCTAATTCCAGTAAATAAATAAGCATTAGGTATTTTTTTAGATTTTATTGAATTTATTATTGTTTGTGTAATTACCTCTTGGCCAATGAGATCATCAAAAATTTGTGGTCTATATTTTAGAGCTAATACTTTACTGTCATTATTCATAATATTCTATCAAGGAGACTAGAACCTGAATAACTGTCTTTACGACTGCTTCCGTTAAGATCTGGTCGGGTTCAAGCAGCACCCACCTCTAGCCTCCACAAAGTATTATAGCAGTAATAATTTCTAATCTACAAGAAAAGATTAATCTTATTTTTCTCTGAGTTTGTCAGCTTCAAAAACACCTAGGACGTGAAAATCTTGACAATGTAGTCCTAATTCCTCTAAAGATTTTTGAACTTTTTTGTCTTCGATATGACCATCTAAATCACATAAGAAAAAATAGGAATCAAAAGTATTTTTTTCTGGATAACTCTGTAATTTTGTTAAGTTCACTTGATGCACTGCAAAACCAGCTAAAGATTGATACAAAGCAGCTGGTTTACTCTTAAGTTTAAATAAAAATGTAGTAATATATTTTTTCTTTCCAAATTCTGGTTGAGCAACATTTTTTCCCATAACCAAAAACCTTGTGAGGTTACCTTTTTCATTTTCAATATTTTTTTTTATTACTTCTAAATTATAGGTTTTTGCACTTAAAGAAGATGCAATTGCCGCTTTTGTTTTATCTTTCTCTTTAGAAACCATTTCAGCAGAACCGGCCGTATCAGCTCTTACATGTTCAATTAAATTATTTGATTTTATAAAATTTGAACATTGAGAAAGCGCCTGTCCATGGGAGTAGACATCTTTGATCTCAGAAATTTTTACTCCAGGTAGTCCAAGCAAGTTATGTTCGATTTTTTGAAAATATTCTGAATAGATATTTAATCTGTATTCAAAGATAAGATATTCAATACCTATATTGCCTGTAATTCTATTAGACTCGGGAATAATTATTTTTGCATTTACATCTTTTGATGCATTTATAAAACATTCGTCAAACGTTTTGCATGGTATTATTTCAGCATTAGGATCTACTGATAATGCTGCTAAATGAGAATAAGCACCATATGTGCCTTGAAAATAAATTTTACTCATTTTAATTTATATTCCATTATTTTTTTTATAGCCACAAAATCCTCTTCCGTATCCACACCTATTGAAGAAAATTTTGCTAATGCAACATTTACCACTATATTATTGTCTAGAGCTCTAAGTTGTTCCAGCCTATTTTCAATTTCGTTAGATGACTGATCTAGAGAAATGAAACTCTTTAGTACTTCTTTTTTATAACAATAAATTCCTAGATGGTGATAAATATTCTCATTTTGTTCATCAACTTTTCTCATAAAATTAATCGCTTCAGGAAAATTATTTGTATCTAAATTTTTTTTTGTTATAACTTTTACTATATTTTGATCCTTAAAGAATCTTTTTTTTGTAATTATTGAAGCTAAAGTCCCTAAGCCTGACTCATTTTTTATCATTTGATTATGAAGATTTCTAATATCTTCAACATTCATTAAAGGTTCATCACCTTGAAGATTCATGACTAAATCAATACTTGAGTTATCGATTTTTTGTAAAGCTTCATAAATTCTATCTGTTCCAGTTTTATGGGTATTTTTAGTCAAGATTACTTGACCTCCATTTTGTTTAACGTCATCTACTATCTCCTGGTCCTCCGTTGCAACAATAACTTCTCCAATATTTGCCTTTTGGGCATTCTTAAAAACATGAGAAATTATAGATAATCCATTAATTTTCAGTAATGGTTTACCTGGCAGTCTGGTAGCTGATAGTCTTGAGGGAATTATGACTAATGTGTTCATTGGTTTTTTATTTTTAATACAATATAAACAGAGGCAAAATTGTACATCAAAATATGTAAGCAATTTACTATTTATAATGTTATACGTTCAATAATTTTTAAAAAATGGATTCTTTTGAAATTAATAAAATAGTTGCTGCAGTTTTACTAGTTGCACTTTTAGTCATCGGTATAGGAAAACTCTCAGATGTAATATTTTACGTGGAAAAACCAGAAAAACCTGCATACTCAGTTGAAGTCGAACAAGCTGTTGCATCTATCTCACAAGCTACTGCAGAAACAATAGAAGAAAAAATAGATATAGCCGCTTTAATGGCATTAGGAGACCTTACCACTGGAGAAAAGGTTTTTAAAAAATGTGCAGCATGTCATTCAATAGTAAAAGGTGGTAAGAATAATATTGGGCCTGCGCTATACAATGTAGTTAATAGAAAAGTTGGGGCTGTAAGTGATTATAAATACTCAAAAGCTTTATCTGAATATGGAAAAAATTGGACGTTCGAGGAATTAAATGGTTATCTTATTAGACCAGCAAAATGGATAAAAGGAACTAAAATGGCTTTTGCTGGATTGAGAAAAGAGAAAGATAGAGCATCAGTAATTTTATATTTAAATCAAAATTCTGATAATCCACTACCACTACCTTAATTTTCCAAAACAATATAAAAGAATAGATTTTTGGACATGAATTCTATTAAGAGCTTGTTGCCAAACTTTTGATTGTTTACTATAAAATATTTCTTCATCTACCTCTTTACCTCTGGGCAAGCAGTGTAGAAAAATACAATCTTTTTTTGCATAATTTAGAAGTTTTTTATCAATCTTAAATTTTTTAAAATGTTTTAATTTTTTAGTCTTATTTACTTTATCATTCATTGATATAACTTTATCTGAAAAAATCACATCAGCATTTGTTGCTGCTTTTTTTGCATCATTATAGATGGAGATTTTATTTTTATTTTTTTTTATGTAATTCTTAGTATCTTTATTAGGTTCATAGTTTTTTGGACATCCAATATTTAGTTTAAAAGAAAATTTAATAGACGCAGCAATTAAACTATTCAGTACATTATTTGAGTCTCCAATCCATGTAATATTAAGTTTTGATATTGATTTTTTTTTAATTTCTTCAACAGTGAAAACATCAGATAAAATTTGTGTGGCATGTGAACTTGGACTCAATCCATTGATTATAGGTATTGACAAATGTTTCTTAAATTCTGTCAATTTCTCATCGCTATCAGTTCTCAGCATAAAGGCATTACCAAAATTTGACAATATTCTAGCAGTATCTTCTATGCTCTCGGCACCTTTAGATAAATGTAACTCATCTGGTCTCAGTGTTAATGTGCTACCACCAAGTTGTTTGATAGCTAAATAAAAACTTAATCTTGTTCGTAGACTAGATTTTTCAAACATTTGTATTAATAGCTTTCCTCTAAGTGGTGTTCCTTTATCTAAATCAAGATTATTTAGGTTTCTTCTCAATACCTTTCTTTTTTTAGCATCGATGATAATTTTTCTTAAATCTTTAGCTGGAATATCTTTAAGGTTTATAAAATGTCTCATTATTCTAACTCTTTACAAACTTGATCAATAATTCTTATTGCATGATTGATTTCAGTTTTTTTTACATTGAGTGGTGGTAAGATCCTAACAACATTCTCTGCTGCTCGTATTGTTAATAATTTTTTATCCATCACTTTTTTTATAAATTTTGTTTGATCTTTATATAGCTGGATACCAATTAATAAACCTCTACCTCTTATTTCTTTGATGATTTTTGGATATTTCTCCATTAATTGATTTAAATTGGATAAAAAGTGTTTTGACAGATCGTTTACGTTCTTTAAAAATTTTTTACTTGTAACTATATCCATAACTGCATTTCCACAAGCCATGGCTAATGGATTCCCTCCAAAAGTTGAACCATGTGTTCCAGGAAGCATACTTGCAGCCACTTTTTTATTCATTAAAACTGCCCCCATAGGAAATCCACCTCCAATTCCCTTTGCAATTGGGACTATATCTGGTTTTATCTTAGATTTTTCAAAGGCTAAAAAATTTCCTGATCTCGAAATTCCACATTGCACTTCATCTAAAATCAATAGTATTTTTTTCTTATCACATAGTTTTCTTAACTCTTTTAAACACCAGTTTGGTATTACTTTAATACCACCTTCTCCCATAATAGGTTCAATCATGATTGCTGCTGTATTCTTATTAATTTTTTTCTTTAAGGATTTGTGATCTCCAAAAATAAAATGATCAAACCCTGATACTCTAGGACCAAATCCTTCTGTCATTTTTTTTGATCCACTTGCAAAAATAGCTGCTATTGTTCTTCCATGAAAAGAATTTTTCACACACAAAATTCTATTTTTATTTGGTTTTCCAAGTGAATAAAAATATCTTCTAGCAACTTTTATTGCAGCTTCAGTAGCCTCAGCACCACTATTTTGAAACATCACATAATCAGCGAAAGTCTTTTGACATAATTTTTTAGCTAATTTTTCCCCTTCTGGAATTTGAAAAGCATTTGAAACATGCCAAAGTTTTTTTGATTGATTTTTAATAGTTTTGATTAATTTTGGGTGAGCATGACCTAAACAATTAACAGCAATTCCTTGAACAAAATCTAAATATTTTTTACCACTTGAAGAATATAAATAACTTCCTTTACCTCTAATAAATGAGATTTTTTTTCTGTTATAATTTTTTGTTAAGTAGCTCATAATTTTACTTGAAACTTTTTATAAATTTTAAAATTAAATACAAGTTATGATTGAATTACTTTTTTTAATAAAATTGTTGATAACTCTAAATAATCTATTGTTTAAATAAAATTTATAACAGTATATTGTAGTATTAATTATAATTAATACAAAATATAGTATTAAATGAGCTGGACTGAAGAAAAAGTAGCAAAATTAAAAGAACTTTGGGGCAAAGGCAAAACTGCGAACCAAATTGCTGAAATAATTGGAGGCATTAGTAGAAATGCAGTAATTGGAAAAGCTCATAGGTTAAATTTATCTGCAAAAATTAAAACAAGGGCAGCCACTTCAAATCAAAATTTTGAAAATTCTCAAGATAATAACAACATTAAATCCAATAAAGGACGAAGAAATCGATTTAAATCACTGATAATTGAAAAAGATTTTGAACCAGAAAATCCTAAACAACTTGAAGAATTAGACGAGAATTCTTGTAAGTGGCCAATTGGGCATCCAAATGAAAAATCATTTTATTTTTGTGGAAGAACTTCGTTAAAAGATTTTTCATATTGTAAATTGCATCTGCTTTATGCCTACCAGCCAAAAAATAAAAAAGATGGATCATCTAATAAAGATAAAGAAGAAGTACCAGAATTTATTGAAAAAAAAGTTCATTCTGCATAGTTGTTAATGTCTCAGTTAAATTAGTTTAAAATTTTATTTAGTATATTTTTCAGTTGAGTATTGACCACCCTCTTTCCACATGTAGCAATACTTTTTAACCTCTTGATCAAAAAATTTTAGACTAGGCACACCTATATCAAAATTAGTTTTATATTTTCCAGAAACTATATTATCATATTTTAAAAGTCTTAGCTGATCTTCTGTCAATAAAGGATTGGGAAATAATTGGAAAAATTTAGCAGATAAGCTAGCTAATGGAAAAGGCATTGGCAAAAGAACTCTTCTTTTTTCAATCAATCTAAGTAATGTCTTTACAATTTCTTTCAGAGAAATAACCTCAGGACCGATACATTCTAAAATATTAGATTTAATGTCATTTGTAATAACATGATAAATTATATCAGTTAAATCAGAACAATGGATGGGTGTAAATTTAGTTCTTCCAGAATAATACAATGGAAATATTGGAAGTCTATTTAACAATGTCATAAAATTAGTAGTGAAATTATCATCAACTGAATAAACTACCGAGGGCCTCAATATTGTGGTTAATGGAAAATTTACTGCTATATTCTTCTCACCTTCCAATTTTGATTTTGCATAATTAGAGTCAACTGCTTCACTTATACCAAGAGCAGATACATGAATAAATTGTTTAAGCTTATACTCTTTACAAAGTTTTGCGAGTAACGATGGAAAAACAGTATGTATATTATTAAAAGTATTAATTCCTTTTTTTTCAAACAAAATGCCTATTAAATTAATGCATATATCGGCATGCTCAAAAATTTTTCTCATTTTTGTCTCATCAAAAATATTAGACTCAACAATTTCTAAATAGCCTGCATTAGCTTGGGTTTTTATTTTATAACTCTTTTGGTGAATATTTCTCGTTACTACAGTAACCTTAAGGTTATTTTTAGTTAACTTTCTAATGAGATGTCTACCAATTTGACCACTTCCGCCAAAAATTAGACAATTTTTTGGTTTCATATATATATATTTAAAAATGAATATTGATATTAAACTTCACAAAAAAGATTTACCAGATGATTTAAGATTAGGCAATCTATTAGCTGTTGATGGGGAGTTTATGGGATTAAATATAAGACGTGATCCTTTGTGTCTCATTCAAATTTCAACAGGTAAAAATGATGCTCATATAATTCAATTAGACAGATCAAGTTACGAAGCACCTAACTTAAAAAAAATACTAGCTGATAATTCAATAACTAAAATCTTTCACTATGGGAGAGCAGATATTGGTCATATAAAACACTATCTTAATACAGATACAAACAATATTTTAGATACAAAAATTGCTTCTAAATTAGCAAGATCTTACTCTGATAATCACTCTTTAAAAACGTTAATTAAAGAATTCATAAATATTGATATCAGCAAACAATTTCAAAATTCAGATTTTGGAGGTGAATTAACAGAAGCTCAAAAAAAATATTGTGCAAATGATGTAATATATCTTCATAAAATTCACGATGAGCTTTATAAAATTCTTCATAGAGAAAATAGACTTGAACTATATAAAAAATTGTCTAAAATTTTTAAAAACAAGAGTGGAACTTGATTTAGCATTTTTTAAAGACGATATTTGGTCTCATTAGTTGAATGAAAAAAAAAATTTAAAATTATAGCAAAAAATGTAATTGATTTAGAAATCAAGGGTTTAATAAAATTAAAAAAATTTATAAATAATTCTTTCAACAAAGCAATTGAAAGTATAGCAACATGTCAGTCAAAAGTAATTTTTGGAGGTGTTGGAAAAAGTGGACTTATTGCATCTAAAATTGCATCAACTTTTTCCTCTATTGGGACACCAGCTTTTTCAATATCTGCAGCTGATTGCTCTCATGGAGATTTAGGCAGTATTACTAAAAGAGATATATTGATTTTGATAAGTAACTCTGGAAACTCAGAGGAATTAAAAAATATTATTCAATATGCAAATCGAAACAGAATTAAACTCATCGGAATAGTATCAAAAAAAAATTCGTTACTTTATAAAACCTCAGATATAAAATTACTGATACCAGAAGTCCAGGAAGCAGGTTTCGGAATAGTTCCAACCACAAGTACAAGCGTTCAATTGGCAATGGGTGATGCATTAGCAATTGCCTTAATGAATTATAAAAAATTTAGTAAACTTGATTTTAAAAAATTTCATCCATCTGGAAGCCTAGGAAATAAATTAAAAACAGTTGAAGATTTAATGCTTACAAAAAAAAAGATACCCTTTATAAACGAAAATAGATCAATACAAAGTGGACTTAAAATTATAAATCTAAAAAAACTTGGTATTTTAATTGCAAGAAATAAATTTTTAAAAACAACAGGTGTTTTTACTGATGGAGATATAAAAAGAACTATTCAAAAAAACATTAATATAAAAAAAAATAAGATAAAAAACTTTATGAGTAAAAATCCAATTAGTGTTGAAAAAGATACTTTAGCAGCCAAGGCTTTAAGTATAATGAATGATAAAAAGATAACCTCTCTCTGTGTATATAATAAAAAAAACAAAAATAAAACTATTGGAATAATTCATATTCACAATATTCTTAAGGCTAATATCATTTAAAATGAACAAAAAACTATCATTACAAATTTGTATTATTTCTGTGACAATAATTTTTTCTATATTTTTTTTTAATAAGATTTTTTTTAAAAAAGATTTCGAACTTATAGAAAGTAAAGAAGTTATAGAGTCTGATGAAAAAAATTTAATTCAAGGTATCCAATATTTTTCAAAGGATATTAAAGGAAATACCTACTTAATTGAAGCTGAGGATGGAATTATA
>CACJXB010000010.1:0-32008 GCA_902597265.1 uncultured Pelagibacteraceae bacterium | reverse complement strand
TTTTGTCGCAAATTTGCAACTCATCTTCATCGATATAAGTATCATATATTCTGTCAATGTAATTTTTTCTCAATTCTGTATCATTTTGAAATTGAGATCCACGATAATGCTTAAATCCAAGAGCTTCAAAAAAATCCATATCAATAATAGATGCACCTGTTGCAACAATTGCATCAACCATATTATACTTAACAAGATCTTTATAAATATTCATACATCCTGCTGCCGAAGTAGAACCAGCCAAAGTCAAAAATATTGTACAATTTTTATCTTTAAGCATTTCATTATAGATATTCGCAGCATTTGCAGTCTCCCTAGATACAAAAGACATTTTTTCCATTGAGGAGATAATTTTTCTAGCATCAAAGGATGTGATGTCGATATGTTCAACGGGATATTTTAAGAAGTCTTTTTTACTATTATGACCAAGGTTCTTTTTTTCAGTCATCAAGCAACTAATGTAGCTTTATTATCTTCTTTTTCGTATAGACTCATTATTGGATTATCATCAACTTCGTATATTTCATTAGAAAAGAAACCATTAAACTCCGTTCTGAATGTTAATCCATATGCACCTAATTGACCAAGCTCTATATAATCATTTTCTTTTACATTGTTAGGTAATAGAAAGGGTCCTTTCATATAATCCATACTATCACAAGTTGGGCCATAAAAATCGAAAGCAGTTAATTTTTTAGAAATAATTTTGTTCGAACTATCTTTTATCATTTTAGATGGATAAACAATATTTGGAGTTCCAGCATCAAATAAAGTGCCATAAGTTCCATCGTTTATATAAAGTTTTTGTTTTTTTCTCAAATTAACCCTTACAATTGTAGAACCACTTTCAGCAACCAAAGCTCTACCTGGTTCACATATAATTTCTGGCAATGAATTAAGTTTTAAGTTTTCAAGACTTTTTTTAATTTCTTCAAAATAACTACTTAAAGATTGTGGTATTAAATCAGGGTAAATAGTTGGAAATCCACCACCCACATTTATAAAGTCAGGAACAATCTTAGTTTTATTAATTATATTTCCTATTTCTGTAATTCCTTTTGCATAAGAGATTGGGTGCATACATTGAGAACCAACATGAAAACTTAAACCTATTTTACTTGAGTATTGTTTAACAAGTCTCAATAGTCCAGCTGCTTCGGTGCTTAATGCTCCAAATTTTTTTGATAAATCAATTTCTGCATGTTCATTTGAAACTGCAACTCTGACAAATAGTTCAAGATCTTTAGCACCACTTGTACTTTCAATAATCTTAATCAATTCATCTTTAGTATCAAGTGCAAATGTTTTTACACCATATTTAAAATATGCATCTCTTATGCTCTCACGACTTTTGACAGTATGCATAAAAGAACATTTTGCAGATTGGCTGAATTCTCTTACTGCTTTGATTTCTTCAACAGATGCAACATCAAACTGTTCAATTCCACTTCTTATTAGAGTTTTAATGACTTCTTGATTAGGATTGGTTTTAACTGCATAAAGGATTTTTCCTGGAAATTTTTTTTGGAAAAACTTTGATGCTGAAAGAATTGATTTCTTTCGTATACAATAAACCGGCTTATCTGGTCTCAGTTGATTTACAAGGTCTTCAACTGATTTAAATTTTTGCATCTAAATGCCCCCCAAAAAAAATTTAATAAAAAAAAAGCTTTTTTATATAAAAAACTTTAATATTTCGAGCAATTAATTCAATTGTTATTCAATGTAAAGAAAATAATGACCTATTGAATTGTGGAGAAATATGATCATATATAAAGTATGAAAAATGAAGGAACACTGCAAAATTTGAGCGATTTTGAGAATAAATCTCTTTTAATTGTTGATGACGACAACCCTTTTAGAGAGAGATTAGCAAGAGCTATGGAAAAAAAGGGATTTGAAGTAATTCAAGCTGAAGGTGTGAAAAAAGGAATTGATTCGGTAAAATTAAAGAAACCAGGATTTGCAGTGGTAGACTTAAGATTAGGTGACGGTAATGGATTAGAGGTTGTAAAAGAGATACAACAAAATAACTCTTCAAGTAGAATTATAATGTTAACAGGATATGGAAACATTCCTACAGCAGTTGCAGCAATTAAAGAAGGAGCTATTGATTATTTAGCTAAACCAGCTGATGCTGATGATGTTGAAAAAGCACTATTGGCTGATCCATCAAAAAAAGCTGCACCGCCTGAAAATCCTATGTCAGCAGATAGGGTAAAATGGGAGCACATCCATAGAGTATTTGAATTATGTAATAGAAATGTATCTGAAACTGCTAGAAGACTAAAGATGCATAGAAGAACGCTACAAAGAATACTGTCTAAAAGATCTCCTAAATAAATCTTCTCAATTTAATTATTTTTTTTGTTAATAAAGTTAATAAGATTATTTTAAAAATTTCTGCTAATAAAAAAGGTTTTACACCCAGTTGCACAATTGGTTTATCCCATCCTAAAAGTGTTCCTAACCATAAAACTCCTAAAATATATATTACAGATACAGACAAAATAAGTTTTATAAAAATAATAAAGTAATTATCTTCAAGCTTAATATAAGATGCAAAAAAACAAGCGAATAAAAATCCAATGAGATATCCCATAGTAGGCCCTGTAAAATAAACTAAACCTATACCTCTTTCAGGTGAATTAGAAAAAACTGGAAGACCAATAATTCCCTCAACTAAATATAATCCTACTGTTGCTAATCCAATTTTGTATCCAAAACAAACCCCAAAAGATAATACAATAAACGTTTGCATTGTCATTGGCACTGGATAAAAAGGAATTTTTACTTTAGCTGAGATTGCAAGTAAAATTGAACCTAAAAATATTATTAAAATAGATTTGAAAATTTTGGTTTGTGTATTTTGTTTAATTAAATCCATAAAAAAATATATACTCTTATTTATATTGATAATCTAGACATTATTTTTCATAAAGATGTGATATATTTTTTTTTATGAGTAAAATTAAAAAAACAGATCATTACTATCTAATTGACGGCTCAGGTTATATTTTTAGAGCTTATTATGCTTTACCTCCTTTGACCCGAAAGAGCGATGGTTTACCCACTGGAGCAGTAAGCGGGTTTTGCAGTATGTTATTTAAATTACTTGAAGACTCGAAATCAGATAGAAACTTGCAAAAACCAACTCATTTTGCAGTAATTTTTGACTCTGCTAGAAAAACTTTTAGAAATGAAATTTATAGTGATTATAAGGCAAATCGATCTGAAGCTCCCGATGATTTAGCCCCACAATTTGAATATATAAGAAAATCCGTATTAGCATTCAACTTACCCTCAGTCGAATTAAGTAATTATGAAGCTGACGATTTAATTGCTACTTATGTGGAAAAAATTTTAAAAGGAGGTGCAAAAGTTACAATAGTTTCGTCAGATAAGGATTTAATGCAACTGTATAAGAAAAATGTACGGATTTATGACCCTATGAAGAATAAGTTTATATCAGATGAAGATGTTAAAAAAAAGTTTGGTGTGGATTCTAACAAAGTTATTGATGTTCAAGCATTAGCAGGTGATAGCAGTGATAATGTACCTGGTGTACCAGGTATTGGTGTTAAAACAGCTGCAGAATTAATTAATAAGTATGGCACACTAGAAAAACTTTTAAAATCTGCAAAAGAAATAAAACAAAATAAAAGAAGAGAAACACTTATTGCTAATGAAGATAAAGCTTTAATTAGCAAAAAATTGGTGACTTTAAAAAATGATGCCCCAATAAACAGAGATCTTGACGAATTTGAATTGAAGGAAATTAATAAAGATAAGCTTTACAAATTTTTGAGAGAAATGGAGTTTAACAGACTACTAAGTTCAGCAATATCAGTTTACGGAGAACCTGATTTCACTAATAAAATAAGTAATAAAGGTACAAATCATAAACAAGTCTCGATTGATAAAAAAAATTATCATTTAATCACTGATTTAAAAAATATTGATGAGTGGATTAGAGAAGCTGAGGAGATTGGCGAGGTAGCAGTGGATACAGAAACCAACTCATTAGATCCTCATCAAGCAGAACTAGTTGGTATTTCATTAAGTTCTAAAATTGGTAAAGCCTGCTATATACCTTTAGGTCATAAATCAGAAAAAAATATAAATAAAAATTTGGTTTTAAATAAATTAAAACCATTATTAGAGGATCCTAGTGTCAAAAAAATTGGACAAAATATAAAATTTGATTTTATTGTTTTCTTCAAACAAGGAATAGAATTAACTGCTATGGAAGATACCATGCTCATGTCTTATGTTTTGGATGCAGGAAAAAATCGACATAATATGGACACTCTATCTGAAATACATTTAGATCATAAAACTATTGCCTTTAAAGATTTGGTTGGTACTGGAAAAAAAGAGATAAATTTTAGTGAAGTAGATATTGAAAAAGCAAAAGATTATGCAGCTGAAGATGCAGATATTACTCTTCGATTATATCAAAAGTTTAAAAAAAGTTTGAAATTAGAAAAAATGCACAACATTTATGAAGTTTTCGAGAAACCAATGATTAAAATTCTAGCATTTATGGAAATAGAGGGAGTGAAAATTGATAATAAATTTCTTAAACTTTTGTCATCAAAATTTGAAAAAAAAATTGAAAAAATCCAAAATCAAGTTTTTAAAATATCAAAAAAAGAATTTAA
Source organism: uncultured Pelagibacteraceae bacterium (assembly GCA_902597265.1). Lineage (GTDB taxonomy): Bacteria > Pseudomonadota > Alphaproteobacteria > Pelagibacterales > Pelagibacteraceae > Pelagibacter. Next base: position 27,344 of record CACJXB010000010.1, on the reverse strand, counting down.
TATTGCATCACCTAAACAACTGGGAGAAATAATTTACAATGAACTAAAGATAGCAAATCTTAAAAAAACTAAAAAAGGAAGTTTTGCGACTAGTGCTTCAGTTTTAGAGGATTTGGCATTTAAGGGTCATAAATTTCCTCAATTAATTCTAGATTGGAGACAATTATCTAAACTAAAAAATACATATTCAGATTCTTTGCCAGAACATTTAAATCCTAAAACTAAAAGAGTTCATACATCATTTTTACTTGCTGCAACCACAACTGGTAGACTTGCTTCAAGTGATCCAAATTTACAGAACATACCAATAAAATCTGAGGATGGAAAAGATATTCGAAAAGCGTTTATTGCTGAAAAAAATTATGCCTTGATATCAGCTGATTACAATCAAATAGAGATGAGAATTTTAGCCGATCTAGCAGATGTAAAAGAATTAAAAAAAGCTTTTAATAATAATGAGGATATTCACTCACTTACTGCAAGTCAGATATTTAATATTGATATAAAAAAAATAAATGATGATCAAAGAAGAAAAGCAAAAGCGATTAATTTTGGTATTATATACGGCATATCACAGTATGGACTTGCTAAACAAATTAATGTTAGCAACCATGAAGCAGAGGAATTTTTAAATGCATATTTTTTGAGATTTCCAGAAATAAAAATATACATGGATGAAACTATAAAGTTTTGCAGAAAAAGTGGTTTTGTGAATAATATATTTGGACGAAGGTCTCATTTTGTTAATATTAACGATAAAAATTACAATGTAAGAAATTTTCAAGAACGTGCAGCTATAAATGCACCCATTCAAGGATCTGCATCAGAGATAATGAGATTGGCAATGATAAGACTATCAAAAAGGTTGAGTGAGCAAAAAAATAAAAAAACTAAAATGTTATTACAGATACATGATGAATTGATATTTGAGACACCAAAAGAAGAGTCAAAAAGAATCAGTAAAATTATAATTGAGGAAATGTCTAGTGTAACTAAAAGTGAACAACACTCTTTTTCAATACCTTTGACAGTGGATATGAATATAGGTGATAATTGGGGTAATCTTCATTAATTAAAATTTATTGCCCAATTTAGGACAATTTAGTATTTTTATAATAATCTATGAACAAACAAACAATTGCATTAATTGATGATGATAGAAACATCTTAACAAGTTTAAGTATCGCTTTGGAAAAAGAAGGATTTAAGGTGCAAACTTACATTGATGGCGAAAGTGCATTGATTGGCTTAACAAGAACTCCGCCTGATCTTGCGATAATTGATATTAAAATGCCTAAAATGGATGGTGAGGAATTATTAAAAAAATTAAGAAAAAAAACCTCTTTACCAGTAATCTTTCTTACCTCAAAAGATGACGAAATAGACGAGTTATTAGGGTTAAAACTAGGCGCTGATGATTTTGTTAAAAAATCAGGGGGTTTCTCTATAAAAGTATTGATTGAAAGAATAAGAGTTCAATTAAGAAAAAAAGACTCAAAAGAAACTTTAGAGGAAAACAAAAGTATTATATCGCATGGAAAATTAAAATTGGATCCTTCACAGCTTGAATGTGAGTGGAATGGAAAACAATTGCCAGATAAATTAACAACAACAGAATTTTTATTAGTAAAAGAATTAGCAAAACGACCAGGTATTATTAAGGAAAGAGCACAATTGATGGACATAGCTTATCGAGAAGATACAGATATAGAGGATAGGACTATAGATAGCCATGTTAAAAGAATAAGGAAAAAATTTAAAAAAGTTGACCCTGATTTTTCAGCTATTGAAACTAGATATGGAAGTGGATATAGATGGAATGTTAACTAATGTTCAGTACATTTCTTAAAAATTTATCAATATTAAAAAAGTTTTTATTTATAAATTTTATTTTTTTTACAATTATTAGTTTGTTTACTTTTCTTTATTTAAAAAATGTTCAACCAAATTTAATAAAAAAAAAATCATCGAATCATATTGAGGTAATCAAAAACACAACAGATAATTTAAAAAGATTAGACATAAAATTTAATGAGGAGGACATAAGGCGGTTTTTATTTTCTACAAGATTTTTATTTCAAAATTTGGATAGAGTAATATTTTTTGACAATGAATTGAATTTAGTTGGTGACACTGATACTTTAGATCTTGATCCAAGATCATTCACAACAAGGCTTGATACAGTTGAACTTGAAATACTGAGTGAAGAAAAGACCAAGGAAATTACAGAGAAAAAAAACATTGATTTAGGAAATGAAAATTCTGTCTCCTTAAAAGATATTTTATATAATTATGTATCTTCAAAAAATTTTGGTATTCCATTTACTTTTACTCAAGAGGAATTTAATAAATTTAAGTTGACCACTATTAAAAATGTAATGCGTGATGGTAAAAATATTGGTTATTTAGCAATTACCGAAAATGCCAATGATATTAGAGCAGCAATTGATGAAAGGAAAACTTTTATTATTAGAACTGCTTTTGCTGTTGGTTTGGTGATACTTATTTTTTCATTTGTTTTGAATACATATTTTCTTAAACCTATAAAAAATTTAGTAAGCTACACTAAAACTATAAGAGATAAAAATTTGAAAATTGCAAGTATTGAGGGTTTAAAACTCAGAAATGATGAGTTGGGTTTATTATCAAATTCACTAGATGATATGACATTAGAGTTACAGAAACGTATTTCTCATGCAGAAAATTTCTCTACAGATTTAGTTCATGAAATTAGAAATCCTCTAGCTTCATTAAAAAGTGCATCTGAAATTCTACAGGATGCAACTGATATTGATCAAAGAGCAAAATTGATAAATATTTTGAGTCATGATGTTCAAAGAATAGAAAGATTAATTACTGATTATTCCCAAATGTTAAAAGATGAAGTTGCACTGAGTAAAGAAAAAATAAGAAAACTTGATGTTGAACCTATTGTTAAATCTGTTGTAGATGACTTTAAAAGTATTTATGGAGCAAAGCGAGGTATTGACATTTTTTATAAGAATGATGGTAAAAATAAATATTTCATAAATGGTATTGAAAATAGAATTGAACAAATTATTGCAAATTTGTTGGATAACGCAATTTCATTCAGTAAAGATAATTCAGAAATAATTGTTAATGTATCGAAAGATACTAAGAATATTATTTTAGATGTTCTCGACCAAGGGCAAGGATTCAAAGAAAAAAATACTGATAAAATTTTTAGAAGATTTTATAGTAATAGACCAGATAAATTTGGACAACATTCTGGTCTTGGTTTAAATATAGTTAAGAATTTAGTTGATTTACATAATGGTTCAATAATAGCTTCAAATAGAGCAGATCAAAAAGGTGCGAGTATGAAAATTATGTTTCCAAAACTATAATGCTCTATTGATTAATTAACTCTTTATTGTTAGAAGACCCTCCATGGAAGATTACAAAGTTAAAGATATATCACTGTCAGAATTTGGTCGTAAAGAAATTTCAATAGCCGAGAGTGAGATGCCAGGCTTAATGGCACTAAGAGAAGAATATTCAGGCAAACATCCTTTAAAAGGTGCAAAAATTATAGGTTGTCTTCATATGACAATTCAAACAGCAGTTTTAATTGAAACTTTGGTAGAATTAGGTGCAGAAGTAAGATGGTCTTCATGTAATATTTTTTCAACACAAGATCATGCAGCTGCTGCCATAGCAAAAGCCGGTATATCTGTTTATGCCTGGAAAGGTGAGACGGAGGAGGAATATGTTTGGTGCATCAAACAAACTATTGAAGGTAAAAAAGATTGGAAACCCAACATGCTTTTAGATGATGGAGGTGATCTCACAGCAATAATGCATAATGAGTATAAAGACTTACTAAATGAAGTTAGGGGCGTTTCAGAAGAGACAACTACTGGTATAAAAGCATTAAATAAGATGGAAAAAGATAAATCACTTATGGTTCCAGCTATAAATGTTAATGACTCTGTTACTAAATCAAAATTTGACAATCTTTATGGGTGCAGAGAAAGTTTAGTGGACGGTATTAGAAGAGCAACAGACGTTATGATGTCAGGTAAGATCGCAATCGTTGCAGGTTTTGGTGATGTTGGAAAAGGTAGTGCTGCCTCTTTGAGACAAAGTGGGGCAAGAGTAATGATTACCGAGGCTGACCCCATTTGTGCATTACAAGCTGCTATGGAAGGATATGAAGTTGTTTTAATGGATGAAGCTATTGGTAAAGCTGATATTGTAGTTACTGCGACAGGAAATAAAGACATAGTTACAGCTGACCATATGCGAGAGATGAAAGATAGAGCTATTTTATGTAATATAGGTCATTTTGATAACGAAATTCAAGTTGAGGCATTAAAAAATTATAAATGGACTGAAGTTAAACCTCAAGTTCATGAAATAGAGTTACCCAGCAAAAAGAGAATAATCCTTTTAGCTGAGGGAAGATTAGTAAATTTAGGATGTGCAACTGGACATCCTAGTTTCGTAATGAGTGCATCATTTACAAATCAAGTAATTGCACAAATAGAACTTTGGAATAATTACAAAAATTATGAAAAAAAAGTTTACGTTTTACCGAAACATTTAGATGAAAAGGTTGCCACTTTGCACCTTAAAAAAGTTGGAGCTAAATTAACTAAATTGTCGAAAGAACAAGCAGATTATATTAGTGTAGGAGTGGAAGGTCCATTTAAGCCTAATGCGTATCGCTACTAAAAGTAGTAAAATAAATTTATCTTCAGAAAAAAAAACAGAAGAACTAGCTTTAAAATTTTCAAAAAAATTAATGGCTGGTAATATTGTTTTTTTGTATGGAGAAATAGGTGTAGGCAAAACTACTTTTATCAAATATTTAATCAATAAATTTCAAAAAAAAAATAAGCTTAAATTAACAGAAGTTACAAGCCCGACTTTTAATTTATTAAATGAGTATGAAATTAATGAAATAAAGATAAATCATTATGATTTATTTAGATTAAAATCAATAGATGAGGTAAAAAATTTAGACTTGTTTGATAATAATGCAAATACCATTACACTAATTGAATGGCCACAGCTAATTAAAAAAAAACCAAAAAATTTAATAGAATTGTTTTTTGAATACGGTAAAGACCATTTGACAAGATGTGTTCAAATAAATGGGCTGAATTTATAATTTAAGATGAAAAACTTGAAAAAAATTAAAGGCGATGCATCTTTTAGAAATTTTTTTAGAAAAAAAGAAGACCAATTTTCTTCAATAATAGTCTACGCAAAAAAAGAAAAATTTAAAAATTTATTAGTTTACGATGCAATAAATAAAATTTTAAATAATCAAAAAATTCTTGCACCAAGATTGTATAGTGAAAATTATTCAGAAAATTATATTGAAATTCAAGATTTTGGAAACCAGACTATTTTTGATGTATTAAAAAAAAAAAAGAAAAAAGATATATTTATCTTATTTAAGAAAATAATTAAATTACTCCATCAAATACAATCAATTAAAGTTAAAAAAATCAAAAATTTTAAAAATAAAGACTATAAAATTCCTTTTTATCATAAAAAGATATTGATGAAAGAAGCAAACTTATTTTGTGATTGGTATTTGAAAAAGAGTTATTTAAATATAAGTAAAGAAAAATTTTCAAAAGATTTCAAAAAAATAATAAAAAAATTATTATCTAATTTGACTTTAAAAAATAATGTTTTTGTCCATAGAGATTTTCACGTTTCAAATTTGATGCTTGTTAATAATCGAATAGGAGTGATTGATAGTCAAGATGCATTAATAGGGAATAAAGCTTATGATTTAGCGTCATTAATAGATGATGTAAGATTTAAGACTTCAAAATCATTAAAAAGAAAAATTTTTGATTTTTATTTGAAAAAACAAAGTAAATTACAAATTTCAAAATTTAAAAATGATTTTGAGATAATTTCTGTTTTAAGAAACTTAAAAATTATTGGTATATTTACTCGACTTGCTTTAAGAGATCGAAAGAAAAAATACCTAAAATTAATACCATATACATGGAAATTAATAAATATGCGTATAGATGAAAATAAAGTTTTTTTTGATTTAAAAAATTTATTAAATCAAAATTTTAAAAAAAGATAGATGAGAGTTAAAACAGCTTTTATATTGTGTGCAGGTTTAGGGAAGAGGTTAACCCCCATGACCCTCGAAACGCCCAAACCTCTTCTCAAGTTGAATGATAAGACAATTTTAGAAAAATGTATCAATATGATTTTGGAATTGGGTATAAAAAAAATTTTTTTAAATACTTTTCATTTAGGAAACCAAATTTCTGAATTTATTAAAAATAAAAAATTTCCAATTGATATTCAAATTATTAATGATGGGAATGAAATTTTAAATACAGGTGGTGGAATTCTAAACATGATTAAAAATTCTCAAGATGAAAATTTTATAATTTTTAATCCTGATACTTTGTGGGGTCTTAATTATCTTGACGAAATTAATAACATGCAAAATTTGTATTTTTCAAATAATTTAGAGAATATTCTTTTATGCGTAAAAAAAAACCTAAGTTTTGATAAAAATCTTAAAGGGGATTTTAATTTGATAAATCATTCTTTAAGAAAAAATAAAGATAATGATTTTATTTTTATCGGCTGTCAAATATTAAATAAAAGTTTATTTAATAGTTATAAGCTTTGTAATTTTTCAATTTCTGAAATTTGGGATGAGCTGCTAAATAAGAATGAGTTAAACGGTTTTGAGAGTGTTAACAAATTCTACCACTTAACCAATTTAGAGACATTTAAAAAGCTACAAGATCTTTAGCCCTGTCCTTGTCAAGATACTCACATTTCTTTATCTCTGCGTCAGAATTTAGCTCGATTAACATAGGATTACCAGTAGGTATTTCTAATTTAGAAATTTGTTCATTATCCAAATTAAATAAATTTTTACATAAGGCTCTTATTGAATTTCCATGAGCTGAAATTAAAATATTGTTCGCCATTAACTTTGCTTTAATTTCTTCTTGAAAAAAATTGACAACTCTTTCATATGTATCTTTTAGAGACTCAGTGTTAGGAATAGCCTCTTTAGGCATTTCTTTATACGTTTCAATATTTAAAGGATGAAAGGGACTTTCTTTGCTAAGAGCTTCTGGTTTAATGTCCCATGATCTTCTGAATTTATGTATTTTATCTTCACCAATTTTCTTTATCATCTCAATCTTATTTAAGCCTGTGAGAGCTCCATAGTGTCTTTCATTAAGCTGCCACGTTTTAATAAAATCTTTTTCGTCATTTAAAATTTTTTGAATAATTTTAAGGGTATTATTAGCTCGTAATTGTAGAGAAGAGTAATAAAAGTCTATTTCAATGTTTCTTTCTTTAATTAAGACACCTGCTTTTTCAGCTTCAGCTTTACCCTGCGCTGTTAAATCAACATCGACCCATCCAGTAAATCTTTTTTCAAGATTCCAGACGCTTTGACCATGTCTTACTAATATTAAAAAACTCATGTAGTTATTTTTAGGATATATTTATAAATAAAACTATATATTTAAATGATTAAATTTTTTTCAAATTACAAACTTATTTTTTATTCTACAAACTTATTTTTGATTTTTTTGTATCTTTTTCCTGCAAGTTTAATCGGGTGGCTAATATATGGTGATAAAAGGATACAACCACAAATAACAAGTGATTTTATCATATCATCGAATCATTTTTATGTTTTTATGATGATATCAATTTTAGGTTTTTTGACTTTTAAAATAAAAAATCAGGTTAAAACTCTAATAATATATTTAATTCTATTATCAATAATTTTAGAAGTTTTTCATTTGTTTATACCCGATAGAAGTTTTCAGTGGTCAGATTTATTTGGAAATTTATTTGGCGTAGTTATTGTAATCTTTATAAAGAAAATTATAAATAAATATGAGTTATTTAAAAAATAAACTTATTATTTTGACTTTATTTTTATTAACTGGATGCTCTTCAATCCCTACCAACACGGCAAATAGTTGTTTAATATTTGATGAACGATATCTCTGGTATAAACACTCTAAAAAGGCTGAGCAAAAATGGGGTACACCTATATATATTCAATTAGCTATAATTAGAATGGAGTCAAATTTTGATTGGCTAGCAAAACCACAAAGAAAAAAAATTTTCAAGGTTATACCTTTTAAAAGACCTTCAAGCTCATTTGGTTATTCTCAAGCTGTTAAAGGCACTTGGGAACAATATAAAAAAGAAACAGGAAATAAATTTGCAGTAAGAACGAGATATAAGGATAGCGTTGATTTCATAGGATGGTATACAAACAAAACAGAGACAATTTTAAAAATTTCGAAAAAAGATGCGTTTAAACAATATGTTGCTTATCATGAGGGCTGGGGAAATTATAAATATTATAAAGATAATAAAAAAGTTATTGGATTAGCTAAAAAGGTACAAAAGCAATCTGATATTTATAAAAAACAATTATTTGAATGTAGAAGTTCTTTAAATAAAAAAAAATATATTATTTTTTAGATAGTTCTTCTTTTAATTTTAAATCAACAATATCAATTCTTTTTGTATTTTTTGCTAATGCTAAATACATCGAAGGTGTGACGTATAAAGTAAAAAATGTTGAAATTATCATTCCACCTAAAATAGTAGAGCCTACAGCTAATCTTGAACCCTCACCAGCACCAGGACCAATATTTCCTATTACCAACGGTATCATTGCAATCATTGTACTAAGTGATGTCATAATGATAGGTCTAAACCTTACCGCACAAGCTTCCTTAACAGCTACGTCAATATTTTTTCCGGTTGTTCTAATTCGGTTTGCATAATCGACAATTAAAATACTATTTTTTGTTGAGATACCAATAAGTATTATCAATGCTATTTGGGAAAAAATATTTACTGAGCTGTTGAGAAATAAAATAAAAACTAAACCTCCAAATATCGCTAAAGGTACAGTTAAAATAATTATAAATGGATGAATGAAAGAATTGAAGGTTGCTGCCATTACTAAATATGCTGTGAGTAATGCTAAAGCAAAAATTAAAAATAATTCATTACTAGTTTCTTTTATTTCTTCAGATTTACCTTTCCATGTAATTTGATTTTTAGGCGCCAAATCTTTCATAACGCTTTCAAAAAATTTAATCGCCTCTGTTAAAGTATAATTCTCACTAATATTTGCTGATATTGTTACTGCTCTTTGTCTATTGTATCTCGAAAGTTCTTTAGCAGAGCCCTCTTCTTTAAAACCTACAAGGTTTGCAAGTGAAATTAGTCTACCACTTGTCTCAGAGCGTACAAATATTTTAGAAACACCCTCTTTATTTCTTCTATCTGATAAATATTGTTGAACAATTATTGGATATTCTTTTCCAAGTTTGTTAAATGTTGTTACTTTTTTTCCACCATAAAGTGTTTCAAGTGTTTCCCCTATAGATTTTGTTGAAACTCCTAAATCTTTTGCTTTATTCTTATTAATGATCAATTTAACTTCTGGTTTATTTCGGTTGTAGTCAGACTCAATTCTAGAAAGATCTTTATTAGACCTAAGTTTTTGAATTATTTTTTTTTGTATTTCCTCAAGTTCTTCATATGTATTTCCATAAATTACCATTTGGACTGGTTTATTATAGTTTGAAACCCTAATTGACTGAGGGGAAATAGGAAACGCTAGTGCTTGTGGAAGAGTCACTATTTTTCCAATTGCTTCTCTTAAAATAACTTGTTGCCCTTTTGATCTATTACCCCAGTCGTCTAATAAAGCAATTATTATGAAACTATTGTAAGAGTTTGCAGAGTTTCCAAACCCCGGTACTCTCATAATGAACCTTGAGTAGGGGCTATCTTCTGCTTGTAATAGAGGGATTAGCCTTGCTTCAACTTTTTGTGCCTGTTCTTGTGTGTATTCAAAAGAACTTCCCTCATCAGTTGCACCAATTATTAGATACGCACCACGATCTTCCATTGGCAAAAGCTCTTTTTTTGAAAAATTAAATATCAATATTGAGGAAACAATTATGAAAACTATAAAAAGTTTAACATAATTAGTTTTGTGCACAATAATTTCTAAAGTTTCTTTGTAGAAATTTGAAAAATTTAAAAAAATTTTTTCAAATTTTTGTATAAAACTTTTTTTAGATGTTTTTTTTCTTAAAAATTTACTAGCCAGCATTGGAGATAAAGTTAATGCCACAAATGAGGATACAACTATTGAAAATGATAATGCGATCGCTGTTTCTCTAAATAATGTCCCTGAAATTCCTTCTATAAAAATAAGTGGTAAAAAAACTGCTACTAAAATCAATGTAGTGGCTATAATTGCAAATGAGATTTGCCTAGAGCCTTTAAAAGCAGCAACAAGTGGCGTTTCACCATTTTCTATTCTTCTATAAATTGCGTCAGTCATTATAACCGAGTCATCAGTAATTATTCCAATTGCTAAAATGAAACTTAGTAAAACAAAAATATTTATTGAAAGCCCAAAAATATATAAACCTAAAAAAGATGCTATTAAGCTTACTGGTAGTGCTATTGCTGGAACAATCACTGCTTTAAGATTACCTAAAAATAGATAAATTATTAGGACAACTAAAACAAATGCTATAATTAAGGTTTTATAAACCTCCTCAATAGCTGCTTCTACGTAATTTGCTCTGTTAAATGAAACTCTTAGATCTAACTCTTCCGGCAAAGATTTCTTAACTTCAATTAATTTTTTCTTAATATCATTTGAGAGCTCAACTGTAGAGGCCCCACTTCTCGCGTAAATTCCAATTCCTACTGTTTTAAGGTTAATTTGATCTTTAGTTTGTGCTTTAAACAGAGTTTTTTCTGAAACTGGACCAAATTCTATATTGGCAACATCAGATAGTAAAATTACTCGATTATCTAATTTTTTGATTGGAAGTTGCTTAATAGTATTTATGTCATTGTAGGATTTATCTAAATTCAAAGTAAGATCTATATTGTCTGCTTCAAGAGTTCCTGCAGGTAAACTTATGTTTTCACCACGCATTGCAGTTTCTACTTCTTTTATAGTTAAATCATTGGCAGCAAGTTTAATAGGATCAATCCAGACTCTAATACTTAATTCTCTTAATCCTCCAACTCTTATTCTTCCAACGTTTTTTACACTTGAGAATTGATCAACCAAATATCTTTCTGCATAGTCACCTAATTCAAGATCACTCCATGTTGATGAAGATAAAGATAGCCACATGGTAGTTGTAAAACCTGCCGCTCTTTTAAGGATTTGAGGTGGGTCTGATTCTGCTGGTAAATTGTCAACCACCCGTGCAACCCTCTCCCTAATATCATTAGCAGCATTATCTAAATTGATACTAGTATCAAACTCTACATTTATAGTACTTCTTCCATTTTCAGATTTTGAGTCAATATTTTTAATTCCTTCAGCTCCTCCAATTACATCTTCAACAACTTGAGTAACTTCCTGATCAACTATTGATGCTGATGCAGATTTATAATCAACCTGAACCTGAACAACTGGTGGCTGTATACCATTTGGTAACTCTCGAACTGGTAATTTCCAAAAAACAAATAAACCAAAAATAATTAAAATAAGAGACATTACCCAAGATACAGTTGGTCTTTTTATGCTTAGTTCTGTAATAAACATTTATTCTTTAATAGGTTTTATTTTTCCTCTAGGTCTTACCTTTTTTAAACCTTCAGCAGCAATTATATCTCCCTTTTTTAGACCTGAGATTATTTCAATATTTTTATTGCTTCTCAGACCTGTTTTTACTTCAGTTTTATTGGCAATATTCTCTTCATTAATTTTATAAACATATGATTTATCTCCCTCAATCATGACGCTTGTGTCAGGGACGCTTAACGAATCTCTGGAGTTAAATTTTACGCTTACTTCTAATAATGATCCTGAAATTAATTCTAATTTGTCATTATTTACTTTTATTCGTGATAGCAGACTCCTTGTATCAGCATTAATTCTACTTGAAACAAAATCTACTTCACCTGGAAAAGATTTATCTTTAAAACTTGACAATTTTACACTAACAGGAAGACCTTTTTTAATTGATGAAGAGTAGTTTTCAGGGATTTTAATATCAGAGTATATAGTTGAATTATCGTCGAGAGTAATGATGAATATATTATTTGATACTAATATATCCTCTGTAAGGCCTGTATATCCAAGAACTCCACTAAATGGTGCAAGAATGTTTCCACTTTTTAATTTAATTAATATATCCCCTTCTTTAACAAAATTTTTTAATTTTAAATCTTCAATCAAATCATCTTTTTTTATTTTAAAAGTTTTGGATCTTTTAGAAATTGCTGTGCCAAATGTTTCTATTTTCTCAAAAAATTCTTTTTCAGTTACATCAGTTACAATTATTCCAGGAGGAGGTATTTTGCTAAATTTTTTCTTAAAGTGGTTTCCTACCATGGTTCTTCCAATTATTACAACTGCTATAATAAGAAAAAAAACCAAAATTATTGAAATAGTTTTTGTAGATCTTTTCATATTTAAATTAAATTAAACCGTATTCAGCCCATGAGCCATCATAAATACAGGGATGATATTTATCATTTATTAAGGAATAAGCTAGTGCCAAAACACACGCGGTGACACCTGAACCACATGAAAAAACTATATTTTCATCATTAATATTTTTTATACAAGCTTTGAAAATATTTTTTAGTTTTTCTTTATTCTTAAAAGTTCTATCCTTATTTAAACACTCATAAAATGGAATACAAAATGAGTTAGCTATCTTTCCATTTCTTAAACCTTTTCTGGGTTCTGCAACCTTTCCTTCAAATCTTTCTTTACTCCTTGCGTCAATAACTTTAAATTTTTTTTGAATAATATTTTCATTAATTAATTCTTTATTTTTCACTAAATTTTTTTTTTCATAACCTCTATATTCAGATTTCTGAATATTAATTAATTCATCTGTGGTTACCCTTTTTTCTGTCAACCATTTTTGAAATCCACCATTTAAGACATGTACTAATTTAGGATCATGTCCAAAATAAATAAAATTAAACCAACAACGGCAAGAACTAACAACATCGGAGTTATCGTAAATAATTATTTTATCCTTATTATTAATACCCATGTTTGATACTATTTTTTCCCAACTAACTAGATCAACCAACATATGTGGCAAATCACTTTCTCTATTTGAATTTTCATCTAGATCAAAAAAAATTGTGTTAGGAATATGCTTTTTCTTATATTCTTCATGTCCATCTCGATTAGTTTGCGGCATATGCCAGGAGCAATCAATTATTTTAACATCATTTATATTTTTTTCTAACCACTCTGTATCAACTAATGACATTTATCTTTTTTCTAAATATTTTTGATGATATTCTTCAGCTGGACAATAATTTTTTAAAAGAGATATTTTTGTGACTATTTTGCCTGATAATCTTTCATTAAAATCTTTAAGTACTTTTTCAGCTATTTGTTTTTGATTATCGTTAAGAAAAAATATTTCACTACGGTATTGTGTTCCTATGTCAGGCCCTTGAGCATTTAATGTAGTCGGATCATGAATTTCGAAGAAAATTTTGATTATTTTTTCATAAGAAATAACTTTTTCATCATATTCTAATTTAACTACCTCTGCGTGATTTGTTTCACCTGTACAAACTTCTTCATAAGTGGTTGTCGGACTATTGCCACCGCAATAACCAACTTCTGTTTTGATAATACCATTAATTTTACTAAATTTAATTTCAGGCCCCCAAAAACATCCAAGTGCTAAAATAGCTATTTCCATTGATTAAGATTTAAATTAATTTACAAATTATTCATATGCTTAGTAAAAATCAATTAGGTTTTTTGTACATGTTTATGTCCATTTGTGCATTTTCTTTAATGGATGTCATAGTAAAATGGTCAGTAGACTATCCAATTGGGCAAGTATTATTTTTTAGAGGTTTTTTTGGTATCATTTTTTATTTTTTTGTAATTCCAAGAGAACGTCTTCATAATTTCTATGAAACTAAAAGGCCAGGATTGCATATGTTAAGATGTTGTTCTGGATTGATTGCGTTAGTTGCAATTTTTATAGCATTAAGAGAACTCCCATTAGCAACCGTGGTAAGTATATCTTTTGCTGCACCAATATTTACAACTATTTTTTCGATATTCTTACTAAGTGAAAAAGTAGGAATTTTTAGATGGTTGGCAGTTATTGTAGGATTTATTGGAATACTAATTATTACAGAACCAGGAATAAGTGAGCTAAATATTTACTACATTTTTCCAATAATTTTTTGTTTAGGCCTTTCTTATGTTGCGATAACTATAAGACAACTTTCTACAACAGAACCAGTGTGGTTAATTTCTTTTTATTTTTCACTTTCAATAACTTTATTAAGTTTTTTAACTATTCCACAAGGCTGGGTAATGCCAAGTTTAAATCATCTAGTTTTACTCTCTTTGATTGGTATTTTTGGTGGCGTTGCAAATTTATGGCTTAGTCAATCGTACAAATATTCAGAAGTTTCTCTTGTGACACCATTAAAGTATTTAGCTTTAGTATTTGCAATAATTTTTGGATATTTTATTTGGGGAGAAGTACCAACAATTAAAACATTGATTGGAGCCTTTTTAGTAATCATTTCAACATTGATTATCTTTAGACGGGAGATTTATAATAAGAAAATTATAACCTCAAAAACAATTAATGACTAAAGTTCCAAAGTATTGGAATAAAGCCAAAAGGCATATCTCTAAAAAAGATAAAATAATGGGTAAATTAATTAAGATATATCAAAGTCCAAATGAAACTATTTTAACATCTAGACGTGATATTTTTTTCTCATTATGCAAAAGTATCATTGGTCAACAAATAAGTGTTGCTGCAGCTAATTCAGTTTTTCTAAAATTTAAAAAAAAATGTAATAACAAAATTAATGCTAAAAAAGTCTCAAAATTATCCTTCGCACAGCTTAAAAGTTGTGGTTTAAGTCGCCAGAAAGTTTTAGGTATAAAAAGTTTGGCGGAAAGAGTAATTGATAAGTCTTTTAATCCAAAGTTAATTGAAAAGATGACTGATGAGGAAGCAATCGAATACTTATCTAATTTAAGACAAATAGGACGTTGGTCTGCAGAAATGATATTACTTTTTACCTATAACAGATCTGATATATGGCCAGTACAAGATATTGGACTTCTTAGAGCAATCTCAAAAAATTATAAAAAGAAATACCTGCCCCCTGAAAAATTTGTAAATTTACTTCAAAAAAGATTTTCACCATATTGCTCAGTTGCCACATGGTACTTGTGGAGGAGTATTGATCCTGAGCCAATACAGTATTAATTTCCTTTAATTATTTGATGATGTCTAATCACTGTATCTTTTAATATTGTATGAGCTGATTGATATTCATTAGAGTAAAAAAAATTTTTTGCTACATCAAAAGATGAAAACTCAATGACAGCTGTTCTTAAAAATTCTTTACCTTCAGTGGTTATCTTATCACCTCCTCTGATTAAAAATTTTCCACCAAATTTTTCTACAGCTTTTTTTGCCTCAACCGCGTAATTTTTTAACAAACTTTCATCTTCAATTTTTTCGTAAACGCAAACAATAAAACCTTTGCTCATTTTTCAATCCACTCTAAATATTTATCTAAATTTTCATTTACATAACTCGGGAGTAGACTCATATTAAGTTTTTGAAGTAAATTCCCTTCTTGAAATTTATTTGAACGCATATCTGCTTTTAAATTATATACGGTTTTTCTTTCTCTAATAAGTTCAGAAATTTTATTGGATCTGATTGGATTTAATTCATATTCAGTATGATGCAAATACGATTTCAATTTTTTTTCAATATCTTTTGGATTTTTGATATATGAAAAATGCCAACCTCCATTTTGGTATAATTTTATGTCACTAAATTTTTTTTCAGAAAATAAAATATCCAATCTCCACCATGGATATATTCTATCTTTAATATTTCTTAACCACTGAGGGGATTTTAAGTATTTTTTTTTGCAAGCCTTTGATCCAACCCACGGAAAATCTTGTAAATACAGGTTTAGTTTATAATAAATCATAAGTTGATTAAAAAAAACGAACTTATTCTTGCTATCTTTAAGATTGTTTACCTCCAAATTTGGTATTTCATCTAAATCTGAAATAATGATCCAGTCCTCATCCTCCGCTTTACTTAAACCATTGATAATAAAATTTCTTTGGTAATTTTCTCTTATAACTGCATTCATTAAATTTTTTCCTGCAACCTTATTTTTGTCATCTTGTTCTTGAATTTTATGGAAATTATTTCCTACATCATTCACAAGTAAATAAATTATTTTTTCTTTAAATTTTTTAT
This sequence comes from uncultured Pelagibacteraceae bacterium, assembly GCA_902597265.1. Classification (GTDB taxonomy): domain Bacteria; phylum Pseudomonadota; class Alphaproteobacteria; order Pelagibacterales; family Pelagibacteraceae; genus Pelagibacter. The sequence continues at coordinate 11,037 of CACJXB010000010.1, read as the reverse complement.
ACTTATTGATGTTAAAACATGGCTCTCTTCTCTCTCCGTTATGATTAAATTTTGACTCTACTACAACAAAATAATCTACGTATTTATTTAGATAATTTAATCTCAAATCTAGAATTAAATCTTCATCAAAATACATAAAACAATCAAATATTTTCATTATTACTTTTTAATCTTTTTTAATTTTTTTAATATGATAAAAAATTTTATGGCAGATAAATTAATCATTAGTTTTAACGAATATACTAAAATTGTAGAGCAATTAGCAATTCAAATTCATAAGAGCTATAAACCAACAGTTCTTGTCGGAATTATGAGGGGTGCAGCACCTATCATTGATATCCTGTCTAGAATTTTTAAATTGCCGATAGCTTATATTGTTATTCAAAGTTATTCTGGTAAAGGTCAAGAAGATCAACAAGGAGAATTGATGTTTGCTCGAGAAATCAGCTCTTTGGCAAAAGAAGAAGATTTTAGTAAAGTATTATTAATTGATGATCTTTCTGATACAGGCTTGACACTTAATAAAAGCATTGAATGGTTAAAAGACTATGGTCCTACAAAAAAATTTATAAAAGAGGTAAAAACAGCGTGTTTATGGAAAAAAAAATCATCTACTTTTGAACCAGATTTTTGTCCTGTTAGATTAGACTCTGATCCTTGGATTGTTCAACCCACAGAGCATTATGAGGAAATTCCTATTGAAGAAATTTTAAAGAAAAAAAACAGGGCTGATTAAAAATCAGCCCTGAAAGTTATTTTAGGCAACAACAAAACTAATCACACTTAGAATTGCAATAAGCCATATTGCTGGAGATGTTTTAGAAAACTTACCAGTAAATAATTTTATTAATGCATAAGATACAAATGCTAAAGCTATACCGTTACTTATGCTATAGGTTAACGGCATTGAAATCATAGCAAGTATCGCAGGCGCAGACTCTGAAATATCGTTCCATTCTATATCTGTAATATTTCTTATAAAAAGAACTGACACAAAAAGTAAAGCTGCACCATCAATTTGTTTTGGTAAACTAGTAGCAAGTGGAGCAAAAAATATACATGCTAAGAACAGTATTCCAATCACCAACGATGTCATTCCGGTTTTGCCTCCAGCCTTTACCCCAGCTCCTGACTCTACATAGCTTGTTACAGTAGAAGTTCCCATCATTGCACCAGCAACAGTACTTACACTATCAGATAACATTGCTTTATTAATATCTTTTACTTTACCATCTTTACCTACCTTACCAGCCACATTAGCAACTGAAGTCAAAGTTCCAGCAGTGTCAAAGAAGTCAATGAATAATAAAGTAAATATTACAGTAGACATTCCTGCAGTCATTGCAGCAGACAAATCAAATTCAAAAAGATAAGTCATTGGTGGTGGTGTGCTTGCCAGACCATTAAATTTAGCTAGTCCAGTTGCCCAAGCTATAATGCTAAAAACTAATATCCCAATAATAATATTTCCCTTAACATTCATTTTTTCCAATACAATTATTGCAATAAAAGTTGCGCATCCTAATAAAACAAGCGGATCTCCGAGATTTCCCAACTGAACTAGTGTAACTGGGTTATCAACAACCACTTCCATAATTTGTAAGCCAATTATTGCTAAAAATAATCCTATCCCTGCTCCAATTCCCAATTTCAAACTTTTTGGAATTGAATTAATCAACCAAGCTCTAATTGGTGTTAAAGATATGATTAAAAACAATACACCAGCTACCAATACTGCTCCTAAAGCTTCCTGTGGTGAATAACCCATCCCAGCACAAACTCCAAATGCTACAAATGCATTAATTCCCATACCCGGAGCAAGTCCGATTGGCCAAGTTTTTCCATAAAAGGCCATAATAAAACATGCCAGAGCTGTTGCTAAAATTGTTGCAGTATAGACTGCACCAAAATCAAAAAAACCTTTTTCTGGTCCAGCAAATTCACCCGACAATATAAATGGATTTAAAAACATTATATAAGCCATAGTTAAGAACGTAGTTGTTCCAGCTATTACTTCGGTTTTAAAATTTGTTTTATGTTTTTTATATTCAAAATATTTTTCAAGCATAAATCCTCCTTAATAGATATTTGGTATTCGATTCTCTTTATAAATACTTTATAAAATCAAAGTTTATTCACAAAATACAACTTGAAAGTTTATATTTATGCCACAATTATGATGGTAAATTAAATTTATGCATAAAATAAAATTATTACTTCTAATTTATTTTTTAAGCTTCGTTTTAATTAGCTGTCAAACTGTAAGAGAAAAAACAGATGCTATTGTTGAAAAAGAAAATAAAAAATTAAGCCAATATATTGGTAAACCATCTGATGAACTAAAAACTGAATTAGGCAATCCTGACGAGGATTACAAAAATGAAAACGGAAATATTGAACTTGTTTACAAAACAAAAAAATACGGCATTCCATGTGAAAGGAAGTTTGAGGTAAATTCCAGATCTATAGTAATAGGATTTGTTTCAATTGGATGTTTTTAGATCTTCTTGCGGGGAATAACCCCCGCAAGTAAGGCAATACTTATTTTATTTCGATAAGTCTTTTCTTTTTATGATCAGGTAAAATTCTTTCACAAGCAATTGTTAAAAGACCATCTTTCAACTCTGCTTCATTTACTTTTACATCATCTGCAATCGTAAATGATCTAGCAAATTGCCTCTGTGAAATACCCTTGTGTAAAATTTCACCATTTTCATTTTTTTCTTCAGATTTATTAACTTGTTTTGTTCTTACGGTTAATAAATTATCTTCAAACTCAACTTCAACATCTTTTTTATTAAAGCCAGCAAGAGCAACTTCTATCGAATAATTGTCTCTTCCAGTTTTTCTAATATTGTATGGTGGATAATTTGATTGCATTGTCAAATTTCCATTACCCAACATACTTTCAAATTGATCAAACATATCGTCAAAACCAATTGAAAAAGGTCTAAGTGAGTTAAATATAGATAAATCCTTACTTGTCATATATCCTCCTTTTTAAAGCAAGTTTATTTATGTGAGCCCCATTAGGCGACTTACAAAATGTATGTAATAATAAAGTTAAAATTTTCAAGTCTTCCTAAATTATATTTTTTTTGAAATTTTTAATATAAATGCATAATCAAACGCTATTTCCTCTATAGCTCCATCTCTACCAGATTTCCCGCCGTGACCTGCATTCATTTCAGTTTTAAGTAAGAGAAGATTATTATCAGTTTTGTAGTCTCGGAGTTTAGCAGTAAACTTTGCAGGTTCATCAAATAAAACTCTATTATCACTTAAGCTAGTGGTTATCAAAATATGAGGATAATCTATTTTTCTAATATTATTGTAAGGCGCGTAGGAAAAAATATAATCAAAATGTTTTTTGTCTTTTTTGGCGTTACCAAATTCATCAAACTCACCTACAGTTAAAGGTAATGAATGATCTAAATTTGTGGTTAAAGAATCCACGAAAGGAACTGCCATAACTATACCAAGGAATAATTCAGGTTCTTGATTCATAACTGCACCCATCAATAATCCACCAGCAGAACCACCCATACCTATTATTTTTTTTTTGGATGTATAGTTGCTTGCAATCAAAAATTTCGCTACAGCAATGTAATCTTCAAAAGTATTTTTTTTATTTAAAAGCTTTCCCTCTTTCCACCATTTCATACCTCTTTCCATACCTCCTCTTATATGAGCTGTAACCCAGATAATATCTCTATTGATCAGACTCAGTTTAGTTGAGGAAAAATCTGGAGACATAGAACTTCCATATGACCCATAACCATAAAGTAATAAAGTTGCTGATCCATCAATTTTAGTTTTTTTGTGTCTTGTAATTGTTAAAGGAACCAATCTACCATCATGTGAAGGGCATTCTAATCTTTCAACTATATAATCTTCAGAGTTGTGACCAGACGGAATTTCTTGCTCTTTTACCATCTTTTTTTCTTTTGTCTTTAAATTATACAAATAAGTTTTCCCCGGTGTTTTTGGTGATGAGTAAGATAAATACACTAAATCAGTATTTTTATCCTTCTGAACAAATGAAACTCCTGGAACTATAACTTTTTCATTAGAAAATATTAACTCTTCCTCTAAATCTGTTTTTGTATTCTTTACAAACAATTTCCCCAAGGCATTAGATTTTTCCCCTCTTATAATCCAATCATTTAAAAATATTAATCCACCTATAAGAACTTCGTTTTTAGCAGCAATATATGTTTCCCAATTTTGTTCATCTAAATTAGAACATTTATCAATTTTAAAATCCTCAGCATCCTCATTTGTGTGACAATAAAAATAATTTTTCCAGGAAGTAACAGAGTAAATAATGCCCCTTTTTCTTTTTTTGATTAATTTTGGTATTGGTTTTTTTTCATTTACCCCAAAATAATACTGTTCAGAAGTATTATGATCAGAAGTAGTTATAAAAAAATATTTTTCGTCTGGACTTAAACCAATTCCAACAGTAAATGCTTCATTTTTTTCCTCAAAAATTAATTCATCATTTTTAGTTGTAGTTCCTATTTCATGTCTATAAATTTTTCTTGGTCGATGAAATTCATCAAGTTTTGAGTAAAAAATATATTTATCATCTAAACTAAAAGTTATACTCCCACTTGTTTCTTCAATTTTTTCTGTGATTAATTTTTCAGTATCTATATCTCTTATGTAAATAGTAAAATATTCTGAACCTTTGAGATCTAGAGAATAACCAAGATATTTATCATTGTTACTTACTTCTAAATCACCAATACCAAAATATTCAGTTTTTAATTTTGCTTTTTCTTTATCACCATTCCAAATTTCTTCTATTTTTTTGCTACCAATTTTTTTTCTTAATTTAATTGAATAATTTCCTTCAGTTGTCGTTTTATTCCAATACTCGTATTCCTTATCTTTAAATGGAAGAGACTCATCATCTAATTTTATTCTTCCTTTAATTTCATCAAAAATTTCTTTTTGATGTTTTTTTGTATCTTTTAAATTGTATTCAGTATAATTATTTTCTTCTTCGAGATATTTTTTAACTTCAGGGAGTAATTTCGAACTATCTTTTAATACTTCTAGAATATTTTCTTGATGTATCCAACTATAATTATCTTCCCAAGTAACATTGTGACAAGATTTTATTTCTGGTTTTTTTCTTAGTTGTGGTATTTTCATTTATGAAAACAATTATATGAATATAATTATTTATACAGTATTAATATTAGTCATTTTGTATTTGCTATTAAGATATATAAGCAATATTTCATCAAAAAAGATATCAAGAGGATTAAGATTATTATTTTTGATTGGATTGATCTTTTTAGCAGTATTGTTCGCGATTGGCGGTAAATTTTTATTAACCTTACCATTTACACTTGCTAGTCTTGCCTTGATAAAATTAAAAGGTTTATCTTTGTTTCAATTAATCGGACTATTTAGATTACTACAAACCCTTAGAAGAAATGGTAGATTTTCATTCAATCAATCATCTGCAAAAAATTTTTCATCTCTATCAGTCTCTGAATCTTATAAGATTTTAAATTTAGCTGAGGGGAAGAAATATACAAAAGAAGAAATTAATAAAGCGTACCTCAAAATTCAAAAAAGAATTCATCCGGATGTTTCTCCAGAAACATCAAGACTTTCATCAATAGTAAATGAAGCAAGAGATGTCTTACTAAATGAAATTAAATGAAATTTTCAATATTTTTTAAGACTAGTTCAACTGTGATAGAATTTGGATCAAGTTGAGTATCGTGAGTAATTTTATCTAAATTTATATTTGGAGGAATTATTCTTTTTTGATTAATACTATAATCTGAATATGCTCTTGGTGTATCTAATAAAATTACAAAACTTGGTAAACCCATTTGGCAAGCTATATGTTGGCCAAAAGAATCATTACCAATATATATGTTACTGATTGCAATATAATCTTTTACTTCAGATATGCTTTTTTGACTCAACGACTCGCAATTATTTTTACCAACTTCTTTGATAATATCATTAGCATGCACGTCTTCATCAGAACCACATAGTAAATAAAAATAAAAAGAACCCAAATTGTTTAATCTTTTAATGAGAGTAATATAATTTTTATAACCCCACTTAGTTGTCGGCCCAGACGAACCAATTCCTAAAACAATTCTTTTTATTCTATCTTTTTTAAGATTTTCAAATTTATTCTTTTTTACAAAAATTTTTGTTTCAGTAGGACAATTCTTAATTTTTAAAGTTTTTTCGGTAAATTCTTTTGCTGCATTGACTAAATGAAGTCCTTTTTTTTTAAATAAGGGATAATGGTAAATGTTTGGAATTCCTGCTAATTTACTAGATAAGAAATATCTAATACTTGGATAAAATATAAAAAAATTTTCAAAATCAAATTTTTTTAAAAACTGTGATAATTTATTTATATGAATTAATTTTTTGTAATAATTTTCTAAATAGATTATTTCGTTAAAATTATCATCATCAGAAAGCACTTCTGCAACTTTTGAGTTTAAAGTAATTAATTTTATGGGACCAAATTTTTTAGCAATTTCATGACAGTAACTAAGATGAAGCAAATTAGCTCCTAACCCCTTGTAACTTAAAAAAATACCTGTTTTCATATAAATTAATTTTCTATTATACTTATTTAAAAAAATTTTATGGCAAAAATAAATGGAATATATGCTGCTGGTATGTCAATTTTAAACGATGATTTAAGTTTAAATGTAAAAGAGACAATTTCACATGCAGAGAGAATAATTGATCAAGGTTGTCACGGAGTTGCAATTTTTGGAAGCACTGGACAAGCTCAACTAATTTCTATTTCTGAAAAAATTGATTTGTTAAATAATATTTCTGAAAATAAATATAAGGATAATTTTATTATTGGTACTGGTCTAAATTCTTTAAGTGAAACAATTAATTTAATGAAGATTGCTTCTTCTTTAAATTTTAAGAGATTTTTAATAATGCCACCTGCTTATTATAAATACGGAGATAAAGAGGTAATAGAATTTTATACAAAAATAATTAAATCGATACCAGATTGTGAAATCATTCTTTACAACTTTGAAAAATTATGTGGATATAAATTTAGTGTTAATTGTGTAATAGAACTAAATAAAAGATTTCCAAGTCAAGTGATTGGAGTGAAAGATAGTACATATAATCTATTCGAAAATTTAGAGATAGAAAATTTTTCAATTTTACCAGGTTCGGAACTTAAGTTACTGAAAGGCTTAGAAATTGGATGCTCAGGAATTATAACTGCTACTTGTAATGTAACAGCAGAATTATCTAGAAAAGTTTACGATGATTTTATTTCAAAAAAAGAGCAAACTTCAAATCAAAAACTATGTGATATTAGAAAAGTTTTTGATAAATATAATCTTATTTCAGGATTACATACTTTTTACTCTGAAAAAAATAAAATTTACAAAAATATTTTACCTCCTTTAAGTTTATTAAGTGATATCGAAAAAAAAGATTTAAAAGAAAATCTAAGTAATCTAAATTTTAGTTTATCAACATCAATGGCAGCATAAATGTATTTAGCAAGTTTTTTAAATAAAGTTTTTAAAGTTGGAGGATTTATATTAGTCGATGCTAATTCAAAAGAGTATTTAATTGGTCAACCTGATAAAAATTCAATAAAACTAAAAATTTTAAATAAAAATCTTCATTACAAATTACTATTTCATCCAGATTTATATTTTGGAGAGGCCTATACAGATGGTGAAATTTTAATTGAAAATGGGACCCTTACAGATTTCCTAGATTTAGCTTTGATGAACATTGGTAGGGGGGAAGTAAATTTTTTTAGTTATTTAATGAATAGACTAAGAGGTTCTTATAGGTATTTAACTAACTTTAATTTTATAAAAAAATCGAAAATGAATGTATCACATCACTATGATATTAAGGATAGTTTATATGATTTATTTTTAGATCCAAAAAGACAATACTCTTGTGCATACTTTAAAGATGAAAACGACTCTCTTGAGGTAGCTCAAAATAATAAAATTCAACATATTATTAAAAAATTAAATATAAAGCCAAATCAAAAAGTTTTAGATATTGGCTCAGGTTGGGGATCTTTAGCAATAGATATTGCAAAAGCTGCTAATTGCGAGGTAACGGGAATTACATTATCAGATAATCAACTTAAATACGCCAATCAGAAAGCAAAAGAAATGAATTTAGATAATCAAGTGAAATTTAAGTTAATGGATTATAGAGAGTTAAATGAAAAATTTGACAGAATTGTAAGTGTTGGAATGTTTGAGCATGTAGGTAGAAAATTTTATAAGAAGTTTTTCAATCAAGTAGAAAAACTTTTAAAAGAAGATGGTATTGCACTAATTCATACAATCGGATCTGTAAATCCCCCTAGAGACCCTCATCCTTGGATTACAAAATATATTTTTCCTGGAGGTTACACTCCAAGTTTAAGTGAAGTAACTAACCCAATAGAAAATGCTGGCTTAATAGTAACGGATATTGAAGTTTTAAGATTACATTATTCACACACATTAAGACATTGGAAAGAAAATTGTATTAGAAATAAAGAAAAAATTATCAAAATGTTTGATGAAAAGTTTTTTAGAATGTGGGAGTTTTATCTTGCAGGATGTGAGATGGCATTTAAATGGGGTGATCAAGTTGTATATCAATTTCAACTTACTAAGAATTATAGATCAACACCTGTTACAAGAGACTATATTTATCAATAATTTCTTGATAGAACTTAATACTCTCAAAAATGAAAAAAAAACAAAAAAAGACAAATAAAAAAAAAAATCTTAAAAAATCGAAAAAACAAATATTAAAAAGAAAAAGCCAAAAAAAAAATAAGTCGTATAAAAAGAAGAGACCTAAAAGAACAAAAAAAAAAATAAAAATTAAAAAAAATAAAAGAAAAAAAACATTAAAATTACCAATAAAAATAAACGATATTAAAGAGAGAAAAAATTTTAAAAACGAGAGTTTTGTCTATAAATTAGTAAAATTCCAATTATCTTTAAAATCAAAATTTAATTTTAATTTAAGTTTTAGTTTAGAAAAATATATACAAGCATTTTTTGATAAAATTTCTGAGTCAATTTCAAGCTATAAAATTTTAAAAGAAGATGAGCATAGAAGAATTAAGATTGAAAGAATTGAAAATGAGAGAAAAAGAAAAATTGAGATAGAAAAACAAAAAAAGGAAGAGGAGCTTTTAAAAGTTAAAGTAAAAGAAAAAGCTCTTAAAGATGAGCAAAAATTAGAAAAACAAAGAGCCAAAGATATAAAACTTTTTTTGAGAAAAGAGCAAGCTATTTTAAGAATTGAACAAGCTGAAAAACAAAAACAATTTTTACAGCAATTAAAATTAGATAAACAAATTGAAAAATTCAGAATAAGAGAAGTTAAAGAATTAGAGAGACTTGAAAAAATTTCTTTAAAAGAAAAAAGGGATGATTATGCAGGATTACAAGAAAGAATCGATCAACTTAAAGAGAAATATCGTGTAATTAGAGATCAGAAGATAAAAGAGAGAGTCGAGGCTTTAGGTGTAAAACTTCAAGGAGATGAAGATAGAGAGACACTATTAATAAAAGAAAAGGAATATACTTTAGCAAGACATAAAATCGAATTTGCTCTCGAAAGTTTTTATCGGAGTGCTAGTAGTTTAGTTTTTCAATTAAATAAAAGGCATATCACTCGAAACATGTCCATATTTAGATGTATTGATAGAAGATTTGAAACTGGAGAAGTTTTTATAAAGTGGGATGACTCAGAGGATGATGAGTGGTTGTTACTTATCTATATTAAAAACAATTCTCCTGATGAAGGTATCATAATTGAAGATAAAACAAATCCTGAGAAAAATATTTCTCACGAATTTAAGAATATAGATATTTTTAAAGCGTCAGATACAATGGTTGACGCTCTTACACAATTAATTGCAAGACAAAGAGAAAAAAGTAATAATTAATTTTTTAAAAAATTAAAAATCATATGATTATAGGCTCTCTCTTTCTTATAATTCTCTATTTAGTTTTAAAATATACCCTCGCCTGGATCCAATATTACAATAATTTAGACTCAAGACTCGGAGACAGCACATGGCGTTTTACATACGATTATCCTGTAGTGGGTGAAAGAGATATTTCTGATTTAGATGATAAAGATTTTGTAAGGTTAAGAAGAAAAAAAAATAAAATCGTATTATTTATGTACTCAATTGTTTTAATAATGTTTATTGCTTCAATGGCTGTGCTTAGTAAATTTTTGTTATTTTTTTTTAGTTAGTTTTTTTCAATTGTTTCTTATTCTTGAGATAAAGAAAAAAAGCTATGATTTCATAAATAATTGAAAACAAACTAAATATTATTGGAAGTTTGAAAAAATTGTAAAGAAATTTGTACTTTGGCATTTTTTTCCATAATGACAAAAAAGCAGCAGCACCTTGTAAAACTTCTTCACCGTCTTTCACATGTAGTCTTCGTAGAAGTTGCTTACTATTTTTAGAGGTTTCTTTTTCTGCCAATTCATTATTTGTAATATCGATCCAGTCTATCTCATCGATTTTTTCTTTTTTATATAAATCAATTTCGGCCTTACAAATTTTGCAAGAATTATTGAAATAAACTTTCATAATAATTAATTAATTACTAATTTATTTAATTAAAGTACATGCGTAAAATACTCTAGTTGAAAATTATTTTAAACAAACTATGTAATATTTAAAATGACCAATTTCTTTAAAAAATCTGATTTATCTAGAAATGAAGCTGAAAATATTATTTCTGAGACATTACAAAAATGTGATGATGGTGAACTGTATTTAGAAAATTCTAAATCAGAATCAATTTTGTTGGATGATAATAAGATAAAAAATTCAAATTATACTTCTGACTTAGGTTTTGGATTTAGAGCTATTTCAGATGAAATTGTTGCTTATTCACATTCTAATGAAATTTCAAAAAATTCTTTAAAACAATCTTCAGACAATTTAAAATCAACTTTAAAATCTGCTAAAGGCACTTACAACCATGCAATTCCTAAATCTAA
>CACJXB010000009.1:0-33166 GCA_902597265.1 uncultured Pelagibacteraceae bacterium | reverse complement strand
AAAAGGGATCTCTTGAGACAGATGTAAAATCTCTTAAAAAAGCAGCTAGGAAAACTATAGGTCCAGAACTAAATAAAAGAATAAAAATAATAATAGACACTGGCCTTATAAATTTAAGTGATGATTTCAAAATTTATTGGAATGAATTTGCTATAGCAAGAATTTTACCTGGCAAAGATTATTTGTCACCTAAATTTGATTTAATTATTGACGATATTGTAGAACAAGATCAAAAACAAAAACTTATTCTTTTCATAGAAAAATGGATAAAAGAAAAAATTTCAATAATTTTAAAAAGCTTAATTGATTTAAAAAACCTTAAAGAAAAAAATTCTTCTGTGAAAGCATTAGCATATCAATTATATGAAAATAATGGTGTTTTAAAAAGAGAAAATGTTTATGAATATCTTAAAGATTTAGAACAAAATGATAGAAAAATTTTGAGAGACTTAGGTGTCAAATTTGGAAGATATCATATATTTCTTTATAAATTGATTAAACCAGATGCTGTTTCTTTGAGAACATTGCTTTGGAAAAATTATCATCAAAAATACTTTAATCTTAAACCACCAACTTTTGGTTTAAATTTTTTAGATAACAATAAAATTAAGAATAAAAATTTTATGCTATTATGTGGGTTTGAAAGTTTTGATAATTTTTATGTAAGAATTGACATCTTAGAAAGATTATTTATGCAAATAATTAATTCAAACACTCAAAAAATGAAAGATCAACAAATTAAGATGATCCCTGAAATGCTTAATTTGCTAGGATGTAGTAAAGATAACTTTAAAAAACTTCTTAAAAATATGAACTATAAAGTTTTTCAAAAAGAAGAAAATACATTTTTTACTTATGCTCCTAAAAAAATTAAAAGAAAAATATTCAATAAAAAAACCGAAAAAGAAAGTCCATTCGGTATCTTAAAGAATTTAAATTTAAGTTAAATCATATGTTTTTCAAAAAGAATAAGAATATAAGTGATAAAGAAGATTTAGTTAAAGTATGTGCATTATTAGTGCATGCTGCAAAAATTGATGAAAATTACTCTACTGAAGAAAAAAATATAATTAAAAAAACTATAAATGAATTTAATAAAAAAGATGAAAATGTTGATAATATTTTAAAGAAAGCTGAACAAATAGAGTTGAATTCAAATCAAATATTGGATTTTACAAAAGAAGTTAAGAATATGTCACACGAAAATAAAATTAAAATTGTAGAAACTTTGTGGAAAATTATTTATTCAAATCAAGAAGCTGATATTTATGAAACAGGATTAATGAGAAAACTTGCTGGATTGCTTTACATTGACAGTAGAACTATGGGAAATATTAAAGAGAAAATTAAGAAAGAAGTTTCCAAATGACATATATAGTAAATGATAAATGCATCAAATGTAAATTAATGGATTGCGTTGAAGTCTGTCCAGTAGATTGTTTTTATGAAGGAAAAAATATGCTTGTAATTAAACCGGATGAGTGTATAGATTGTGGCGTTTGTGAGCCAGAGTGTCCAGTGGATGCTATCAAAGCAGATACTGAACCTGGAAGCGAAAAATGGTTAGAAGTCAATAAAAAATATTCTGAAATCTGGCCTAATATAAACGAGAAAAAAGATCCTCCAGTGGATCATGAAAAATATAAAAATGAAAAAAATAAGTTTGAAAAATATTTTAAAGAAAACCTTCAAAAAAAAATCTAAGAAAATAAAAAAAAAAGTATCTAAAAAAATAAAAAAATCTAGTAAGTCACTTACAAGAAAATCTCAAATTAAAAGTACTCAAAAAGGAAAAAAGAGTATCGCTAGAAAAATATCAAAATCTGACCCTAAAAAACCTAGTGATGCAAAAAACGAAAACTTAAGAATTTCAAAAAATAATGAGGTAAAACCAGAAATTAAAAAAGTTAAAAAACAAGAAACTGAAAAAAAAGAATATAAAGTAAAAGATTACGTTGTTTATCCCAAGCATGGCGTAGGTCAGATTACTGAATTTAAAAAAATTAATATTGGAGGTATCGATGTTGAAACCTATATTATTAAGTTTGAGAAAGATAAAGCTAACGGTATGGTCCCTGTAAACAAACAAACACATTTAAGACCTTTGGCAACAATAAATCAAGTCAACAAATGTATTTCAATTTTAAAAAGTAAACCTAAAATAAAAAGATCAATGTGGAGTAGAAGAGCACAAGAATATGAAGCCAAGATATCATCTGGAAAAATTTATGAATTAGCAGAAGTGGTAAGAGATCTCAATAAAGGAGACGATCTTATGGTTGATCAATCATATAGTGAAAGGCAACTTTTTGAAAAAGCTTATGAAAGAATTCTGTCAGAATTTCAAGTAATTTTAAATATCTCATATGAAGATACTCAAAAAAAATTGGATAAAGCACTTAAAAGAAATCTGGAAGCTCAACAATCAAAAAATGTACCACCGGTAACTAAAAGTCCATCAACAGAGATACAAGAAGAAGATCAAGTCTCTGATAATGATGAACCACTAGAAGAATAAAAAAAACGCCTCTCACACATAAAGTTATGAGAAGCGTTTTTAATAAAGAATACTAAGTTATTATCTTCTTCTTCTTTTTTTAGCTTTTTTCTTAGCTTTTTTCTTAGCCTTCTTTGCTTTTTTTCTTCTCTTAGGCATCTTTAGCTCCCTTTTAGTTAAACGAATCAAATTGATTCGCTATTAAGTTATTTTTATTTTTTTATGTACGTTATGTCAATTCTTAAATTAAATTAAAATTTTTTACAAAAATTAAAAATAAAAATTTAATTTGTTTAGTTGATATGACTAAAAAAGATAGTGTTTATGCGTTAAATAATCAACTAATTTAATTAATTTAGTAAAGCTTTTCCAAATCTTTTTTGTATTTTTCCAAAATTTTTTTTCTTTTTAATTTTAAAGTTGGTGTTAACATCTCATTTTCAATTGTAAATTCCTCTGTAATTAATTTAAATTTTTTAACTTTTTCGATTATAGATAAACTTTTATTTAAATTTTCTAAATAAAACTCAATTTCTTTTTTATTTTCTTCACTTTCAGTTACAATTAATGCAACTATATAAGTTTTTTTATCTCCATAAACTAAACTTTGCTTAATTTTTTCATTTAAACATAATAAATTTTCAATTTTAGATGGGGATATGTTGTCTCCACCTAAGTTAACTATTATTTCTTTTTTTCTATCAGTTATTTTTAAATTACCGTCCTTAGTTATTTCACCAATATCACCTGTGTGTAGCCAACCATCTTTTAAAATATCATCAGTTTCTTTTTTCATATTCCAATAACCAAGCATAACGTTTTCACCCTTGACCAGAATTTCTCCATCATCAGCGATTTTTACTTTATTCGTTTTAAAAGGTGGGCCAACTGTCTCAATTTTAATTTTTCCAGGGATATTGCAACTTACAACAGGCGAAGTCTCTGTTAAGCCATATCCTTGTAAAGTTGGTAAGCCTATAGAGTTCAAAAATTCACCTATTTTTTGGTCTAGAGCTCCTCCACCTGATACAAAGGCTTTTAACTCTCCACCAAACTGTTTTTTGATTTTTTTTCTCACAAAAGTTTCACAAAAAAAATCTATGATTTTTTCCTGAAAACTTAATTCTTGTTTCTTTAAATTTTTAGTACCTATCAAAATAGTATTTTCTATCAATTTTTTTTTGAACCCTTTTTGTTTTGAAAAATTCAAGAAAATTTTACTATATAAATTTTGATAAAATCTTGGGACAGCAGTCATAATAGTTGGTTTTGATACAGCCATATTAGGGAGTAATTTTTCTAAACTTTCAGCATAGTAAATTTTTGCTCCTAGCAATATTTGCACATATTGAACAGTATGTTCATATGAGTGAGATAATGGAAGCCAGGTTAAAAAAACTGGTTTTTTATTTTTTATTAATGAGTCTAAAATTTCTTGTGCACCTTCACAGTTTGATAAAATACCCCCGTGACTTAACATCACTCCTTTAGGATTTCCTGTAGTTCCTGATGTATAGATTATGCAAGCCAAATCATTTCTTCTTAAACTATTATTATATAATTTTATACTTTCGATTGAAGGCTTCATATAATAGTCAGCCTTAGAAAAAATATTTTCGAAAAATTCTATTTTTTCATCAAATTCATCCATTGAGATTACAGCTGTATTTTCTTTAATATTATTTTTAATTTTTGCGAATTGGGCAAAATTAGATACGATACATACTTTGGGTTCACAATTATTAATTATATATTCATAATCTTTTTCAGAATAAGTTGTAAAAAGTGGAACAGTAACCCCACCCGCATTCATTATTGCTATATCAGATATTAACCATTCAGGTCTATTTTCAGATAATAAAATACATCTATCGCCCTTAGAAATAATTTTTCCTAAATAGTTTGATAATATTTTTATCTTTGTATCAACGTTTCCCCATGAATATGTAAATGGCCCAGAATTTGTATCTGGTAAATCTTTATTTTTAAGTGAAACTAAAAAAGTCTCTTCATGAGCTTTAACATTCTTAGGAAACTTTTCTTCATATTTTATAAAAAAAAGTTCGACTAAACTGTTAATTTTGTTTAATTCCATAACTTTGGTGGGCGAAGAGAGAATCGAACTCTCACTTCTTGCGAAACACGATTTTGAATCGTGCGCGTCTACCAGTTCCGCCATTCGCCCTTAATTGTTTATTAATTTTATAAATAGTATAAGAACTAAAATTAGATTAAAACCAAAAAATGTTTAATAGTCTTTACAAAAAATGTTTAGATTTAGCAGCTCATAAAAGTTCTAAATATTACCTAGCAATTGTATCATTTATCGAAAGCTCATTTTTTCCTATTCCACCTGATGTAATGGTTATTCCAATGGTTATCTCAAAAAAAAATGATTTCATAAAAATTTTTCTTATTACAACAATTTCATCAGTCTTGGGTGGAATTTTAGGTTATCTAATTGGAGTATTTTTTTTTGATTTTGGAACACAGATTATGAATTTTTATGGTTATGAAGATAAATTATCTAACATCAAAAACAATTTACTCAATAGTAATGGTTTTTATGCTTGGTTAGGCATACTTTTTTTAGCAGGTTTCACACCTCTTCCTTATAAAGTTTTTACTATAGCAAGTGGCTTGATTGGTTTTAATCTTTTCATCTTTATTCTAATAAGCTTAATTTCTAGAGGATTAAGATTTTTTTTAGTCGCATACTTATCTTTTAAATTTGGTGATTTATTTACTAAATTTATGGACAAACATGGTTCCAAATGGTTTACAATTCTTGGAATATTAATTGTAATAATTTGCATGACAATCTATCTAATTTTTAAATCTAATGCATAATTTAAAGATACAATTATATCTTAGAATAATTTTTATTATAAGTTGTATAGCATTGGTATCAGCATATTTTATAGAATATGCGCTTGGTTACCAGCCTTGTAATCTTTGTTTAATTGAGAGAATTCCTTATGGAATAAGTATCATTTTATTAATTACGATATTTATCTTAAAAAAAAATAAAGATTTCCTCATCATGTTATTAATCCTTACATTTATATTTTCTTTAGCAATTTCAATTTATCATTTTGGAATTGAGCAAGGTTTTTTTCAGGAATCGTCGGTTTGTGGTACAAAAGATTTCAATGAAAATATTACTAAAGAGGATTTGCTTAAACTATTAAGTCAAGAAAGAGTAAGCTGTAAAGATGTGACATTTAGGATTTTTGGATTATCACTTACAAGTATTAATATTGTTATAAGTTTATTGTTAATTTTAACACTTACTAAAATTTTTAATACTTATGAAAAAAAAAGATAATAAAGTTGAAGAATTTATTAGAGTAGACCATGCAGGTGAAAGAGGAGCAGTTAAAATTTATGAAGGTCAATTATTAGCATTGAATACTCTAGTTAAGGATGAAAGTTTAAGAAAAACTATTGAGAAAATGAAAATTCATGAAAAAGAACATTGTGAATTTTTCGAAAATGAAATTAAAAAAAGAAATATAAGACCCACTAAATTTCTTCCTTTATGGGATCTATTAGGCGTTAGTTTAGGCTTTGGCTCTACAATTCTTGGAAAGAAAGCTGCAATGCTTTGTACTGCGTCTGTAGAAGAAGTAATTGACGAGCATTATCAAAATCAAATTAATCAACTTGGCTCAGAAGAAAAAAATCTTAAAAACAAAATCATGAAATTTAGAGAGGATGAACTGCACCATAAAGATATTGCTTACAAAAAAGGTGCAACAAAAAAAGGTTTGTATTCTTTAATGGATAAAATTATAAAAACTGGCTCAAAGATCGCAATTAATATTTCAGAAAAAATTTAGTTCTAAGCCTCTAATTCCACATCCCAATACAAATAATCCATCCAACTTTTATGCAAATAATTTGGTGGAAAATTTTTTCCATTTCGATGAAGATCTTCAGTAGTAGGTTGGAAAGGATATTGAGTGAGTTTCATCCCTGAAGATTTTAATAATTTTCCTCCTTTTTTAACATTACAGGCTGAACAAGCTGTAACAACATTATCCCAATTTGTTTCACCACCTTTTGATCTTGGTAATAAATGATCAAATGTTAATTCTTCACCACTTCCACAATACTGACATGAAAATTTATCTCTTAAGAAAACGTTAAATCTTGTAAAGCTAGGTTTAGATTGCGGAACAATATAATCTTTTAGAGCTATAACACTTGGTAATTGCATGTTAAAAGATGGACTTCTTACAATTCGATCATAATTACTAACTATAACAACACGATCTAAAAAAACTGATTTTACTGTATCTTGCCATGACCACAAAGATAAAGGATAATAACTTAAAGGCCTATAGTCAGCATTTAAAACTAATGCTGGGCACTTTTCTAATGAAATTTCTTGTTCGATAAAGTTATTCATATTTTAAGTTTAACTTAAATAAAATTTATTTCAATATTAAGGAATTATTTTATTTTTTTTAATATGTAATTTAATGCTATACTTGAAGCCTCAATAGGAATATGATGGTCGCAGTTTTTAATTAGATGTGTTTCTATACTTATGTTGTTTCTCATAAAAAAATCTTTAGCTTCCAACATGTAATTTGGTGAAACTACTTGATCTTGTTCTCCATGAATTAATAAAGTATTAGTAGAGTTTTTTTTTCTTAATTTTAAATCGTTTTGATCAATTATTTTTCCAGAAAATCCTACTATGCAACTAAACTCTCTTTCAGCTGTTAAGCCTAAATTTATTGACATCATACATCCTTGACTAAATCCTGAAAGACAAATTTGTTTATTCTTAAGACCAAACTCAGATTTAATCTCATCAATAAATTTTTTTAATTTTTTTTCTGCTTTTATAGACTCTTCTAATATATATTTTGTATCATCATTTGTAAGATCAAACCATTGAAAGCCTGATGGGTTTATTGAGCATGGTTCATGACCGTTTGGACAAACGAATATCGTGTTAGGTAAATATCTTTTCCAATTTAAAGATAGCATACTTATATCTTTTCCATCTCCTCCATAACCATGTAACAAAATTATAGCACTTTTAATTTGAACATCTTTTTCAGGTTTGATAAAGACTGTGTCTAGACAAAATGTCATACTTTTAATTTAATAATTATGTTTTTTTATTTTTAAAACACCCTACAATACAATTATGATTTCTGGAATATTTGTAAAATTACTGTCTATCATATTATTAATTGCAGTTGGTGTAGTTCTCATTCTTGGGATAGGAACTTTATTTAAAGGAGGAGAAACTAGTAAAAAATATTCTAATAAATTAATGCAATTAAGGGTTTTACTACAATTTATAGCTATAATAGTTCTAATTGGATTTGCTTACTTTTTTAAAAATTAATTGTGTTGCTTTAACCAATCTAGAAATTTTTCATCTGAAAAATCTATAGATCCAACAATTCTGGCAAACTCATCTCCTTCTTTATTAAACAAAATTGTTGTTGGTAAGCCCCTTAAAGAAAGTTTTTTTGCTAAAGTTTCTGGATTGTCAAAATATAAATTTAAATTTCTAATTTTTAAATTCTTGAAAAAACTCAAAGCTTTGTTCAAATTATCTTTACCAATATTTATTGGAAATATTTTTAAATTATTTAATTTCTTATTTTCTCCAAGAAGATCAAGCGAAGGCATTTCTTCTTTACATGGGGCACACCATGTTGCCCAAAAATTTAATAAAATAACACTTCCTTTAAAATTATTAAGTTTTAATTCGTTATTTTTATCATCTAAAAATGACAAATTATCATATTTCTTAGGCTTCTCGTGAATAATTAAATTCTTAATTTCTGAAGCTTCAAGCGAAAAAGAATTTAATAACAAAAAAATAAATATTG
The DNA here is from genome assembly GCA_902597265.1 of uncultured Pelagibacteraceae bacterium. Lineage (GTDB taxonomy): Bacteria > Pseudomonadota > Alphaproteobacteria > Pelagibacterales > Pelagibacteraceae > Pelagibacter. The sequence goes on along the minus strand of CACJXB010000009.1, from coordinate 24,805 downwards.
TTAAAAATCTCATGTTAAAAAGGTATAAGTAATTACCATGGTAAAAAATAAAAACAATCAGGCAATTTGGAATACCCGTATTAAAAAACAAATATCAACAACTTTTCAAAAGTTCGGAAGTTCAATCAACATAGATAGAAGACTATTTAAGGAAGACATTCAAGGTTCAATAATACATGTTGAAATGCTCTTCAAACAAAAAATAATTTCTTTTAGAGTTAAAAATAAAATTATCTATGGTCTAAAAAAGATTCAAAATGAGATTATCAAAAAAAAATTTAATTTTTATGAGGAATATGAAGATATTCATATGAATATTGAGAAGAGATTGTTTCAAATTATTGGTGATGATGCTGGATATATACATACAGCTCGTTCAAGAAATGATCAAGTGATTACAGATTTAAAAATATGGATGAGAGCTAATACTGAAAAAATCAACAACAATTTAAACAACATAATGAAAACAATTTTAAAGATATCAGAAAAAAATATTGAAACTATTATGCCTGGTTTTACGCACCTTAAAAATGCTCAAGCTATATCTTTTGCACATTATTTGATGGCTTATATTGAAATTTTTTTAAGAGATAAAAAAAGATTTAAGAATAGTTTAGATAGTTTAAATGAAAACCCTCTAGGTGTTGGCGCTTTATCAGGAACATCATTTAATATAGACAGAAACTACACAACAAAAAAATTAGGATTTAAAAATCCAACAAATAATTCTATCGATACAATTTCTGATAGAGATTTTGTTTTAGATTTTTTATATAATTGTTCAGTCTGCTCTATGCATATATCTAGAATTGCAGAAGAATTAATAATTTGGAATTCAGATGGTTTTAATCTAATAAGATTATCTGATAAAGTTGTTACAGGCTCATCTATAATGCCACAAAAAAAAAATCCAGACTTACTAGAATACTTGAGAGGAAAAACAGGATTAGCATATGGTAATTTGTTTTCAATGCTAACAATTCTAAAAGGATTACCGTTGTCATATTTCAAAGATTTACAAGATGATAAAGAGATTGTTTTTAAAGCAAATGATACACTCATTAATTGTTTAAAAATTTTGAATGAAACTTTGATAAATTTAATTCCAAATAAAAAAAAAATGTTTGAACTTGCTAACATAGGATATTTAACAGCTACTGATTTAGCAGACTATTTGGTTAAAAATCATTCCAAATCCTTTAGAGAAGCTTATCAAATCACAGCTAGGTTAGTAAATTTTGCAGAAAAAAATAAAAAAAAACTCGAAGATTTGTCTATTCAAGATTTGAAAAAAATCGAACCAAAATTAACCAAGGATGTATTAAAAGTTTTTGACCTTAAGAATTCTATAAATTCAAAAAAATCTTATGGAGGAACAGCTTTTTATAATATCAAAAAAATGATATTGAAATATAAAAAAATATTATGAAAAAAAAATTATTTATAATTTTAGTTCTTTGTACATTTTTTTTTGCATGTGGAAAAAAAGGAGATCCTGTATACAAAGAAGAAGACTCAAAAATACTCAACACTAAACCCAATAGGGTGTAATGATATATAAAAAAAAAGAATTTTTAATAGATAATATCAAAACTAGTGTGCTCGCCAAAAAATATGCAACACCACTTTATTGTTATTCATTTAAAAAATTGAAACAGAATATCTTAAATTTTAAAAAAAATTTTAAATCTATAAATCCACTAATTTGTTTTTCAGTTAAATCAAACCCAAATAAAATCTTATTGAGTGAAATTGGAAAATTAGGCTTAGGTGCTGATGTAGTTTCAATTGGTGAATTGATGAAATCATTAAAATCAGGCATAAAGCCTAATAAAATAGTATTTTCTGGTGTTGGAAAAACATCGAATGAAATTGAATATGCTGTCAAAAAAAGAATATTGCTAATCAATGCTGAGTCTAAAAGTGAAATTCTAGAAATTGAACGTATTGCAAAAAAAAATAATAAAAAAGTTGATATTGGGATTAGACTGAATCCGAATACAGATGCTAAAACTTTGAGTAAAATTTCAACTGGAAAAAAAGAAAATAAGTTTGGTGTAAATGAAAAAGATTTCTTAGATTTAGTAAATTACTTAAAAAATTCACAAAATTTAAAATTAAAATGTATTAGTGTACATATTGGTAGCCAAATACTTGATATTAGTCCGTATAAAAAAATGCTTAAAGTTTTGGAAAAAATTATAAAAAAATCAAGATACCAATTTGAGTATGTTGATCTAGGTGGAGGTATGGGAATAAATTATGATAATAGTAAAAAAAAATTAAGTCTTAAAAAATATTCCATATTAATTAAAAAATTTTTAAAAAATCAAAAATGTCAAATAATTTTTGAACCTGGTAGATCTATAATTGGTAATTCAGGAGTTTTGATTTCAAAAGTGATTTATATTAAAGAAAGTTCAAAAAAAGATTTTGTAATTTTGGATGCGGCTATGAATGATTTTATGCGTCCAGCATTGTATAATGCAACTCATAAAATAATACCCGTTAAAATGAGTGTTAAAAAATCAAAAAAAAATTATGAATTTGTTGGTCCAATTTGTGAAAGCACAGATAAATTTGCAATTTTTAAAAACTTCCAAAAACTTAAAGAAAAAGATTTAGTTATTATTTTAGATGTTGGAGCTTACGGAATGTCGTTAAGTTCAAATTATAATTTAAGACCAAAAGCAACTGAACTTTTAATTAAAAATTCTAAAATAGAAATTATAAGTAAAAGGCAAAAACTTAAAGACTTAATATAGGATTAAATTTAAGTGTTTAGAAATACAATTTTTTCAATTTTTTTCTTTTTTGGAATAATTTTCATATCTTTAATTTTTATACCCTCTTTGTTAATGCCTCAAAAAGTTGTCATATTTGGTGGAAAATTAATGGGTTACTGGTCTAGTTTTTGTTTAAAGTTTTTTCTTACAACAAAAATTACAATTAAAGGACTAGAAAACATTAATCAAAATCAAAAATTTTTTATTGCTGCATCTCATCAATCTATGTTTGAGACTTTTTTTCTTCAAACAATTTTTGATGGTCCTATTTTTATTCTTAAAAATGAACTTTTACAAATACCTATATTCGGATGGTATCTTAAAAAGATAGGCTCAATTTCAATCAGAAGAAACAAAATTACAAAAGAAAATTTAGGTTTTCTTGATGATATTATCAAACACGTGAATGAATCTAAAAGACCTTTGATAATTTTCCCGCAAGCAACCAGAGTGCTTCCGTATGAAAGACCTCCGTTTAAAAAAGGTGTTGGAAAAATTTATGAACAATTAAAAATAGAGTGTCTCCCAATAGCAATTAATTCTGGTGTAGTTTGGCCCAAAACTGGAAAGAAAAAATCTGATAAAGAAATTATAGTTTCTATTCTTAGTCCAATAAAATTGGGCCACGATAAAGAAACTTTTTTAAAGATTTTAGAAAAAAATATATATGATGAACTTAATAAAATTAGTTAACCTTTCATAGGCATTACTACAAAAATACTGTCAAAATCACCAGGATCTTTAATTAGTGCTGGAGAGCCGGTATCATTTAAAAATAACTCAATTTTATCTCCATCTAATTGAGATGCTACATCAATTAAATATCTTGAATTAAAACTAATTTCAAGTTCATGATCAAATTTAACTGGAAGAGTTTCTTTACCATCTCCACTATTTGTATTATTTACTGATAAATTTAATACATCTTTAGCTAAGATAAACTTCACACTATCTTTTTTATCTAACGAAACAGACGCAACTCTGTCTACAGAGTTAGTAAAGAGCTTAAGATCGATCTCTAATTTTTTTTGATTATTTTTTGGTATAACCTGAATATAATTTGGAAATTTTCCATCGATTAATTTTGAAATTAGAACACTGTTCATTAATTCAAATTTTATTTTTGATTTAACATTAGAAATTTTTACGTCACCATCATAATTGTCAAGCAGTGAACATAATTGAAAAATTGTTTTTTTTGGAAGTATAACTTGTTCAAAATCAATCCTATGATCTAATCTTATTTTAGATATAGACATCCTATGGCTATCAGTTGCCACTGCGGTTAAATAATTCTTATCTTCAACTTCAGTTTGGTGTAAAAAAATTCCGCTTAAATAATGACGCGTTTCATCACTTGAAACAGAAAATTTACATTTGTTTAATAATTTTAATAACTGTTTTGATTTGATAGAAAACTCATTATTATTAAAATTTTCTTCAGTAAGTGGAAACTCAGAGGCATCAATACAATTTAAGTTAAAAATAGATTTTTCAGACTCAAGTTGTAATTTGGTTGAGTCATTTAACGTCAAATTTATTTTTTTTCCAGAGGATATTTTTCTCACAATATCGTACATTATTGATGATGTTGTGGTTGTTTTTCCCTCTTCTATAATTTCAACATCTTGAATTTGGTGAATGAAGATTAAATCAAGATCTGTTGCAGTAATCGTAAGTTTTTTACCCTTTGCTTCTAATAGTATGTTAGATAAGATTGGTAAAGTGCTTCTTCTCTCGATAACACCTTGGCAAAAATTTAGCGCTTCTTGAAGGTCTTGCTGATTTAGGTTAAATCTCATTTTCTTTATTATTGTAAAGTATCTGATTCTTTAAATTATTAATATTATCCACCATTTCAGGATTTTTTTCTTTTAATTTTTCAATAGTTTTTACTGAATGTATTATTGTTGTATGATCTCTATTAGAAAATTCACGACCAATTTCAGGCAAAGACTTTGAGGTTAAAATTTTTGTTAAATAAATTGCCGTTTGTCTTGGTCTTACCAAATATCTAGATCTTCTTGATGACAACATTTCATTTTTACTAATTTTGAAAAATTTACAAACAACAGTTTGAATTAATTCTATGGTAACTTTATTTTCTGATAAATTTAATAAATCTTTAAGCACAACTTTAGTTTCAGATAAATTGGGAATTTTTTTGTAGATTCTTGAAAAAGATACTACTCGATTAATTGCCCCTACTAATTCTCTAATACTTGTTGTGATTTCAGTACTAATAAAATTTTGTATGTCTTTTGTAATTTTAATTTCTTTTGAATGTAGATCGTAAAGTTCCTCGGTTTTTGCTTCGACGATTTTTTTCCTCAACTCAAAATCTGGTTTTTGAATATCAACAACTAAACCTCCAGAGAAACGAGATTTAATTCTTTCTTGGATTCTTAATAATTTATTAGGAGCTCTATCAGCAGAAACTATGATTTGTGAACCTTTTTCAAGTAACGCGTTAAAAGTATGAAAAAATTCCTCCTGCATAGCTTCTTTGCCATTCATAAACTGAATATCATCTATTAATAAGATATCTGTATTTCTAAAATAATCCTTAAATTTAACCATCTCATTTGCCTTAATGGATTTTACAAATTGATACATAAATCTCTCTGCAGATATAAACATTACTTTTTTATCCTTCTTTAATTCTATACCTATAGAATTTAGCAAATGGGTTTTACCCATTCCAACTCCTCCATAAATATATAATGGATTATATTGTGCAGAACTCTCTGATACTTTTAGTGACGCTTCGTAAGCTAATTTATTACTACTTCCGGTTATAAAATTTTGAAAACTTTTATTTGGATCTATCCTATTATATTGAAGATAAGTATCTTTAATAAAGGAAACATTTTCATTATTTTCTAAAACTTTAAAATTTCCATTATCTTTGTTCTCTTTTTTAGTATTTTCTTCAATAATTTTGAATTCTACTCTAAAAATTTCTTTTTTAAAATTTTTAATAATTTGTAAAATTTGATCTAAATACCTTGAGGTGATCCAATCTCTAATAAATCTTGTTGGCACAGATAATAAGATATAATTATTAAATTCTTCAACAAAGTTAATTTTTTTTAACCAGCTTTCATAAATATCTTTTCCGAGTTTTAATTTCATGTCATTTTGAATTAAAGTCCAATCTAGATTAGATGATTTTAAAGAATGAAGGTTATTATTCGAAAAATTATTGCTCATTTGTAAACTTTGGAAGAGCTTTAGTTAAAGCCTATAATAAAAATCATTACAACAAATAATTCATAATTTTAAAAAAAAAATAAAATCTACGATTGTGCAATTAAAAGATGTTAAAAAAAATAAAATCTAAGATTGTGCAATCAATTGATGTATAAAAAAAATTATTTATGAAAAATTTTTTTAAAAAAAAAAAATAAAATTTATGATTGAAAATAATTATTAAGAATATTTACTAAATCTAAATATTGTATTTTGATGTTTAATTTTATCAGATTTTGTAGCTTTTAAAGTTGTATAATGAACAAACAACCTTAGGTATAAATTATAAACTTGAGATTTTTTTAGTTATTCTGGAAACATTTCTTGAAGCATTTTGCTTTTTAATAATGCCAGTTTTAGCAATCTTCATTAATTCTGAATTCAACTTAGGTAAGAATTTAATAGCTTCTGATTTCTTTTTATTGTCAATCAAAAAATTCATTTTCTTTAATGCATTTTTGTATCTACTTTTCCTAGCTTTATTTACAGCTGTTTGTTTCGAAATTCTTCTAATTCTCTTAATTGCAGATTTTGTGTTCGCCATATTGGCAGGGGTATAACTTGAGATTTTATATTGGTCAACGAAATAATTAATTATATTTGGCATATATTACAAAAAAAAGTAGATCTGTTTGTAACAATTTTTTTTTGTATAATTCCATTACAATGTTGTCGCTTACAAGTTAATCCATTTCTTTCATAAACATTAAAATTTTTTTGAAAACCCCCTTTTTTGCCAGACGTATCTTTAAAATCTCTTATACTTGAACCACCATTTTTAATTGCTCTTTTAAGAACTTTTTTTGAATTAATCAAAATTTTTTTATAATCTTTTTTCTTAATCAAATCTGCCTTTTTAAAAGGATTTATTTTACTCAAAAACAAAATTTCACTTGCATATATATTTCCTATTCCAGATACAAAATTTTGATCTATTAAAAAATTTTTAATATTTTTTTTTTTACCTTTAAAATATGAAGTTATATATCTTAAATTAAATTTGGTTTGAAATGGTTCTGGTCCAAGTTTATTAAATCTCTTTTTTAATAAAGATGAACTTTTGATGATTTCAAAAAAACCGAATCTTCTGGGATCGTTATAGATAACTTTCAAATTTTTAAAAATAATTTCTACATGGTTGTGTTTTGTCGGCAAAGTTGGTGAACTATAAAAACTTGCATTTGTAAATAAATTTTTTTGTGTTTTATTTTTTACATGTATTGTCCCCGACATACCAAGATGTAACAGACAATATTGATCATTTGATAAACATAAAATCAAATATTTAGAAAACCTTTTTACATTTGTAATTTTCTTATCTTTTAAAAAGGTTCCAAAATTAGAGGGTATTTTAAATCTTAAATTTCTATTTCTGACTATTACTTTTTTAACCTTTTTATTATTAATCTTTTTATTTAATGATTGTCTGACAATTTCTACTTCTGGTAATTCTGGCATTTAATACTATATTGATTATATATTTTTTTATTATGCAACAATATCTACAAAATAAAAAAGGACTAGTACAAAATGTTTTTGATCAGGTCTATGATCGATATGACCTAATGAATGATTTTATGTCGTTAGGTATCCACAGATTATGGAAAAAAAGTATGCTTAATATGATGAATCCATCTGCAAAACTTAAATTAATTGATGTTGCATGTGGAACTGGAGATATAGCAAATCTTTTTTTAAAGCATGTAGACAAAAAATCTGAGATCACATGTATTGACCCAAATAAAAAAATGATAAGTAAAGCTAAAGAAAAACTAAAGATATATAAAAATATAAATTGGATTATAGCACCAGCAGAAAAAATTCCCACACAAGATAATTTATTTGATTTATACACAATAAGTTTTGGTTTACGTAATACTAATAATTTGAAAAAATCTCTAGCTGAAGCTTTTCGTGTATTAAGACCTGGTGGTAGATTTTTTTGTTTAGAATTTTCAAAGATACAAAATTCTAACCTTAATTTTATCTACAAAAAGTATTCTGAACTATTGCCTTCAATTGGAAAATTTATTGTTGGTGAAAAAAAACCATATGAATACCTTGTTAAAAGTATTGAAAACTTTGTGAGTCAGGAGGAATTAATAGATTTAATGAAAAAAGAAGGTTTTAAAAAATGTTTTTATAGGAATTTATCTGGTGGAATTGTTTCTATACATAGTGGATGGAAAATTTAATGATAAAAAAATTTATTATTTTATTTAAACTTGGAAGAAAAGTAGCTAAATCTGATATATTAAATATAGTCACAAAATTCCAAGAACCACCTTTAGCAATTAAAATCCTCTTTAAAATTTTGTCTTTTTCATTTTCTCAAAAAAAAGAAATGGATATTCAAAAAGACGAAGGTGAAAGATTATCAAATTCATTGGAGTCCATGGGAACAACTTTTATAAAACTCGGTCAATTTTTAGCTACAAGACCAGATATAATTGGAGAGGAGCTGTCAAAAAAACTTGAGAATCTTCAAGATAAATTACCCCCATTTTCACTTCTTCAAGCAAAAGAAATAATTAAAAATGATTTGGGTGAAAATACTTACAATTCTATCATTAATTTAGGTGAACCTGTTGCTGCAGCTTCAATAGCTCAAGTTCATAAAGCACAAATAGATGATAATGGAACTATTAAAGATGTTGCTATAAAAATTTTAAGACCAAATATTAAAAAAATTTTTAATGAAGAAATTGATGCAATAATGCTTTTTGCATTTTTAGTTGAGTCTTTTATTAAGAAAACAAAAAGATTAAAATTGGTTGAAGTAGTTTTTTTACTAAAAGAGATTACGAATCTTGAAATGGACTTGAGGTTCGAAGCAGCTGCAGCCAACGAATATGCTGAAAATACAAAAAACGATGTTGGTTTTAGAGTTCCTCAAATATATTGGAATTATACCAGTGAGAACGTCATGACTCTTGACTGGGTAGATGGGATATCAATAAGAGAAACTGATGAACTTAAAAATAAGAACTTTAATACTGAAAAAATTGCTGAAGATATAATTCAAAACTTTTTAAGACATGCTGTGAGAGATGGTTTTTTTCATGCTGACATGCATCAAGGAAATATATTTATAGATAATGATGGTCAAATTGTACCTATAGATTTTGGAATAATGGGTAGATTGGATAAAATGAGTAAAAGATTTTTAGCAGAAATTTTATTTGGTTTTATTCAAAGAGATTATCGCAAAGTTGCAGAAGTACATTTGGTTGCAGGACTTGTCCCTAAAGAAGTTCCAATAGATGATCTTGCACAAGCTTTAAGATCAATTGGAGAGCCTATATTTGGACAAACTGTTAAAGATATTTCTGGTGGAAAATTACTAAAACAATTATTTGATGTGACAGAAAAATTTAATATGCAAACCCAACCACAGCTTTTAATGTTACAAAAAACCATGGTTGTGGTAGAAGGAGTAGCGAGAAAATTAAATCCAAATACCAATATATGGACTACATCTAAACCTGTTCTTGAAGGTTGGTTAAGAGAAACGAAGGATCCAATGGTAAAAATTAATGAGACTTTTCAGAACACATCTGAAGTAATTAAAAGATTACCAGAGTTTCCAGAAATAATGGATAAAGCAAATCAAGCTCTTACTTATTTAGCAAGTGGACAAATACCCAATAACTCTAACTCTTACACCGCTTTAAACACTCAAAAAAATGAAATGACTGCTTTTAGAAATCAATCTATTATTGGTTTATTAATCCTTGTAATTTTTGGTCTTTTGATATTTTAATTAATTTCATGAAAGATTTAGCTAACAAAAAAATTCTTTTTATCATTTGTGGAGGTATTTCAGCCTACAAAAGCCTCGATACAATAAGAATGTTAAAAAAAAATAATGCTGAAATAAAAACTATTTTAACAAAAAGTGCAAAAGAATTCGTGACTCCTCTTTCAATTGCTTCATTGTCTCAAGGTAAAGTTTACGATGATCTTTTTAGTACTGAAAATGAAGCTGAAATGGATCATATTTCTTTATCACGATGGGCAGATATTATTGTTGTTGCACCAGCTACTGCTAATACTATTGCGAAATTAAGTCATGGTTATACTGAAGATTTAGCTTCAACTGTTATACTTGCTTCTAATAAACCAATTTTTTTAGCACCTGCAATGAATGTTAAAATGTGGAATCATAAATCAACTCAAGGTCATTTAAAGATTCTTAAAAGTTATGGTTATGAATTTATAGGTCCAATAATTGGTGATATGGCTTGTGGTGAATATGGTGAAGGTAAAATGTCTGAACCTATTGATATATATAAAAGAATTTATAACTTTTTATCTAACAAAACTAAAAATAAAAAAATTAAAGCGCTTGTTACAGCTGGACCAACTAATGAATATCTAGATCCGGTAAGATATATTACAAACAAATCAAGTGGAAAACAGGGTTACGAGATAGCAAAATCATTATTTAATAGAGGATTTGATACAACTTTAATATCTGGTCCTACTCAAATTGAAATAACTAAAGATATCAAACTTATTCAAGTCGAAACGGCTGAAGAAATGTTTAAAGCAACTCAGGAAAACTTACCAACTGATGTTGCCATATTTACAGCAGCTGTATCAGATTTTAAGATAAAAAAAAAACATAAGAAAAAAATTCCAAAACAAGAAAATCTGGTGATTGATCTAGAAAAAAATATAGATATTTTAAATTATGTTTCAAATCATAATTCTAAAAGACCTAGACTGGTTATAGGTTTTGCTGCAGAAACACATAATCTTGAGAAAAATGCGATAAATAAACTTCAAAACAAAAATTGTGACTGGATAATAGCAAATGATATATCAAAAAAAGAGAGTGGTTTTGGCAGTGAATCAAATGAAGTAATTATTTATTACAAAAATATAAATAATAAAAAAGAGAAACTTTCATTAAAAAAAAAGTCAGAAATATCTGAAGAAATTGTAGATAGAATAGTTTCTCATATTAATTAATGGCTAAAGTTCTAATAAAAAAATTAGATTCAGCTGTACAATTACCTGTGTACAAAAGTTCTGGAGCATCAGGTATGGATTTAATGGCGTTTATTAAAAACCCAATAAATGTTAAGCCAAAATCATCTTCATTAATTCCAACTGGTTTATCTGTTGCTTTTTCTAAAAATTTTGAAATTCAGATAAGACCTAGGTCAGGACTAGCGGCAAAAAATAATATAAGTGTTTTAAATACACCGGGAACTATTGACAGTGACTATAGAGGTGAAATTAAAGTAATCATTTATAATCATAGCAATATAGACTTTATAATCAATAATGGTGATAGAATTGCCCAGATGATATTAACACCAGTTGTAAAGATGGAGTTAGAAGAAACTAACGAATTACCTCAAACATTAAGAGGAAATGATGGATTTGGTTCAACTGGTAAATGAATATTAAATTAGATAAAAAACAATTAGACAGATTTTCAAGACAAATTATTTTGAAAGACATAGGACTTTTAGGTCAAAAGAAAATTTTTCAATCAAAAGTTTTAGTAATTGGTATGGGAGGATTAGGCTGTCCTGCTGCAGAATTTTTAACTAGAGCAGGTGTAGGTACTATCGGAATAGTTGACTATGATGATGTTGAGCTGTCAAACATACATAGGCAAAGTTTATTTGATTACGATGATATAAATAAATCAAAAGTACAAGCTGCTAAAAAAAAGTTAAATAAAATAAATTCTAAAACAAAAATAAATTGTTTTAAAACAAGATTAAACAAAATAAATTTTAAAAAGATAGCTAAAAACTATGATTTTATTGTAGATGGATCAGATAATTTTAAAACAAAATTTATTATAAATGATCTTAGTTTAAAATTAAAAAAATTTCTGGTTACAGGTGCAATTAGTAAATTTGACGGTCACATTTTTACTTTTGATTTTACAGACAAAAATACTCCTTGTATTAGATCTTTTTTTCAAGATGATACAATTACGGATGACATCTTAAATTGTGAATACGAAGGTATTTTAGGAACAGTAGCTGGTATTATAGGCACAATACAAGCTAATGAAATTTTAAAAAAAATCTTATCTATTGGCCAAGATTTAAATGGCTTCATATTAATCTTAGACTTTTTGAATCTAAATTTTAGAAAAGTAAAACTCAAGAAATTAAAAAATGTACCTGAATAAGATTTTAAGAAAAATTTTAATATCAATATTTATTTTATCCATGGTTTCAAATTGTTATGCTGATGAAATTTTTTTATCTTTAAAAAAAAATAAAGTGAATGTAAGATACGGACCTAGTTTTAATTCCCCAGTAAAATTTATATACAAAAAAATTAATTTGCCTATTAAACAAATAGATACTAAAGAAAATTGGAGAAGGATAATAGATTTTAAAAATAATAGTGGTTGGATACATCAATCTCAATTAAAAAAAAATAACTCAATTATTCCTGCTAAAGATAAAGTCTTATTTAATAAACCATTAATTTTTTCAAAACCAATCGCAAAAATTAAAAAGGGAAGGGTCTTAATTTTATTAGATTGTGAAAATAATTGGTGTAAGGTTAAATCAAATAAATTTAAAGGCTGGATTAAAACAGATGATATTTGGGGAAAAACTAAATAAAATCAGTTGATAATGATTTTATTGTGTTTTCACTTAATTTTGTCGAATGAGAATATTCTTTGTGGTTAATACCAATTTCAATTTGAGATGAGTTTGATTTAAATTTTTTAACTTGTTCATCTGTAAATTTAAAGTGAATAAATTGAACTGATGATGCTTTTCCCTCTGCAGATGTTCTATCAACATCCTCCTCTGGCACTGCTTTGATTAATTCTTCACCTACTTTTAAATATACCTTTTCTTCTATACCTCCTACTTTACCTAAGAAAGTTGCTCTAGAAACTGGATTATCTATTTCAAACATCAAAGTAGCCGTTAATTCTTTTCCATTTGGCACTAATGGGTTGTAAGCAGTAAGCTCATCTTTAAGTTGTTCATCCCCACCTTTTTCAATATAAAGCATTTCTTGAACTTGAGCCAACATTGTTTCAAAACTTTCAAAATAAAAGGTAGCATATGGACCAAGAGGTATCCTACGGTCTTTTTTAAACTCAACAATTCTTTTTCTTAATTCTTTTCTTTGTTGAGTGTAGATCTCCAAAGGCATGATGTCCTCTTTTTGAATTACTCTTTTCTCTCTTGGCATAATCATAATTTATAACTTTTAGCTACTAGTTCGATAGGATGTAGTGCCTCATCATTTGAAATATTTGTATCTGCTTCTAATTGCTTTAAATGTTTGCCCGCTAAAGGACAGTCTGATGCCATATACTTATTATTTTTATTCTTTATTTGACGCGCTGTAGGTCTTCCAACTTTTATCGCTAAATCATGTGTTTCTTTCATAACACCAAATGTACCTCCGTGACCAGCACATCTTTCAACCACATCAATTTTTACATTAGGAATTAATTTAAGCATATCTCTTGCTTTGATGCCCATATTTTGAGCACGAGCATGGCATGCATGATGAACCGTAACTCCACCGTCAATTTCTTGTAAACCCTCAACTAGACCTTCATTATTTGATATGTCTACTACATACTCATCAATATCCATCACATTTGAGGATAATTTCTTTATATTTTCATTCTCTGGCAATAACAAAGGCCATTCAAATTTTAACATTAAACCACAGCTAGCAGTTAAGGTTACTACTTTATAACCTTTGTTAATCCACTCTAATAAATCTTTTGAAATTTTTTTTGCTTGCTCGACTACTTTTGGCAAATCAGCCTGTTCTAAAAATGGCATACCACAACATCCAGGATAAGCCTCCTGCACCTCAACACCATTTTTTTTTAGTACTTTTAAAGCTGCAACACCTGTATTTTTTTTGTTAAAATTCACAAAACAAGTTGAATATAGAACAACTTTTCTATCACTTTTATTATTTGTATAATTAATTTTTTTGCTATTTTTTTTAAAAAAACTAGAAAAAGTTTCTGAATTATATTTTGGTAACTGGACTCTAATATCAATACCTGTGATTATTTCTAAAATTTTTCTAAAAAATTTATTCCTTATATTTGAGATCCAATTTAATAAACCTGAAAAAATGACACCAATTTTTGAATTTCTATCTATTTCTGCTAATTGTCTTGGTACTGTAGGTAATTTACCCTGTTTTTTTTGTGCTGTTCTATATCTTAACATTAAATGGGGAAAATCTAAATTGAAGTCATGGGGTGGTACATATGGACATTTGGTCATAAAACACATATCACACAACGTACATGCATCAACAACTGGAGAAAATTGATCACTTGATAAACTCTCCACATCTTCATTTTTAGACTCATCAATCATATCAAAAAGTTTTGGGAAAGAATCACATAAATTAAAACATCTTCTACAACCATGACAGATATCAAATACTCTCCTCATCTCTGTATCTAATTTTTCAAGATTTAAAAAATCAGGGTGTTCAAAATTTATTGGATGACGTATAGGTGCTTCTGTGCTTCCTTCTTTACTCATTATTCGATTTAAATTTTATGAATTTTAGTGGGTGTAACCACCCACTAAATAATTTTTATTAACTAATAGATTCCAAAGTTTTTTGGAATTTACCAGCGTGAGATTTTTCAGCCTTTGCTAATGTTTCAAACCAATCAGCAATTTCTTCAAAACCCTCTTCTCTTGCAGTTTTTGCCATACCTGGATACATATCTGTATATTCATGTGTTTCACCAGCTACAGCTGACTCTAAATTTGCTTTTGTCTCACCAATTGGTTTACCTGTTGCTGGATCACCAACTTGTTCCAAATACTCAAGATGCCCATGAGCATGGCCAGTTTCACCCTCAGCAGTTGATCTAAAAACCGTAGCTACATCATTATATCCCTCGATGTCAGCCTTTTGAGCAAAATAAAGATATCTTCTGTTTGCTTGACTTTCTCCAGCAAAAGCTGCTTTTAAATTTTCCTCTGTTTTTGTTCCTTTTAATGACATTTTAATCTCCTTGTTTGATTTTAAAAATATATAATGATTCTAAACTGTATGTCAACAGTTTAGAATAATTATAATATATCGTTTAAACTATTGAAATTATTTAATTAATTTTGATTTTGATTATCACTCGCAACTTTAACTAAAACTTCAACCGAATTAATTTTTTTTCCAGTTAAATTTTTTTTAATATTTACCTTTTCAATTACATCATCATTACAGTCAATTAACTCATTTGTGTCCTCATCGAAAAAATGATGATGATTTGAAATATTTGTATCAAAATAACTTTTATCACTATTAATTGAAATCTCTTTTAAATATCCTTTATTTTTAAAAGCATGCACTGTGTTGTAAACTGTTGCCAATGATATTTTCTCTTTGAGTTGTTTTGAAATCTGCATTGCAAGGTCATGTATAGTGAAATGGAATGTTTTATCTCGATTAAACAACACTTCACAAATTTTAAGTCTTTGCTTTGTCGGTCTTAAGCCTGAAGATCTTAATTTATCAATAAACTCGCTATTTTTTAACATTGTATTTTATAATAATTCTAAACTTTATGTATATTATATTTGTATAAAATCAAGTAGAAGGATGTTCAATTTTATGAAAAAAAGCTCATATACTTATGACGAATTAATAAACTGTGGAAATGGGGGCCTTTTTGGCCCAGGTAATGCTAAATTACCTCTTCCACCAATGCTTATGTTTGATAGGATCACTGATATTAATGAGAAAAATGGCGACTTCAATAAAGGGTCTTTAAAGGCTGAATTGGATATAAAAAAAGATTTGTGGTTCTTTGATTGTCATTTTAAAGAAGATCCTGTGATGCCTGGCTGTCTTGGTCTAGATGCAATGTGGCAGTTGGTAGGGTTTTTTTTAGGATGGATTGGAAACCCCGGGAGAGGAAGAGCTCTTGGTGTTGGTGCTGTAAAATTTACTGGAGAAGTTTTACAAAATGTAAAACTTGTAAAATATAAAATTGATATGAAAAAAATTATGTCACCTGGTGGAACAACCGTTGGTTTAGCTAATGGAGTTCTCTTGGCAGATGATAAAAAAATATACTCAGCTGAAAGTTTAAAAGTAGGATTATTTAAATAATGAGAAGGGTTGTAATTACAGGTTTAGGCATAGTTTCTTGTTTGGGCAACAATCAAGAAGAGGTTTATCAATCACTTTTAAACTCAAAATCAGGTATTACTTTTTCTGAGGAATATAAAGAACACAACTTAAAAAGTCATGTTCATGGAAAACCAGATATTAAACTTGAAGATCATGTAGATAGAAAAACTATTAGGTTTATGGGTTCTGGCTCAGCTTATAACTATATTGCAATGAAAGAGGCAATTAAAGACTCTGGCTTAGAGGAAAATGAAGTAAGTAATTTTAAAACTGGAATTGTAATGGGATCTGGGGGTCCTTCTATCGAAAATGTAATTTTAGCTGCAGACAAAACTAGAGCTAAAACTCCAAAATTAATGGGCCCGTTTATTGTCCCTAGAACAATGGCAAGTACAGCATCCGCAACATTAGCAGTACCATTTAAAATAAAAGGAACAAATTACACAATGAGCTCAGCTTGTGCAACTAGTGGACACTGTATTGGAAATTCTATGGAATTAATTCAAATGGGTAAACAAGATATTGTATTTGCAGGAGGAAGCGAAGAAATTCATTGGGCAATGACTGCAATGTTCGATGCTATGACTGCTTTATCATCAAAATATAATGATACCCCGGAAACAGCATCAAGAGCATACGATAAAACAAGAGATGGTTTTGTAATTGCAGGTGGAGGTGGTGTTTTAGTTCTTGAAGAATATGAACATGCCAAAGCTAGAGGTGCTAAAATATATGCAGAATTAACTGGTTATGGAGCAACTTCGGACGGATATGATATGGTAGCTCCATCTGGTGAAGGTGCAGTAAGATGCATGCAAATGGCAATGGCTACAGCTAAAAATAAAATTGATTACATCAATACTCATGGAACTTCTACTCCAGTAGGGGATATCACAGAGTTAAATGCTGTTAGAAATACTTTTGGAGACAGTATTCCAAAAATTAGTTCAACTAAATCTTTGTCAGGACATCCATTGGGAGCTGCATCAGTTCATGAAGCAATTTATTGCTTAATTATGATGAAAAATAATTTTATTTCTGGGTCTGCGAATATAAATGAGATGGATGAGGAAGCAAAAAAATTTCCTATAGTTGCTAAAACAGAAAAAAAAGTAACTTTAAATACAGTTATGTCTAATAGTTTTGGTTTTGGTGGAACCAATGCTGCATTAATTTTTGAAAAGGTCTAATTATGAGTTTAATGAAAAGTAAAAAAGGATTGATAATGGGAGTTGCCAATGAAAGATCTATAGCTTGGGGTATTTCACAAAAACTAGCTGAAGCTGGTGCAGAACTTGCATTTACTTATTTAGGAGATGCCTTAAAAAAAAGAGTCATTCCTTTAGCTGATAAGTTAAATTCAAAAGTAACATTTAGTTGTGATGTTGAAAAAAAAGAAGAGGTAATAAAATTATTTGAGGATATAAAATCGCAATGGGGTGAAATTGATTTTGTTGTCCACGCAGTTGCTTTTTCAGATAAGTCAGAATTATCAGGTGAATATTTAAATACTACTAGAGAGAATTTTTTAAGAAGTATGTTAATTTCATGTTTTTCATTTACCGAAGTAGCAAGAGAAGCATCTAAAGTAATGAAAAAAGGCGGAAGTATGTTAACTTTAACTTATGAATCTACTAAAGCAATTCCAAATTATAATGTAATGGGTGTTTGTAAATCTGCTCTTGAGGCAAGTGTAAAATATCTTGCTAGGGATTTAGGTGCCAAAGGCATGAGGGTAAATGCAATAAGTGCAGGTCCTATAAAAACATTAGCTGCATCTGCAATCGGAGATGCAAAATTCCTGTATAAATGGAACGAAGATCATTCTTTCCTAAAAAGGAACGTAGATATCCATGACGTTGGAAATTCAGCATTATACCTTCTAAGTAACCTTGCAAACGGAGTAACTGGTGAAATTCACTACGTGGATGCTGGATATAACAAAGTTGGAATGCCCGATCCTAAGAATATTGTTTAAAATAAAAATTGCTTCTTATTTCTAGTTTCTAGGTCTCCCCAAAATCTATTCAGCTGCTTGTTTCATAGAAAGTTTGACTTTACCTCTATCAAAACCAATTACTTTAACTTTTACTTCATCACCTTCTTTTACGACGTCTGTAACTTTAGCAACCCTTTTATCTGCAAGTTCTGAAATATGTACAAGTCCATCTTGTTTACCTAAAAAATTAACAAATGCACCAAACTCCATAATTTTCATAACCTTTCCTGAATAAATTTTATTTAATTCAGCTTTTGCAGTAATGTCCTTAATCATTTGCATTGCAATGTTTCTAGATTCTTCATCTGGAGCAGCAACTGTTATCACACCTTCGTCATTTACATCTACTTTCGCACCTGATTTTTCAACTATCTCTCTTATTGTTGCTCCACCTTTTCCAATCACAGCAGCAATGTCTTTTTTATCAACATTTATTTTTTCCATTTTTGGAGTGTGTTTTCCAACATCTGATCTTGAGGCTGATAATGCTTTATTCATTTCTCCTAAAATATGAACTCTTCCATCTTTAGCTTGACTTAATGCTTGCTCCATAATTTCAAATGTAATACCAGTAATTTTAATATCCATTTGAAGTGAAGTAACTCCATCTTTAGTTCCTGCAACTTTAAAGTCCATGTCTCCTAAATGATCTTCATCACCTAAAATATCTGATAGTATACTAAAATCATCACCCTCTTTAATTAAACCCATCGCTATCCCTGCAACTGGTTCTTTTATCGGAACTCCAGCATCCATTAGTGCTAATGATGTCCCACAAACAGTAGCCATTGAAGATGAACCATTAGACTCTGTAATCTCCGAAACTACCCTAAAAGTGTAGGGAAATGCCTCTTTTAATGGCAACGAAGAATGAATAGCTCTCCACGCTAATTTACCATGTCCTATTTCTCTTCTGCCAGTTCCAATCCTTCCTGTTTCTCCAACTGAGAATGGTGGAAAATTATAATGAAGCATAAATCTTTCTCTTTGTAATCCATCCAAGCTCTCAATTCTTTGTTCATCATCTGAAGTACCCAAAGTGGCTGTTACAATTGCTTGTGTTTCTCCTCTGGTAAATAGAGCAGAACCGTGGGTTCTCGGTAAAATACCAACCTCACAAGAAATAGGTCTTACATCAGCTAAACCTCTACCATCAATTCTGTTTTTATTTTTGAGAATATCTGTTCTTACAATTGATTTTTCTATCTTTTTAAGCTCAGAATTTACATCTAGATCTGTATAATTTTCATCTTCCTCATAAAGTTTTTTGGCCTTATCAGATATTTCAGAAATTTGATTTGACCTATCTTGTTTATTTCTAGTTGCAAAAGCTTTTTTAAGATCATCTGTAAAAGTTCCCTCAAGTTTTTTCTTAACTTCAGAAAGATCTTTCTTTTCAACAGTCCATTCAGGTTTTCTACACTCTTTTGCAAGTTCTTCGATCATTTTGATAACTGGAACAAAACCTTCGTGGCCAAATTTAACTGCATTTAACATTTCTTCTTCTGTTAAACCACTTGCCTCAGACTCAACCATAAGCACAGCTTCTTTTGTACCTGCTACAACTAAATCTAATTTTGATTTTTCTAATTCTGCTTTAGATGGATTTAAAACATATTTTCCATCAATATATCCAACTCTTGAAGCTCCAACAGGTCCCATGAATGGCATTCCTGATATAGCTAATGCTGCCGATGAAGCTGTGATTGATAAAATATCTGCTTCATTTTCTTTATCATAAGAAATTACAGTTGGTAGTAATTGAACTTCATTTTTAAATTCATCAGGAAACAATGGTCTGATTGGTCTATCAATTAATCTAGATATTAATGTTTCACTTTCAGTTGGTCTTGCTTCCCTTTTAAAATATCCACCTGGAATTTTTCCAGCTGCATAGTATTTTTCTTGGTAATTTACAGATAATGGAAAGTAATCCACATCTGGATTAACCTTTTTTGCTCCCACTACAGTTGCTAAAACAACCGTTTCTCCGCATGTTGCTATTATTGCTCCGTCCGCCTGTCTTGCCACTTTGCCTGTTTCTAAACTTATCTTTTTTCCTGCTACTTCAATTTCCTTCTTATATACTTTAAACATTTCATTTCCATTTCTTTTCGTTCTTTTCGTTCCATACCGTTCTATCTATCTTGATTTTTACTTTCTCAAATTCAATTTTGACAGTACATTCTTGTAAGAGTCGACCTTATTTCTTTTAAGGTAATCTAACAATTTTTTTCTCTTATTAACTGCTTTTAATAAACCAACTGAGGAATGTTTATCTTTTTTAAACTGCTTAATATGCTTAGATAAATTCTCAATTTTTTCAGTTAATAAAGCTATTTGTATTTCAGATGAGCCTGTATCCTTATCGTGGATAGCTAACTCTGCTGTTTTCTTACTCATATTTATTTTCCTATTTATTTGTTTGTTTAATTAAATTTTCAATTTTTTCTGCATACTCAAAAGACTCATCTTTATGAAAAAAAATCTTTGGTAAAAATTTTACTATCACTTTCTGTGAAAGAATTTTTCTAATCAAAAATGAATACTCTTTGAGTGTTTCAACAACTCTGTCTGCATCCTTTCCACCTAAAGGTAAAACATAAGCTTTTGCTATTTTTAAATCTTGGCTCATTCTTACTTCAGTAACAGTTATACTATTAGTTTCTAAATTCGGCACTTTAGCCTCATTTCTTAAAAAAATCATACTTAAAGATTGCTTAATCATTTCGCCAACTCTCAATTGCCTTTGTGTAATTGTTTTTCCTATTCTATCTGCCATTATATTGTTCTCTCCTTAGATATTACATTAAAAGCTTCAATTGTATCATTTTTTTGAAAATCCATATAATCTCTCAAAGTTATACCGCACTCTTGGCCATTATTAACCTGTTTTACCTGATTTTTTTCTCTAAAAATACTTCCAATCTTCCCAGTAAAAATTATTGATCCATCTCTAATTATCCTGACATTTGAACTACTTGATATTTCACCATCCGTGATTTTTGATCCTGCAACTTTTCCTGCTCCTGAAACTTTAAAGATCTCCAAAATTTGAGCGGTTCCAGTTACTTTTTCCTCTATATCTGGTGTGAGCAAACCAGACATTTTTTTCTTAATAAAATCCAAAACTTCATAGATTATATTATATGAAATTATTTTAATATTCTCATTTTCCGCTAATTTTTTTGCCTCTTTGCTTGGCTTTACATTGAAAGCAATCAAAACAGCATTCGAAGCTTTTGCTAAAGTCACATCAGTTTCTGTAACCATTCCAATATCTGCTAAAATGATTTTAGGTTTTACCTCTTCATGTTTTATTTGGCTTATAGCATTTTTAATTGCTTCTGAAGAACCGTGTACATCAGATTTTATGATTAGATTCAATTCCTCAGAAGATTTGTCTGAAAATGCAGACTCTTGAGTTGCAAACGATAAAGGATTTTTACTCTCTTTACTTTCTTGTGCTCTATTTTCACTTAGCATTTTAGCCTCTTTTTCTGTATCTAAAACAATAAAATCATCACCGGACTTAGCGGCCCCATTAATTCCTAAAATTTCAACTGGTGTTGAAGGTAAAGCTTTATCTATAATTTTTCCTTTATCATTCACAATTGCTCTTACTTTGCCCCATCTTAAGCCACTAACAAAAAAATCTCCTTTTCTTACAGTTCCTGATGTTACAATTATATTAGCCACAGGTCCTCTGCCAATATCGATTTTTGACTCCAAAACAATACCTGTTGCTTTAGACTCAAAATCAGTTTTTAAATCTAAAATTTCTGCTTGAAGTATTATAGACTCAACGAGTTTATCCAAATTCAACTTAGTTTTTGTTGAAATTTCAACCATTAAGGTATCACCTGATAAATCCTCAGCTACCAATTCATGTTCTAAAAGCTGATTTTTAATTTTCTGTGGTTCTGCTTCTGGTAAATCACATTTATTTATTGCAACAACTATTGGGACATTTGCCGCTTTTGCATGTTTTATAGACTCAACAGTTTGAGGTTTTACTCCATCATCGGCTGCAACTACTAAAACTACTATATCCGTTAGTTTTGAACCCCTTGCTCTCATTTCGGTAAAAGCAGCATGTCCTGGTGTATCTATAAATGTAAGTTTTTGTGAATTACTCTCGATCTGATAAGCACCAATATGTTGAGTGATTCCTCCAAATTCTCCTGAAACAACATTTGCACTTCTTAAAACGTCTAGTACTGAAGTTTTACCATGGTCTACATGACCCATAACAGTAATTATAGGTGGTCTATTTTTTAAATTTGCTGATCTTGACTCTTTTATTTTCTTTATGATTTCTTCAGCTTTTTTTTCTCTTATTGGATTATGCCCAAATTCTTTTACTAAATATTCTGCTGTATCTGCAGCTAAAGTTTGATTTATAGTGACCGTAACACCCATTCCAAACAAATGCTTAATCACATTGCTTGACTGTTCTGCCATTCTATTAGCTAACTCTCTGACAGTTATAGCTTCAGGAATATTAACGTCTCTTTTAACATTTTTTAAATTTTCATTATTTTCATCTTTATTAACGTTCTTAAGTTCTTTTTGTCTCGCTCTTTTTACTGATGCTAAGCTTCTTTCTCTTGTTTCAATTTCATCGCTTAAAGCCCTAGAGACAGTAAGTTTAAACTCTCTTTTTTTTGTTCCTAATTTTGATTTTTTATCTTTACTATCAGTATCTCCTTTTAATCTTTTTGTAGCCCTTTGTTCAGCAAGTTTACGTCTTTCAAAATCAGTTTGGATTGATGGCATTTTAGATGGAAATTTATTAAAAGTATTACTTTTTTTAAAATTTGAGGAGATAGATTTAGTTCCAAATGGTTTTGAAAAGCCAGCTTTTTTTAAAGATCTATCTGGATATTTGTCTATGAATACAGTCTTTTGACCTTTTGATTTGTTGGTTCGAAAGCTTCCTATTTTGTTTTTTGGATTTCCAGAAATAGTAAGTTTTGTTTTTTTGTTGTCCATTTCTCATCCTCTAATCTTTATAAACAATATTTCTTGCAGACATTATAAGTTCATCTGCCTCATTTTTTGATAATGCAAAATCTTCTAAATACCCTTGAATTTTTACTTTTTCACCTTTAATAACATCAAAACCTCCAGTTAATTCATCTGAGGCTAAATCAGCAAAATCTCCAAGATTCAATATCTTTTTTTCACCAAGAGTTACAAGCATTCCAGGAGTAAGACCTTTTAAATTTATTAGATCATCAGCTAAACCTAGATCCTTTATTCTTTGAGCAATATCTTCTTGATCTTTTTGATAAAATTCTTTTGCTCTTTCAATTAATGCTTTTGCTGTTTCCTCCTCAATGCCCTCAATTTTTATCAAATTTTCTTCATCTGTATCTTTTATGTCATCTATTGTAGAAAAACCTTCAGCAACAAGTAATTGACCTAAGGTTTCATCAAGTTCTAAATTCTTCACAAAGTTATCAGTTTTTTCTTTAAATTCTTGTTGTCTTCTTTCTGAGTCCTCCTGGTCAGTCATAATATTTATTTCATAATTAATAAGCTTTGTAGCTAGTCGAACATTTTGACCCCTTCGTCCAATAGCTTTACTTAAATTGTCTTCAGTAAGTATTACATCTAACTTTTTTCTATCTTCATCTACATTTACTCTTTGAACTTCAGCAGGTGATAATGCATTAGAGACCAAAATTGCTGGATCTTCAGACCAATTAACAATATCAATTTTTTCCCCTTGTAATTCATTAACTACAGCCTGAACTCTTGAACCCCTCATTCCTACACATGCACCAACTGGATCAAGGGATGTATCGACTGCTTTGACACAGATTTTTGCTCTACTACCAGGGTCTCTTGATGATGATTTTATCTCAATTAATCCATCATAAATTTCTGGTACTTCTTGAACAAAAAGTTTTTCCATAAATTTTGGATGGGCTCTTGATAAAAAAATTTGTTGACCCCTAGTTTCTCTTCTTACATCATAACAATAAGCTTTTAGTCTGTCTCCAGGTTTTATATTTTCTCTTGGAATTAACTCATTTTTTTGTACTATTGCTTCAGTTCGTCCAAGATCCATAATTACGTTTCCAAATTCTAATCTTTTTACAATACCGCTTAAAATTGTATCTTTTTTATCGATAAAATCACTAAATTGTTTTTCTCTTTCTGCCTCCCTTACATTAAAACTTATAACTTGTTTTGCAGTTTGTGCAGCAATTCTTCCAAAATCAAATGAGGGAAGATGTTGAAGAATTTCATCACCAACTTTTTTTTCTTTATTAAATTCACTCAGTTTTATTGCATCCTCCAACGTAATTTCAGTGTTTGAATTCTCAGGGTTTTCTACAATTATTAATTTTCTAAAAATTTCAATATCTCCATTGTCTCTGTTTATTGAGACTTTTATATCATTGTCATAACCAAATTTTGATTTGGCTGCTTTGGCAATTCCTGTTTCCATTGAGTTTATAATTAATTCTTTATCAATAGATTTTTCTAAAGCTACAGCTTCAGCGATTCTTAAAAGCTCTAATTTATCTGCTCTTTTATTTAACATATTTTACTTTTTCCCAAAAAAAAATGGGCCAAAGCCCATTTTGATAATTCGACAATATACTGGAATATATTGGAGTTT
>CACJXB010000008.1:0-33816 GCA_902597265.1 uncultured Pelagibacteraceae bacterium | reverse complement strand
TTGAGAAAAATTATGAGTAATATAGAAAAAACCTTATCTATAATAAAACCTGATGCAGTAGAAAGAAATCTAGAAGACGAGATTAAAAAAATTTTTATTGATAATGGTTTTAGAATATCTAAATCAAAGAAAATAAAAATAGAAAAATCTGAAGCGGAAAAATTTTATAAAGTTCATGAGACAAAACCTTTTTATAATGATTTATGTTCATATCTTTCCTCAGGCCCTATAGTTGTGATGATAATTGAAAAAAAGTTGGTTAACTACATTATTAAAAGAATAGATAGATCATATGGTAAAATATTTGATTTCATATATAAAATTGACGAGATAAGTTTAAAAAAGAAAAAGCCCATAGATTTAAAAATTATTAAAGAGGCTTTAGGAGAATGATTGAATAAATATAGAAGTCATAACTGCAACGAATTGAGAAAACAAAACGTCGGTAATAAAGTTTTTTTATCTGGATGGATAAACAAAAAAAGAGACCATGGAAATCTTTTGTTCATAGATTTAAGAGATAATTATGGAATTACTCAATGTATAATAGATAAAGAAAATTCATACTTTGATAGCCTAGAAAAAATTCAATTAGAAACTGTTATTAAAATTGAAGGTAAAGTAGTTGATAGATCTACTGAAACCATTAATAAAGAAATCGACACCGGTGAAATAGAAGTTGCAATAAATAAATTTGAAGTTTTAGGTACTTGTAAAGAATTACCTATGCCAGTCTTTAGTGAACAAGAGTATGCAGAGGAAATAAGATTAAAATATAGATTTTTAGATTTAAGAAGAAAAAAAATTCATGAAAATATTATTTTAAGATCAAAAGTGATTTCATTTATTAGAAATGAAATGAACAATCTCGGTTTTCTAGAATATCAAACACCAATTTTAACTTCATCTAGCCCAGAAGGAGCTAGAGATTTTTTAGTTCCCAGTCGTTTAAATCCTGGAAAATTTTATGCACTTCCACAGGCACCACAACAATTTAAGCAACTTATCATGGTATCTGGATTCGACAAATATTTTCAAATTGCTCCTTGTTTTAGAGACGAAGACGCAAGAGCAGATAGAAGTCCAGGAGAATTTTATCAACTTGATTTAGAAATGTCATTTGTTGAACAAGAGGATATTTTTAAAGTTGTTGAAATTTTACTGACCAATACTTTTAAAAAATTTTCTAAAAAAAAATTGATGTTTGATAAATTTCCAAAAATTTCTTATTCAGATGCTTTATTAAAGTACGGATCAGACAAACCTGATTTAAGAAATCCTTTAATAATAAAAGATATAACTGAAATATTCGAGCGAAAAGATGTTTCATTTGAGATATTTAAGAAACTTGTCAAAGCAGGTTCTAGAGTAAGATGTATTGTCACAAAAAATACTAAAAATAACCCAAGAAGTTTTTTTGACGGCATAGACAAATGGGCGAAGGACCAAGGTGCATCAGGAATGGCTTATTTTACTTTGGAAAAAGATAAAGAAATATCCGCAAAAGGTCCTGTAGGAAAATTTTTTTCTAAAAACTCTTTAGAAGAATTGATGAAAAAAACAGGTGCAGAAGTTGGAGATAGTATTTTTTTTGCATGCGAAAAAGTCAAAGAATTAGAGAAAATAACCGCTTTAGCTAGAGATAAAATAGCAAACGAGTTAAATTTAATCGATGATAACTCTTTTGCTTTTTGTTGGATTGTTGATTATCCAATGTTTGAAGAAAATGAAATTTCAAAAAAAATAGAATTCAGTCATAACCCTTTTTCTATGCCACAAGGAGATTTAGATAAGATAGATTTTAAAGATCCATTAAGAATTCTTGCATATCAATATGATATTGTTTGTAATGGAATTGAATTATCATCAGGAGCTATAAGAAATCATATTCCTGAGTTAATGTATAAATTATTTTCAATTGCTGGATATGATAAAAATCAAGTAGATAATAAATTTAGTGGTATGATAAATGCATTAAGTTATGGAGCACCTCCTCATGGTGGTATTGCCCCAGGTATTGATAGAATAATTATGCTTTTAGCAAATGAAAAAAATATTAGAGAAGTAACTATGTTTCCAATGAATCAAAATGCACAAGATTTAATGATGAACGCACCATCAGAAATTAATGATAATCAATTAAAAGAATTAAACTTAACAATCAAACCTAAAAAGTAACCTATTTCTTTCCTTTTAGGTTTATTTTTACATCTGATAAATCCACAAGGTTCTTTTTATAGTTGTTCCTAACAAAACCTTTGCTTGTTATATCTTTTACAATTTTAAGCAGTTGATTTTGATTATCAGAATCTGACTCATCAAGATTTGAATTTTCATTAGCACCTATTGAGGGTGTATGAGCTAAGTCTTCTCTATTTTGGTAAGAAATAGCTAATTCTCTGAAAATATAATCTAATATAGAAGATGCACTTAAAATTCTATCATTACCGTGAACTTTACCAGATGGCTCAAATTTTGTTCCTACAAAAGCACTTATAAACTCATCTAATGGAACTCCATATTGCAGACCTAGCGAGACTGCGATTGCAAAGTTATTCATTAATGCTTTTACTAATTCACCTTCTTTACTTGTATCAATAAATATTTCACCTATCTTACCATCTTCATATTCTCCAGTGTGTAAATATACTTTATGGTCACCAATCGTAGCTTTTTGAATATATCCTTTTCTTCTATCAGGCATACTAAATCTTTTGCTAATTTTTTCTGAATTTGTTTCACTTGATTTGATTATTGAGTCTAAATTTTTAAAAGATGGTTTTTTATTATCTGTAACAACTTCTATCTTATCATTTTTGATAAAATTTTTATTATTAAGGTCTAAACTTTTAGTTTTTCGGTTATCTAGTTTTACATCTAGTATCTCAAATTTTCCATCATCCCTTTTTTCAAGATTTTTTAAATCCTCTTCTGTAATATCATCTAAATAATGGTTTACCTTAAATGAACATGTATAATAAGTTTCAACTAGATATTTTGACATTTGACCTCTAAATTAAAAATTAATTTGAATATTGATTTAATTTATTTATATACAAATTCAAATTTTAGTCTAATTTTATTTATACAATTTTGGATTGAAAAAATATAATAATACATGTTGACACTTTTTAAAAAAGTTTTCATTTGGTGGAATCAAGAGACGCTTGGAACAAAAATTAAAACAATTTTTTTTGGAAAATTCGTTGGAAAAGACTCTTTTGGAAATAAATATTATGAGAGTAAAAAAGGTAAAAGATGGGTAATATATTCAAGTGAAATTGATGCATCTAAAATTCCTGTAGAATGGTATTCATGGATGCATTTTACTCCAAATAAAATAGAAAAAAAACATGATCTTAATAAATATAATTGGCAAAAGCCTCACAAACCAAATTTAACAGGTACTAATGAAGCATATTTCCCACATAAAAAAAAAGATGCTATCAAAAAAAAATATAAAATTTGGAAAAAATAATTTTATTTTAATTTTTTTTATTTTAATTTTTTTTCAGCCTACTTTTGCAAAATTAAACTCTAAAGATAACTTAGAGGGTGAGTATACAATTATAAAGATTTTAGATAAGATAAGTTCAAAAAATGACACAATTAAGTTAAAAAATAAAGAAGAAGTTTTTTTCAAGGATCTTTCAATCAAAAGTTTAAAATGTAGTAATTCTGAATTTGATGATAATCCTGAAATTAAAGCATATATTCAAGTTAAAGATGTTAAAAATGAAAATAAGGATAATGTCTTTGTTTTTAATGGTTGGATGTTTTCGTCTAGCCCCTCAATAAAACCTTTTGATCATGCAGTGTATGATATTTGGTTAACAGATTGCCGTTAAATAATTTTTTCTTTGTCTAACCAACTAACATTAAAGTCAGAGTCAATAAATTTTTGATGATTTAAGAGTTTTTTGTGAAGAGGTATGGTTGTTGTGATCCCTTCAATTACAAACTCATCTAGAGATCTATTCATTCTCTGAATAGCCTCAGTCCTATTTCTGCCGTGACAAATTAATTTACAAATCATACTGTCATAATATGGTGTAACTTTATATCCTTGAAATATTGCTCCATCAACTCTTGTTCTAAAACCTGATGGTTGATGACACATTCCAATTGTTCCTGGTGAAGGCTGAAAATTCTTACTTGCATCTTCTGCATTTATCCTACATTCAATTGCATGACCCCGTGGATTTATATCTGACTGTTTTAAAGCAGTTTCTCCAGAAAATGCTATCCAAATTTGTTCTTTAATTATATCTATTCCAGTCACCATTTCGGTTACTGGATGTTCGACTTGTACCCTTGTATTCATTTCTAGAAAATAAAATTTTCCATCTTCATAAATAAATTCAACAGTTCCTGCGCCTTCATATCCAATTTTATTTACCATATTAACAGTTTTATCAAATAGCTCTTTTCTTGTTTTATCATTCAAAACTGGACTTGGTGTTTCCTCAATTAATTTTTGATGTCTTCTTTGAACAGAACAATCTCTCTCATGAAGATGAACTGTTCTATTTTTCCCTGACAAAATTTGTACTTCTATGTGTCTTGGGTTTTGGAAAAATTTTTCAATATATACCTCATCATTACCAAAATATTTTTGGGCTTCAGATTTTGCGGTGGAAAACAAAGTTTCAAATTCATCTTCTTTTTGAACAATCTTCATTCCTTTTCCACCACCTCCTCCAGAGGCTTTTATTAAAATAGGGAAACCTATCTTTTTACAGAGATTTTTGGCTTCAGTTATATCTTTTACACCTCCATCAGAACCTTCTATAACTGGTAAGCCATTTTCTTTTGCAATTTTTTTTGCTTGAATTTTATCTCCCATCATCTTTATGTGTTTAGAAGATGCTCCAATAAACTTAATATTATTATCCTCTAAAATTTTTGCAAAGTTTGCATTTTCTGACAAAAATCCATAACCAGGGTGAACCGCTTCAGCATTTGTAAGATCTATTGCAGATAGAAGTGCTGGAATATTAAGATAACTGTTTGCTGGTTGATGTGATCCAACACATATACTTTCATCTGCTAATTTTACATGCATACTTTCTCTATCAACATCAGAATGGACTGCAACTGTAGAAATTCCCCATTCCTTACAAGCTCTTATTATTCTGACTGCAATTTCCCCACGGTTTGCAATTAAAATTTTTTTAAACATTATTCTAAAATGATTAGGATTTGTCCAAATTCAACTGGCTGACCATCATTTACAAGTATCTCTTTTACAGTACCATCAAATGTTGATGGCACATGATTCATAGTTTTCATTGCCTCAACAATCATTACAGTATCGCCTTTTTTGATTTTTTTACCAACTTCTACAAATTTTTTACCGCCAGGCTCAGGGGCGTGATATGCAGTGCCTATTATTGGAGAAGCAACTTCTTTACCTGATTTTTTTTCTTGTTGAGGCTGCGATGTTTGAATTGAAGACAAATCATTTTTTGAAATAGGTAGATTTTGATTGTTTACTGAAATATTATTTTTAGAAACTTTAATTTTAGTATCTTTTTCAGTGTACTCTAATTCTGTAAGATTAAACTCATCAAGGTAGTCACTTAATTCTTTAATTATTTTTTTATTAATTTTCATTACCTAAGAGCTTTTGCATAGAAATTATGGCTAAAATATAACCTTCTGTACCTAATCCAAAAATCCCCCCAGTAACTATATCACTAATCAGAGATTTTTGTCTAAATTCCTCTCTTTTGTATATATTTGATATATGTAATTCTATAATTGGTTTTTTATAAATATTTAGCGCATCTCTAATTGCAACAGATGTATGAGTAAAAGCTGCTGCATTAATTATCATTCCATCAGATTTGTTTCTTGAGTCTTGAATTATGTTCACTAGTTCACCCTCAACATTAGATTGAGCAAAAACAACCTCTAATTTTAATTCCTCAGATTTCTTTTTACATATTTCTTTTAATTTATCAAAAGTCATTGATCCATATTGTGATTGTTCTCTTTCTCCTAATAGATTAAGATTTGGACCATTAATAATAATAATTTTATTATTCATTCAGCTTTTATATACGATGAAAAAAGTAAAAAAAATAGAAATAAAGATAAATGGGAAAGTAATGAAAACAAAAGACAACATTAAACTTTCAATTCTTTTGAAAAATTTAAAAATACCTATTAAAAAAGTAGCAATTGAGCTAAATCAAGAAATAATAGATAAGACAATATTAGACAAAATTAATCTAAAAAAAAATGATAAGATCGAAATAGTACATTTTATTGGAGGTGGCTGAATTGAAATCAGATAAATTAATCATCGCAAAAAAAAAATTTAATTCTAGACTAATTGTGGGGACAGGGAAATATACAAGTATGAGTGAGTGCGCGAAGGCGATAAGGCTATCTGGAGCAGATATTGTTACTGTTGCAGTTAGAAGAGTAAATATTTCAAATAATAAAAAACCCTTGCTTATGGATTATATCGATCCAAAAAAAATTACATATTTGCCTAATACCGCTGGTTGTTTTAATTCTGATGAAGCTTTGAGAACATTGAGATTAGCAAGAGAAATTGGAGGATGGAAATTAGTAAAATTAGAGGTCTTAGGTGATAAAAAAAATTTGTTTCCAGAAATGATTGAAACAATTAAATCAACAGAAATTTTAACCAAAGAAGGATTTAAAGTAATGGTATACTGTAATGATGACCCATTAATGGCTAAGAGACTTGAAAATGTAGGGGCATGCGCGATAATGCCTTTAGCAGCTCCAATTGGTTCCGGTCTTGGAATTCAAAATAAAATTAATATAAAAATAATTAGAAAACAAACTAAACTTCCTTTAATAATTGATGCTGGACTTGGACAGGCATCTGATGCAACAATAGCAATGGAATTAGGTTGCGATGGTGTTTTAGTTAATACTGCAATAGCAAAAGCAAAAAAACCATTTAATATGGCTTTAGCTTTTAAGAATGCAGTTATTGCAGGTAGACAATCATTTTTATCTGGAAGAATTACCCCAAATTTGATGGGAAGTGCATCTTCACCATCAAAAGGTATCATTTAGCCTTTTTGTAAAAACTTTTTCTTTTATATGGTTTTCTTTTAAATTTTTTTCTCTCTTTAATGTTAATTATTTTAGCTTCTTTTTTTTGAGTTTTTAAGTTTTTTAAATTTTCAATATTTTTTATTAAATCTAGTGTTTTTTTTGATTTATTCTTAATATCAATAATATATTCAGGAATTATGAGTGAGCTATCTGTGATAATATCTATTTTCATCTTATTTTTTTTTTCAAAAAAAGTAAGATCTTGAACAAAATTTTCTTTTAAAAAATTTGAAATTTTTTCACAAACTCTTAATTCTACAAATTTTGCTTTGTTTAAAATAGCTTTAAGCTCAACAAGTTTTAATAATTTTTGCGCAAAAGACTCATCTGAAAGGTTGACTTTCCACTTTACAGCACTCTCTCGAAGTCTTTGTCTTGACATTTCTAATAAACCAAAATTACTTATTCTACCAATTTGGATTCTGGCTCTGTCTATTCTACATTTTTCTTTGAGTTTTCTCTCAACTAGTCTTCTGTTACCGTAGTTGAGCATGTCTATAAAGTCTATAATTATTAATCCTGACAGATCTCTAATTTTTATTTGTCTTGCAATCTCTTCAACTGCCTCTAGATTTGTATCTAAAGCAGTACTTTCAACATTTTTTTGTCTGATTGAGCTTCCAGAGTTTATGTCAATTGAAACCAAAGCTTCTGTTGGGTTAATTACTAAATAGCCACCAGAGTTTAATTTAATTTCGGACTCAAATATTTGATTTAATTTTTCCTCTATACCTTCGTTAATAAATAATGGAGTTTTTCCTCGATATTTTTTTATTTTCTTTGTATGTGAAGGCATCATATTTTTCATAAAATTTTGAGCTTTTTTATAACCATCGTTTCCTTCAACAATTACACTTTGAGTATTTTCATCATACATATCTCTTAATGTTCTTTTGATTATCTCACTCTCTTGATGAATTAATGATGGTGCAATTGAATTAAGAGCATTATCTTTAATTTGATTCCAACTATTTATTAATGTTGTTAAATCATGATTAATCTCATTTTTAGTTTTGTTTGATCCCGCTGTTCTAACGATTAACCCCATCTCTTTAGGAATTTCAATTTCATTTAAAATATTTCTAATTTTTTTTCTATCTGCAGGATTAAAAATTTTTCTAGATATTCCACCACCTTTTGGAGTATTTGGCATTAATACGATATATTTTCCAGCAATTGAAATGAAAGTACTTAATGCAGCACCTTTTTGACCTCGTTCATCTTTTAATACTTGGACTAAAATAACTTGATTAGGTTTTATAACTTCTTGAATTTTATATCTTTTAAATTTTGGTTTTTTTTCATTTTTAATATTTTTTTCATTATCTAAATTTTCAGTTTCTTCTGTTTGTTTTTTTTCAATTGGATCCTCAATCTCTAAATTACCTTTTGCTAAACTTTCATTTTCCATAGCCTCAACTTCTTTTGAAAGTTCTTCTCTTACTTTCTCTTCCTCCTGTTTTATTATTTCTAAATCACTTTTGGGAATTTGGTAATAATCAGATTGTATATCGTTAAAAGATAAAAATCCGTGTCTCTCTCTTCCAAAGTCAATAAATGCTGCTTGGAGTGACGGCTCTATCCTGCTAACTTTTCCTAGGTAAATATTATTTTTAATTAGATTATTTTTTACACCTTCGTATTCATAATCTTCAATATTTTCACCTGATTTAAGAACAACTCTAGTTTCATTTGGATGCGAAGCATCAATATATAAATTCTTTTCCATAAAATTTTTGTTAATAGTTTCATTTTTTTTATATAAATTTTATTTAATTCTCTTGCCTTATCTTTACCAAATTCCATTATATAATGGAATCAAAATGAGCATTTTTGTAAAAAAAATTTTTGTTATTTCCTTAAGTATATTGCTGTTAATTTTGATTACTATTTTAGGAATTTTGTGGTCATATTCAAATAATATTCCTGATTACAAGTTTTTGAAGAATTACAAGCCACCTGTTTCTAGCAAAGTTTATTCTGGTGATGGAGATTTAGTTGCTGACTTTTCTAAAGAAAAAAGAATCTTTGTACCAATTAACACTATTCCAAAAAATGTTATAAATGCTTTCTTATCCGCTGAAGATAAAAACTTTTTTAAACATCCTGGAGTAGATGCAAAAGGTGTTTTAAGAGCAATAATAAATAACTTTAAAAATATTTTGACTTCAAAAAGACTGGAAGGTGCATCAACAATAACTCAACAAGTTGCAAAAAATTTTTTACTTACTAACGAGGTAAGTATTAACAGGAAAATTAAAGAAGCAATATTAGCTTTTAGAATTGAGAGGGCATTAAGTAAAGAGAGGATATTAGAATTATATTTAAACCAAATATATCTTGGCAGTGGAGCTTATGGAGTTGCAGCAGCAAGTTTAGAGTATTTTGATAAATCAATTAGAGAATTAGATTATTCCGAAGCAGCATTATTAGCTGCACTTCCAAAAGCTCCAAGTAAATATAATCCCTATAGAAATAAAAAGTTAGCGAAATTTAGAAGAGATCTAGTTTTAAAGAATTTACTAGAAAATAATCTTTTGAATCAAGAAGAATATAAAAAACTTAAAAAACAAAATATAAATTTAAAAAAGAAAAAAAAAGTTTATTTAGAAGATTCACAATATTTTATTGAGGAAGTTAGAAAAAAAGTAATTGATGATCTCACTTATGAAAAAGTTTATAAACAGGGCTTTAATATAAATACACCAATTAATCTGGAGTTACAAAAAATTTCGACTATTTCATTAAGAAAAGGGTTAGTAGAATACGACAAAAGAAAAGGATGGCGTGGAGCTTTGACAAATAAAAATTATAGCAAAAATTGGTTTGAAGGCTTAGAAAAATATAATTTGGAAAAATCTATTGGTTGGGAAGTTTCAATTGTTAGAGAAGTTAACAAATTTTCAGCGAAAATAGAAACTATAAATAATTTTCAAGGTAAAATTAATTATAATGATATTACATGGACAAAGAAAGAGCTTGAGGATTTGTTAAGACCTGGGGATATAATTTATGCAAAAAAGATAAATCAAAAAGAGTATAGTTTAAAACAACTCCCTAAGATTAATGGAGGTATAATTATTATGGACCCATATACAGGTAGAGTTTTGGCTTTGACAGGCGGATTTAGTTTCAAGAATAGTGAATTTAATAGGGTAACACAGGCGTTAAGACAACCTGGATCAGCTTTTAAACCTTTTGTATATGCTCTTGCTTTGGAAAATAATTATACTCCTTCGTCTTTAGTTTTAGATGCACCACTAGTTTTAGATCAAGGATCAGATTTAAAGTTATGGAAACCACAAAATTATGGAAAAAAGTTTTATGGACCATCCACCCTAAGAGTTGGTTTAGAAAAATCAAGAAATTTAATGACTGTTAGAATAGCGCAAGATTTAGGAATAAATAAAATTGTAAATTTTTCAAAAAAATTAGAGATTTACGAAAATCCAGATGAATTATTATCTATTTCTCTAGGATCAACAGAGACAACTTTAATTAAATTGGCATCTGCTTACTCATCATTTGTAAATGGAGGTAAATTGGTAAATCCTATACTTATAGATAGAATTCAGGATAGCGAAGGTAATACCGTAATTAATAATGAATTACGATTTTGTAAAAACTGTGATCAAATATCTTATACAAGTGATGATTATCCAGAGGTAGAGGATAATTATAAAAAAGTATTTTCACACGAAACAGCATATCAAATGACATCTTTGTTAGAAGGAGTTGTTAAAAGAGGTACAGGAAAAAAGCTTAATAAATTAAAGTTGAATTTAGCAGGTAAGACAGGAACGACTAATGAAAACACTGATGCATGGTTTATTGGTTTTACATCAAATCTAGTAGTAGGAGTGTATGTAGGTTTAGATAATGCAAAACCTTTAGGAAAGTTTGAAACAGGTTCAAAAACCGCATTACCAATTTTTGAAAATTTCGTAAAAATGGCAATTAAAAAATCTGATGCTAGACCTTTTAAAGTTGCAGATGGCATTACAATGATGGTGGTAGACCCCTCTACGGGCGAAAAAGCAAATTTTAATTCAAAAAATACAATTATGGAAGCATATAAAAGTAAAAATGTTGTTAATGGGAAGATTATAAATTTAAATAATAATAGATTAGAAACTAGTAATATATTAGAGTTTTATTAATGGATTATAAATATATAGATTTTAAAAAAGAGATAGAAAAAATAAATCTAAGAGTTAAGGAGTATCTTTGAAAAAAATAGTATTTATTCAAAATTAGAAGATCATAACAAACAAATGTTAGATGAAAACTTCTGGCAAGATAAGCTAAATTCAAAAAAAATAATTAAGGAAAAAAAATTGTATGAGGATCTTATAAGCTCATATGAAAAGTCTATTAATAAATTACAGGATTTAGATGACCTAAATCAGCTTGCTGTTTCTGAGAACAATATCGATATTCAAGAAGAAACTTTCCAAAGTATAAAAGATTTAAGAGAATTGGTAAAAAAAAATGAAATAAATTGTTTTTTATCGAATGAAGCAGATGTTTTAGATTGTTACATTGAAATTCACGCAGGTGCTGGGGGCACAGAAAGTCAAGATTGGGCAGATATGTTAAGAAGAATGTATCTAAAATGGTCAGATTTTAAAAATTTTAAATCTAGTTTAATAAGTGAACATAAGGGCGATGAAGCTGGAATAAAATCATCAACGATTAAAATTGAAGGCGATTACGTTTTTGGTTGGCTTAAAAAAGAGTCTGGGATACATAGATTGGTTAGAATATCACCATTTGACTCTGGGGCCAGAAGACATACAAGCTTTGCCAGTGTTTGGGTGTATCCTGTTGTTGATGAGAACATTAATATTGAAATACTAGATAAAGATTTAAGAATAGATACATATCGATCTAGTGGGGCAGGAGGACAGCATGTAAATACGACTGATAGTGCGGTTAGAATTACTCATATTCCATCAAAAATAGTTGTTCAGTGTCAAAATGAAAGATCTCAACATAAAAATAAAGAAACATGTTTGAACATGTTAAAAGCAAGACTTTACGATTTTGAAATAAAAAAAAAAGAAAAAGAAAACCAGAACTTAGAAGCTACTAAATCTGACATTGGATGGGGACACCAAATTAGATCTTATGTTTTACAACCATATAGACTTGTAAAGGATAACAGGACTAATTTTGAAAGTTCAAGTCCTGATAAAGTTTTAGATGGAGAGATAGATGATTTTTTAGAACAATCTTTGTATCAAATTAAATGAAAATAATTTTTAGGACTATATTATTATTATTAACATTATTAATTTTTTTTGTTGGGTATATGACTTTTTTTGGTCTAGAAACAAAAAGATTAAACAATCAAATAGCAGAAAAAGTTAAAAGTGTTAACGAAAGCTTAAAACTAGAACTGAAAGAAATAAAATTAATTTTTGATCCAATTAGCTTTAGTATAAATGCTAAGACAATAAGTCCAAGATTAATATTAAAAAACAAAGTTATTGAAATAGAAAATATTAAAACACGTGTTTCTTTAAAATCATTAATTAATAATCAATTTTCTTTTGAAAACTTAGAAATTTCAACAAAGTCTTTGAAAGTTAAAGATCTTGTTTCCTTTGTTAGAACTCTAAATAACGCACCTGAGCTTTTTATATTAGAAAGATTAATTCAGAAAGGATATCTGATAGGAGGTATTCAGCTAGATTTTGATGAAAATGGAAAGATAAAGAATAACTATTTAATAAATGGCTTTGTAAAAGATTTAGAAATAGATATTTTTAAAAAGTATTATTTAAAAAATATTAATTTTATTTTCGATTTTGAAAAAGAACAATTTACTGCAAAAGATTCATCTTTCAATTTTAATAATATAAATTTTTTATCTGAAGAGATATCTATTAAAAAAAAGGATAATAATTTTTTAGTTAAAGCTTTAGTAAATAATAACAAAATATCACTATCAAAAAAAGAGATAGAGGATTTTGTAAGACTATTTGAACCAAATTTAAATTTTGAAAATATAATATTTAGTTCAAAAAATATTTTTTCATTTATATTAAATGAGAAATTCAAGTTAAAAGATCTTGAGGTAGAGTCGAATATTAACCTTGAAAAACTGCTTCTAAAAAATAATTTTGATTTAAAAGATATTTTTCCAAAAATAAAAGATCAATTTTCTTTAATAAATCATAAAATAAACTTGAGACTTAAATCTGATGATTTATTTATAGAAGGTTCTGGAGATTTATTATTTCAAGAAAAAAACGATAATATAATATATAATTTTGAGAAAAACGATAAAGTTTCAAAATTTACAACTGTTTTAGAGATTTATAACAACCCATTTAATTTGAATTTGTTGAATTATGAGAAAAGCAAAGAGAATAAACTAGAAATAAGTCTAAAGGGATATAAGAATAAAAAAAACCAATTTTTTTTAAATGAAGTTTTTTTTAAAGAAGAAAAAAATAAAATTCAAATTCAAGATCTAGAATTAAAAAACAAATTTAAGTTCAAAGATTTTAAAAGTATTACTTTCGATTATTTTGATAAAGAAAATCAAAGGAATCTATTTAAATTAAATAAAAAAAATAAACAGTATTTTTTAGAGGGATCCTTCTTAAATGCTAACAATTTAATTGAAAAAATTTTAAAAGATGATGAAAAAGAGTCTAATAACTTTAATTTATCAAATAGAATAAATATTAATATAGATGAAGTAAGTTTAGATAAAGAAAATTTATTAAATAACCTTACTGGTAATTTATCTTTCAAAAAAAATGAAATTTCGGATGCTTCTTTATTAGGAAAATTTTCCGAAAATAAAGAATTTAAACTTACAATCAGAAAAGAAAACAATAATAAAGTTACGACTTTGTTTATTGATAAAGCAGAACCTATAGTAAAACGATATGATTTTATAAAAGGATTTGAGGGTGGAAAACTTGATTTCTATAGTACTGAAGAAAATAAAATATCTAAGTCAAAATTAAAGATTTATGATTTCAAGTTAAAAGAAATGCCTGCATTAACTAAAATATTAACTTTAGCATCTCTTCAAGGTGTTGCTGATATATTATCAGGTGAAGGAATACGGTTTGATGAATTTGAAATGAGCTTTCAAAATAATGGTAGCTTGATGACCATCACAGAAATCTATGCAATCGGGCCTGCAATCTCCATTTTAATGGAAGGTTATATTGAAAAAAATGAATTAATTAGTTTGAGAGGTACTTTGGTACCAGCAACTACAATTAATAAATTTATTGGATCTTTACCAGTGTTAGGTGAGATATTAGTCGGCAAAAAAACAGGTGAGGGTGTATTTGGTGTAAGTTTTAAAATTAAGGGACCGCCAAAAAATCTTAAGACATCAGTAAATCCAATTAAAACTTTAACTCCAAGATTTATTACAAGAACATTGGAAAAATTGAAAAAAAATTAGTTTAATTCAACTTTTAAATGTTTCTTTTTTCCAACAGACAGTCTTAAATAACTATCAATAAACAAATTCTGCTCTATTAAGAATTTGTCATCAGTAATAACTTGATTATTTATTTTTATTGCATTTCCATTAATTAATCTTCTAATTTCACTTTTTGAATTAACAAATTTCGATAACATTACCAATTCAATAATGCTTAAGTTATTTTTCAATGATTCTTTAGAAACTTTGATTGAAGGTAAATTTTGTCCTAAAGAATTTTTTTGAAATGTTTCTTTAGCGGTTTTTTCTGAATTTTTTGCATCTTTAGTACCATGAAGCATTGAAGTTGTTTTATTAGCTAATAAAATCTTTAGATCATTGATATCTTTATCTTTTATTTTTTCAATTTCTTCAATTTTAATATCTGTAAAAAATTTTAAAAATTTTAATACATCTCTATCGTCAGTATTTCTCCAAAATTGCCAATACTCATATGCAGACAGAAATTTTTTATCTAACCAAATTGCACCACTCTCAGTTTTTCCCATTTTTGTTCCCGAAGCAATAGTAATAAGAGGTGTTGTCAAACCATAAGATTGTTTGTTAGAGTATCTTTTTATTAATTCAACGCCATTAACAATATTTCCCCATTGATCTGATCCTCCAATTTGTAAAGAACAATTTTGTTTCTTATTTAATTCTAAAAAATCATATGCCTGCAAGATCATATAATTAAATTCCATATAGCTTAGAGATTGTTCTCTATCCAACCTTGTTTTTACACTATCAAAAGTTAACATTTTATTAATTGTGAAATGCTTTCCAATATCTCGTAAAAAAGATATGTAATTAAGATTTTTAAGCCATACAAAGTTGTCAACAAATATAGGTTTGACTTTTTTATTTTTTGTTTCCAAAAATTTTTTCAATATTTTTTTAATGTTTTTGGAATTTTTTTCTATATCCTTTTCAGATAAAATTTTACGAGTTTTATCTTTTCCTGAAGGATCTCCTATTCTTGTGGTTCCACCTCCAAGTAATACAATAGGTTGATGACCATGATTTTGCAGTAATTTAAGGCACATTATTTGCAAAAGACTTCCAACATGTAAACTTTCAGCAGTGCAATCAAAGCCAATATAAGCTTTAATTTTTTTTTTATCTAATAATTTTGATAAATCTTCCTCGTTCGTGCATTGATAAAAAAACCCCCTATCTTTAAATTCTTTCAAAAATTTATTCATAAGCTTATACTTCTACAATATACAGATTTTATTAAAAAAGAATATTAATGAAAAAAAAAGTCTTCACATCTCTTGGACTAATGACAGGAACTTCAATAGATGGAGTAGATTTATCAATAATTAAGTCAGATGGAATTAATGAATTTGAACCAATTTTAGATGATTATTTTGAATTTGATAAGAAAATTCAAAAAAAATTAGAAAAGTTGAGAGAAGAATTATCCAATTTGGATGATTTAGATAGAAAAAAAAAGGATTTTGATGAACTTGAGAGAGAATTTACACTTTTTATAGGCGAGATAGTAAGTAAATTTACTAACAACACTAATCAAGAGATTGATTTGATTGGTTTTCATGGACAAACAATGTTTCATGACTCTAAAAAAAAGACTTCAATTCAATTGGGTAACGGAAAGTTATTGTCAAGTCTTACCAAAAAGATTGTTATAAATAACTTTAGAAAAAATGATCTTTTAAATGGTGGCGAGGGAGCTCCTTTAACTCCAATTTATCATAAAGTTGTTTCTGATATTATATACAAGAATTATAGTTTGGAATATCCAATTAATATTATAAATATTGGAGGAATTACTAATATAACAAAAATATTAAATGATGATCAAAATACTGAAAAAAATATATTTGCTTTTGATATTGGGCCAGGAAATTGTTTAATAGATGGTTGGATTAAAAAGAATTCACAAAAAAAATTTGATCATAATGGTGAAGTTGCAAAATCTGGAAAAATTGATGAATTAATTCTTAATCAAGCTATTGATAATTTTGGTGAAGGCTCTTTTAATAAATCTTTAGATGTTAAAAACTTTGATTTTTCATTTGCAAAAGGGCTATCAGTAGAAGATGGTTGCGCTACAATTACTAAGTTTACAGCATACTTAATTGCAGAGGGAATTAATTTTATAAATTGTCTTGATAATAAAAATTCTAGATATAATTTTATTAGTGGTGGTGGAAGGAAAAATGGTTATTTAATAAACTGTATTAAGGAGAATTTATCTAAAGAATTAATTTTAGAAAAAATTGATAATTATGGCTTTGATGGAGACTATATAGAGTCTCAAGCTTTTGCTTATTTAGCAATCAGATCTTATTTAAATTTACCAATTTCTTTTCCCAACACAACTAAATGTAAAAAACCAACTTCGGGTGGAGAAGTAAACAAAAATTTCTAATAAACTGCAATTTCTTTTTTAATATATTTATTTAAGCTTTTTGTTAATTGAGTTTCGTTTTTAGAAAAAAAATGATTGGCATCAGGAATTGACTCAAACTCCACTTTAATTCCTTTTTGAGCACTTAATCTTTTATTTAAATCTTTTATATGATCAATAGGAACCAACTCATCCTTTTTACCATAGATCATTAAGCCCGAAGTCGGGCATGGTGATAAAAAAGAAAAATCATAAGCATTGGGCTGAGGTGATATTGCAATAAATCTGTTAATTTCTGGTCTTCTCATCAACAATTGCATTGCGATTAATGAACCAAAAGAAAATCCTGACACCCAACATTGTGAATTATCAAAATTTTCTCTTTCTAACCAATCTAATGCAGCAGCAGCATCAGCTAATTCTCCCTGACCATTATCGAATTCTCCATCACTCTTTCCTACTCCTCTAAAATTTACTCTACAAACTGAAAAATCATTTTCCATAAATGTATGAAAAGTTTCAACTACAACTTTATTATTCATTGTTCCTCCATATTGAGGATGTGGTTGTAGAACAAGTGCAATTGGTGAAGTGCTTTTTTTACTTTTAAAATATTTAGCTTCTAATCTTCCTGCAGGTCCTGGAATAAATATTTCTAAAATTTTATTATCCATTTTTGTTAATGATAATTATTCTCAAAAAAAAATTAGACATATCATAACTGTGAGACAATATGATAGTTTTTTTTTATTGTAGATACTTGACTATTTTGGTCAGGTTTATATATACCCAGTAAAATAAGGAATTATGAAACTTACATCTAAAGGTAGATATGCGGTAATGGCTTTAGTGGATCTGGCAAAATTTAACAATATTAATCCAGTTTCTCTAAGAGATATTTCATTAAGACAAGGCATATCTCTAGACTACTTAGAACAAATATTCTCAAAATTGAGAAAAAAAGAAATAGTCCAAAGTGTGAGAGGTACTCAAGGCGGATATGTTTTAAATAAAAAAATGAAAGAAATAAGACTTACAAATATCTTTGATGCTGTAGATGAAAAAGTAAAAACAGTTCAATGTAAAAAAGAATCAAAAAAAGGATGTAATGGCAAATTAACCAAATGTGTAACTCATAATCTTTGGGATGAACTTGAAAATCATATTAATGATTTTTTTGAACAAAAAACTTTAGAAGATTTGGTTAAAGAAAATAACGAAAAAAGAGTTTAAGAATGGATACTAGAGAAAAAGATATAGAGAAATTAAAAGATTATAAATACGGTTTTTCGACTGATATTGAAAATATTAGAGCTCCAAAAGGTTTAAATAAAAATGTAATAAAATTTATATCCAATATCAAAAAAGAACCAAATTGGATGTTAGATTTTAGGCTTAAAGCTTATGAAAGATTACAACATTTAAAGGAACCAAATTGGCAAAAACCAAAATATCCTAAAATTGATTACCAGGATCTATATTATTACTCAGCACCCAAAAGTATGAAGGATAAACCTAAAAGTCTTGATGAGCTTGATCCAAAGTTATTAGAAACTTATAAAAAACTTGGAATTCCATTACAAGAACAAGCGCGTCTAAACGGTATCGCAGTTGATGCGGTGTTTGATTCTGTCTCTGTCGCTACAACTTTTAAAGATGAACTTACAAAACAAGGTATAATTTTTTGTTCTATGTCAGAAGCGATACAAAAACATCCAGAATTAGTTAAAAAATATCTTGGAACTGTGATACCAACTACAGATCATTTTTTTGCTACTCTTAATTCGGCGGTATTTACCGATGGATCATTTGTCTATATTCCTGAAGGAGTAAGATGCCCGATGGAACTTTCA
The DNA here is from genome assembly GCA_902597265.1 of uncultured Pelagibacteraceae bacterium. Classification (GTDB taxonomy): domain Bacteria; phylum Pseudomonadota; class Alphaproteobacteria; order Pelagibacterales; family Pelagibacteraceae; genus Pelagibacter. The sequence continues at coordinate 15,023 of CACJXB010000008.1, read as the reverse complement.
ACATATTTTAGAATTAATGCATCTGAAACAGGCCAGTTTGAAAGAACGCTTATAATAGCTGATAAAGGAAGCTATGTGAGTTATTTAGAGGGATGTACGGCACCAATGAGAGATGAGAATCAATTACATGCAGCAAATGTGGAATTGATTGCACTTGATGATGCAGAGATAAAATATTCAACTGTTCAAAATTGGTATCCAGGAGATGAAAATGGAAAAGGGGGAATATATAATTTTGTGACGAAAAGAGGATTGTGTAAAGGAAAAAATTCCAAAATCTCTTGGACACAAGTTGAGACTGGCTCAGCTATTACTTGGAAATATCCAAGCTGTATTCTAAAAGGGGATAACTCAATAGGTGAATTTTATTCAATTGCAATCACTAATAATTATCAAAAAGCTGACACTGGAACAAAAATGATTCATCTGGGCAAAAATACTAAAAGCAAAATTATTTCAAAAGGTATAAGTGCTGGAAATTCAGATATGACCTATAGAGGATTAGTTGATATTAATTCAAAAGCAAAAAATTCTAGCAATTATACTCAGTGTGACTCATTATTAATGGGAAATAAGTGTGGCGCACATACAGTTCCTTATATTAAAAATAAAAATTTTGAGTCTAATATTGCTCATGAGGCAACAACCTCTAAAATTAGTGAGGAACAATTACATTACTGTCAACAAAGAGGATTAAATTCTGAAGAAGCTGTAGGTTTAATTGTTAATGGATTTTGTAAAGAAGTTCTTCAACAATTACCGATGGAGTTTGCGGTAGAGGCACAAAAACTTGTTGGTATTAGTTTAGAGGGGAGTGTTGGCTAATGCTTAAAATAAACAATTTAAATGCAAATGTGGAAAAAAAGTCTATTTTAAAAGGCTTTTCTCTAAATATTAATCCAGGTGAAGTACATGCAATCATGGGTCCCAATGGATCTGGTAAAAGTACATTATCAAACATTTTATCTGGTAAAAAAGGCTATGATGTTTCAGGAGAGGTTTTATTTGAGAACAAAAATTTATTTGATCTTGAAACTGAGGAAAGAGCTCATAAAGGCATATTTTTAGCTTTTCAATATCCTCTAGAAATTCCAGGCGTAAATACTAATATTTTTTTAAAGACTTCTTTAAATGCAATTAGAAAAGCACGTGGACAGAAGGAATTAGATGCAATTGAGTTTTTAAAACTCGTAAAAAATAAAGCTAAAGAGTTAAAATTTGACGAAGAAAAGTTAAATAGACAACTTAATGTAGGTTTTTCTGGTGGAGAAAAAAAGAAAAATGAAATTTTACAAATGTCGATGCTAGCTCCAAAATTATCAATTTTAGATGAAACAGACTCAGGGCTGGATATAGATGCTCTTAAGATAGTAGCTAATGGAGTGAATACTCTTAGAAATAAAGAAAACTCCTTTTTAATAATCACTCATTATCAAAGATTACTAGATTATATCAAGCCAGACTTTGTTCATGTCTTAATAAATGGAAAAATCATTAAATCTGGTGGTCCAGAATTAGCTAAAGAGTTAGAGAAAAAAGGATATGAGGGTTTTAATTAAATGACAGATCAATTAAAAATAGACTTCGAAAAAATATTAAAGAAATCTGATTTTTCGAAAAATAATATTAATTTTAAAAGAGAGCAGCTCAATAAATTTATTGAAAATGGATTTCCCAATAGAAAACTAGAAAATTGGAAGTTTTTAGATATTGATCAAATAATTAAAAAAAATATTGGAGAATTAAGTTTTTATAATGATTATTCGGTAACTAACAAAATTGATACCTCAATCTTCGTAAATGGTTTAGAACATAATAAAATTATTTTTATAAATGGAAAAATAGAAAAAATTGATTTCGCTTATGAAGACAAAAGTTCAATAGAAATTTTTGATGATGCTGATGTAGAAAATAAGTTAAATAATGAAAATTCTTTGCTTTATTTGAACAGCGCATTAAGTGATAAATATTATAAAATTTTAATTAAAAAAAACTATATACTAAAAAAACCTCTTATTATTTATCACTTTACAAATGATAAAATGAAATCAAAAAATATAAATTTGAGGTTAGACTTTAAACTTGAACAAAACAGCTCATTAAGATTAATTGATTTTTTCAATGATACATCTGACAAGAATTTTTTAAATATTCTTTACAATTTTGATTTGGATGAAGACTCATCTTTAAAAAATTATAAGATTGACAAATCAATAAATAAAAATCTTAAATATTCTTTTAATAATATTGAGCAAAAAAAAAATAGTATTTCGGAAACTTTTATTTTTTCAGCAGGTTCGAACTATTTTAAAAATGAAATAAATTGTAATCTTAAAGGACAATTTTCGTCAGCTTTTGTTAATGGTATTTTTTCTTTAAAAGATAGCCAAAATCATGAAATTAGGACAACCATAAATCATTTGGTTGAAAATACAAAAAGTTATCAATTAATAAAAAGTGTGCTTGGTAAAAATTCAAAAGCTGCATATCAAGGAAGAATATATGTTGACTCTCAAGCTCAAAAAACAGATGGTTATCAATTGAGCAAAGCAATATTGCTAGATGAAACGTCTGAATTTAATGCCAAACCTGAATTAGAAATTTATGCGGATGATGTTAAATGTTCACATGGTTCGGCCTCAGGAAGTTTAAATGATAATTCAATTTTTTATCTAATGTCTAGAGGACTTAATTATCAACAATCTAAAGAACTTTTAATTAATGGTTTTATGTTAGATGTTATTGAAAAAATTACAGACTCTGAAATTAAGAATTTAATAAAAAATATGATTGGTTTAAAAGAATGAAAATAGATGATATTAAAAAAGAGTTTCCAATTTTTGATGAAAAAATTCAAAATAATGATTTAGTTTATTTAGATAGCGCTAATTCATCTCAAAAGCCTAAAGTTGTTTTAGATAGAATAAACGAATTTTACTCTAAACAATTTTCTAATGTTGGAAGAAGTATTCATTATTTAGCAGTCGCAGCTACTAATTTATATGAAAATACAAGGGTTTCAGTCCAAAAATATATAAATGCAAAAGATAAGAACGAAATTGTATTCACAAAAGGTGCAACAGAAGCTTTAAATTTAGTAGCTAATACTCTAGGTCAGGCGGTTTTAGAGCCTGGCGATGAAATTTTAATTACAGAATTAGAACATCATTCTAACTATGTTCCTTGGCATTTTTTAAGAAAGTCAAAAAATATTAAGATAAAATTTGCTGAAGTAAATGATGATGGCGATATTCCAATCGAAAATATTGAAAAAGAAATAACAGATAAAACAAAGGTGATAGCTATTACACATCTTTCAAATGTTACAGGTGCAGTTTTGCCAATAAAAGAAATTACTCATTTGGCACATTCAAAGGGTATTGTTGTAGTAATTGATGGTTGTCAAGGTGGCCCACATTTAAAACTAGATATGCAAGAATTAGATTGTGATTTCTATGCAATCTCTTGCCATAAAATGTATGGACCAACAGGACTTGGTGTTTTGTATGGTAAAAAAAAATGGCTTGAACAACTTCCGCCATACCAAGGAGGTGGAGGAATGATTAATGAAGTAAAAAAAGATAGAATTTCTTATGGTGAACTTCCTAACAAGTATGAAGCTGGAACAATGGCTACTGCACAAGTGATTGCATTTGATCAATCGATAAAATTTTTAGAAAGTATTGGAATTAAAAAGATAATAGAACATGAAAAAAAATTGATAGAATATGGTCAAGAAATTTTACAAAAAAATAATTCAGTTAAATTAATTGGAAATCCAAAAGAACGAAAAGGGGTATTATCTTTTACTATTGAAGGTGTACATCCGCATGATATTGCAACTATTCTTGATGAAACCGGAGTTGCAATCAGAGCAGGTCATCATTGTTGTCAAATACTTCATGACAAGCTAGGCATTCCTGCAAGTGCTAGAGCATCTCTTGGAGTATATAATACTAAAGACGATTTAGATAAACTAAATGAAGGAATAAATAATTGTAAAAAAATCTTTGACTTAAAATGAATTTAAAAGAACTATATCAAGAAATAATTTTGGAACATGGAAAAAATCCTAGGAATTTAGGTAAAACAGAAAACTTTAATAAGGATGCTAAAGGTAACAATCCATTATGTGGAGACAATGTTCATGTTTATTTAAAACTTAATGATCAAAGAAAAGTTGAAGATATATCATTTGAAGGTAAAGGATGTGCAATTTCTATGGCCTCGGCTTCAATAATGACAGATTTAATTAAAGGTAAAAGTGATAATGAAGCTAAAGAAATTATTGAAGATTTTTTAGGAATGATTAAAGAAAATCCTTATCTAAAGAATAATATTTTAGATGAAGATGATAAAACAAAATTAATGTGTCTATCAGGTGTGAAACAATATCCTATGAGAGTTAAATGCGCCACGTTATCATGGCATACATTAGTTTCAGCAATGAAAAATGATGGAAAAGAAGTCAGCACAGAGGAAAAATGACTATAGAAGTAAAAGATAAGATAATAAATGAAATAAGGAAGATTTATGATCCAGAACTTCCAGTTAATATTTATGAACTTGGTTTAATTTATGATATTCAGGTCAAAGATAGAAAAGCAGAAATAAAGATGACATTAACAACTCCAAACTGTCCAGTTGCAGAAAGTTTACCTAAGGAGGTAAAAGAAGGTGCTATGCAAGTAGAAGAAATTGATGATGTTGATCTTCAATTAGTATGGGACCCACCATGGACAAAAGATATGATGTCTGATGCAGCAAAATTGGAGTTAAATTTATAATGAACCCAATAATAAAATTAAGTAATAACGCTGCAAACAGAATTAAAGAGATAATGTCTAGTGCTGAAAAAGATGCATTGGGTGTTAGAGTTTCGGTTAAATCAGGTGGTTGTGCAGGGATGTCTTACGTGATGGAGTATTCTAAAGAATTAAATCCTACTGACGAAGTAATTGAAGATAAAGGCGTAAAGGTATTTATAGATTCTGCTGCAGTAATGTATTTACTTGGCACTGAAATGGATTACAAAAAAGAGGACTTTTCCTCAACTTTTGTATTTAATAATCCTAACGAGACAGAACGTTGTGGATGTGGAGAATCTTTTAAAATAGATTAAAATTAGTATCCCATAAGTTGCATAGCAGTATTGCTTAAAATGCATATTTGATATATAATTGTCTTATGAACAAATTTGAATTTAAAAATCTTGTTAAGGGCCTTAAAGACTCTTTAAAAGAAAAAACTTTTTTTAAAGAACTACGTAAGGAAGTAGAAACTGGTGCTAACGGCACACAGGATTACGTTGTAAAAAAAGGTATTAACAAAGATACAATTGCTACAACTAAACAGTAATTAATTAGTTATTAGCAACTATAATACATCTCAAACTCTACAGGATGAGGTGCGTGTTCAAATTTGTGTATTTCCTCAAACTTTAATGCAATGTAAGCATCAATTTGATCATCAGTAAATACACCACCTTGAGTTAAAAATTCTCTATCTTTATCTAAGCTCTCCATTGCTTCTCTTAAAGATCCACACACTGTAGGAATAGATTTTACTTCTTCAGGAGGTAATTCATACAAGTCTTTATCAAATGACTCACCTGGATGTATTTTATTTTTTATCCCGTCAATACCCGCCATTAACATTGCTGCAAAAGTTAAATAAGGATTACCAGATGCATCAGGAAATCTGATTTCACATCTAGCTCCATTTTTACTAAGTGTTATTGGAATACGACAAGAGGCAGATCTGTTTCTAGCTGAGTAAGCCAAAAGCACAGGAGCTTCAAAACCAGGTATTAATCTTTTATAGCTATTTGTTGTAGCATTAGCAAATGCGTTTATCGCTTTTGCATGTTTTAATATTCCACCAATATAATGAAGAGCGGTTTCTGATAATCCTGCATATGCATCACCGGAAAAAACAGGAGTATTACCTTTCCAAATAGATTGATGCGTGTGCATACCTGAACCGTTATCACCAGCAACTGGTTTTGGCATAAAGGTAGCAGTTTTCCCAAAAGAATGTGTTACCATTTGTACAACGTACTTGTAAAGCTGCACGTTGTCTGCTTGTTGTACTAAAGTTCCAAAGTACATACCAAGTTCGTGTTGACTTGGCGCAACTTCATGGTGATGCTTTTCAACTTTAATACCAACTTCTTTTAAGTTTTTTAAGTATTCTCCTCGCATATCCTGTTCACTATCAACTGGAGGTACTGGAAAATATCCACCTTTAATTCCAGGTCTATGACCCATGTTTCCATTTGCATACTCTTTACCAGAATTGTATGGACCTTCTTTACTATCTAATGAAAATCCACACTCATTCATATCATTTTTAATCTTTACATCATCAAATACAAAAAATTCTGGCTCTGGTCCAAAAAATGCTTTATCACCAATTCCTGATGCTTTTAAGTATTCTTCAGCTTTTTTAGCAACACCTCTTGGATCTCTTTCGTAAGGAGTTTTCTTAATTGCATCTAAAATATCACAAAAAATTACAACTGTATTATGAGACGTAAAGGGATCTAAAAAGAATCTTGATAAATCTGGTTTTAAAATCATGTCAGACTCATTTATAGCTTTCCACCCAGCTATTGATGAGCCATCAAAAAATACTCCCTCATTAAGCATACCTTCGTCAACCGCAGTACAATCCATTGTTAAATGTTGAAGCTTTCCTCTTGGATCTGTAAATCTCAAATCTACAAACTCTGCATCTTTATCTTTAATAAATTTTAAAACGTCTTTAGCACTCATTTTCTCTCCTATATAATTCTGGGCCTTGTGATACCAAAAAAAGACTGTTAAATAATGTTCTTTTACTTAATAACACCTATGCATTTTTTACATAAGTGTATATTAAATTAAAAAAATAACTAACAATTTTAAGTTGAAATATGTCTTTGCTAAATAAAGAGCCAGTTAAAAGGGTAGAAGAAAACCTTAAAAATTTTAATGAAAATTTAAATATCATTACACTTGATACTTCAGCAAGAACTGCGTTAGAAGCAGCTTCTTCTTTAGGTTGCAATGTAGGGGCTATTGTAAAAAGTCTTTTATTTAGAGCAGAAGATAAATATATCCTGTGTTTAGTTTCGGGAGATAAAAAAGTTTCATTAAATAAAGTAAAAAAAATACTTAACAAAAAAGATGTTTCTATGGCCTCAGCTGATGAAGTAAAGAAAATAACAGGTTTTACTATAGGTGGTGTTTCACCAGTGGGTCATTTAAATGATATAAACATTTATATAGACAATAATTTAAGCAGATTTGAGTTTTTGTATGCTGCTGCAGGTCATCCAAACTGTGTTTTCAAAATAGATAATTTAAATTTGATAAAGATTTCCAAAGGAATAATTGAAGATATAACAGAATGAAACAACCAAAACTTTTAGATTATGTTCTTTTAACAGTTTTGGCTTTAATATGGGCTTCAGCTTTTTTTAACATCAAAATTGCAACATATTCATTTGGTCCTGTAACAATTGCTTTTCTTAGAGTTTTTTTTGGAGCTATTCCAGTTTTATTACTGTGTTATTTTAAAAACATTAAAATTGAAGCATTTTCAAAAGATTGGCATTGGTTTGCGATGATAGGATTTATAAATTTGGTTGCTCCATTCTTCTTAATTGCTTATGGAGTTAAGTCAGTACAAAGTAATTTAGCAGCAATTTTAATGTCTACAACACCTTTAAGCTCAACTATACTTGGACATTTTTATACAAAAAATGAAAAATTTAATTTCATAAAAACAATCGGAATATTGATTGGATTTTCAGGAATAGTTTTTTTATTTTCAGATAATTTACTTATAGATGAAAATAATTTTACTTCTGCATTGTTAATCTTATTGGGCTCAACCTGCTATGTAATTGGTGGAGTTTTGACTTTAAAGATTAGTAAAAAGAAAAACGAAAACGTGACAGGCTCAATATTGATTTGGGCTACTATCATTTTGATACCACTTGTAAGTTTTATAGAGCAACCTTGGGAATTAACACCTAGATTAGATTCTACTATCTCTGTAATATATCTTGGACTAGTATCAACTGGTATCGCTTGGTTACTAAGATTTAGAATTTTAGTTAAAAACGGTTTGATTTTTCAATCTCAAGTTTCATATTTAATACCTATTTTTGGAACTATATTGAGTTATATATTCTTAAAAGAACTAATTACTTTTAAAGTTCTAATTTCTTTAATAGCAGTAGTTTTAGGAATCTATTTTGTAAAAAAAGCAAATTAATTAATTTTTTTTTGTCCTCTATAAAATGAGGATCGACCGATAATAGAATTTAATAATCCTAAAAATCTATATTGATATTTATCTTTTTGATTTTTTTGATTTGTGATGAAATAAAAAATTGTTTTAAAAAATGATTTTGTTAATTTTCCGAAAAGTTTAAAAAAAGCATGTGAAAAACTATAATTTTTTTTATAAAAATAAAACCATGACCACATCCAATGCCAATTCCGAATATTGATTGCTTCATTCTTTTCAAAATTATTTTTACCTTCTGAGCTTTTGAAACCAAAATGATGAACTTTTAAGTCTCTACAAGTATAAACAAAGCCACCTTTATCAATAATAGATTTACACAGATCAAACTCCTCAAAATATAAAAAGTAATTTTTATCAAAAACGTTTCTTTTATTTATTTTTTTTAAATTAAGCAGCATAGAACAACCTGTTACCCATTCAACTTTAGACATGCTTTCAATTTTATTTTCAAAATATTCTTTTTTAAATTCAACATTTTTTTTTGGCTCAAAAAAACCGGCTGGAGCAAAGATTTTATCTTTGATATATTGACATCCAATTACATCAAAATTAATGTTATTTTTAATAATTTTTGTAAGATTCTTAAAAAAATTCTTATCACATATAATATCAGGATTTAATATTAACGCATAATCAGTTTTGGTTTTTGATAATCCAAAATTATTTCCTTTCCCGTAACCTAAATTTTTTCCGGTACAAAAAACTTTTATTTTGGGAAATTTTTTTTTAATTAATCTCTGATGTTCGAAATTTTTGGAATTTTCAATGATAATTATATTTATTTTTCGATTTAGGGATTTTAAACAATTTAAAATTATATTTTTTGGAGTTTTGTAAGTTAAAATTATAGCTGTTACTTTTTTTAATTCACTCATAACTAAAACTTAATCTCTAAATTTGTTTAAAATATTGCAATATCCAAAAAAGTAGATTTAATCAATTTAAAAAAATATCTTGAAAGCCATTCTAGCTGCCACAAAGATAACCAAGAAAGATGTAATTAAAGCTAAAACTCTGTTAGAAAAAATTTTAAGATTTAAATAATTGCCTATCAAACCACCAATAAAAACACTAAAAAAAAGTGGCCAATATATCAAAAATTCATTTAATATATCATCTTTAGTAAATTGACCAAAAATCCCTGATATTGAGTTAACTAAGATAAATAAAGATGCAGTAGTGATAATATTTTTTGGTTTATCAGCTTTTAATAAAAATAAAATAGGGCTTAAAAATATTCCACCTCCAATTCCAACTATTCCAGAAATTAATCCAAGCAAAGATCCTATGATTGCAGAAATAAAAATATTAAGTTTTTTAACTGTTATGTCTTTATTTTCATATGCTTTATTACTCATCAATAACAAAATGCCGGCTACTGACAAAACTAAAAATAATAAGATTTCAAATATCTCTTTATTAATAATCAATGTTCCACCAATATATGCAAAAGGAATAGAGCCAATTAAAAATGGTAATAGTAGCTTTAAATTATGATTTCCTGCTCTAATATAGTTTACAGAATTACCTGTAACTACAATGATATTGCAAAATAAGGCAATCACTGGAAAAATATAGTAAGGTGTGTCCCAGATTAATAATAAAGCTAAATAAGTAGATCCACCACCAAAACCAACACTCGAATATAAAATTGCTGTTATAAAAAAAAATATTGATAATATAATCATATTAAAAATTTACTATGAAAGTTAACATTGCACTTTTGACTGTAACAGATACACGTACATTTGATAACGATAAATCTGGAGCAATCTTAGTTGAGAAAATTAAAGCATCCAATCATAATTTGTTAGATAGGAAAATATGTAAAGATAATAAAGATGAAATAGTTGTGATATTGAAAGATTGGCTTCAAAATGATAAGTTAGATGTAATCATAACTACTGGTGGAACTGGTCTTACTGGTAGAGATATCACACCAGAAGCATTAAATGAGATTGCAGATAAACATATTCCAGGATTTGGAGAAGTTTTTAGAAACATAAGTTTAAAAACAGTTGGAACATCAGCGATTCAATCTAGAGCATGCGCAGTACTTTCAAATGGTAAATATGTATTTGCATTACCAGGTTCATCCGGAGGTGTTACAGATGCTTGGGATGGAATCTTAAAACATCAATTAGATATAAATCATAAACCATGTAATTTTGTTGAACTTTTTCCAAGACTAAAAGAAAAATAATTATTTTTGATATTTCTCTTTCCATTCTGGATAAGGCATTCCATATATTCTCTCTCTTGCTTCTGGGTCAGAAATTGTAACTCCTTTTTTTAAAGCCTCCTCCCTATACCATCTAGATAAACAATTCCTACAAAAGTTAGCCAGGTTCATTAAATCAATATTTTGAACATCTTTTCTTTCATCCAAGTGCTTTAATAATCTTTCAAAAGTAGCTGATTGGATTTCAATTTTTTCATTTTTATTCATTTAAAAAGTATTAGAGAATTTTTTATTGAGCACAAGATATAGTATTAATACAATTCAAGGTAGAATTTTTTGATTTTTATAAATAGACAGACCTTCCAAATGTTTGTTTAATCAATTATGGCTAATAAAAGAAAGTCTAAAGCTAAGCCAAAGACCAAGAAAAAAAAATATAAATTGGTCAAAACATCTAGAAAAAGAACGAAAACAAAAAAAAAAATCGTGACAAAAAAGTCTGCGACTAAGAAGCGTTCTAACAAATCTAGAAAAAATAATAAGCTTAAAATAACAAAAAAAACAAGAGGAGTAAGAAAAATGAGTGCAGAAGCTATGAAAGTGTCATCTGTTCTTGATACATCTCATTTGAAGGTAAAGTTTCCATACAAAGCTAAATATGGAAATTACATAAACGGAAAGTTTGTGGAGCCTAAATCTGGAAAGTATTTTGAAAATACTTCACCAATCTCAAATGAAGTAATCTGTTCAGTTGCACGATCAAATGAAAAAGACGTGGATGCAGCATTAGATGCCGCTCACGCAGCTTTCCCGACTTGGGGTAAAACTTCAATTACGGAAAGATCAAACATTCTTCTTAAAATTGCTGATGTGATTGAGAAAAATCTTAATGTACTAGCTACAGCAGAATGTTTAGATAATGGTAAACCAATCAGAGAATGTATGGCCGCTGACTTGCCACTAGTGATAGATCATTGGAGATATTTTGCTGGTGTGATCAGAGCAGAAGAAGGTTCAGTTGCTGAAATAAGTAACAGTGAATATTCTTATCATATCCCTGAACCACTAGGTGTAGTTGGTCAAATTATACCGTGGAACTTTCCATTATTAATGGCAACTTGGAAATTAGCTCCAGCATTAGCTGCAGGTAACTGTGTAGTGCTAAAGCCAGCTGAGCAAACACCAGCTTCGATTATGTTATTAATGGAGTTAATTGGTGATTTATTGCCTCCAGGAGTAGTTAACATTGTAAGTGGTTATGGTTTAGAAGCAGGTAAACCGTTAGCTTCATCTAAAAGAATCAAAAAGATTGCTTTTACAGGTGAAACAACAACTGGTCGGTTAATTATGCAATATGCATCGCAAAACTTAATTCCGATCACATTAGAGTTAGGTGGAAAATCTCCAAACATTTTCTTTGAAGACGTTATGGCAAAAGATGACGATTTCCTAGACAAATGTCTTGAAGGTTTTGCAATGTTCACTTTAAACCAAGGTGAAGTTTGTACTTGCCCAAGCAGAGTGTTAGTTCAAGAGTCTATCTATGACAAGTTCATGGAAAAAGCTATTGCTAGAACAAAAGCAGTTAAGCAAGACAATCCTTTGAAAATGGAAACAATGATTGGTGCACAAGCATCATTAGAACAAATGGAAAAAATCAAGTCTTACCTAGATTTAGGTAAGAAAGAAGGTGCCAAAGTTCTATGTGGTGGAAATGTTGCAAAAATCAATAGCGGTTTAGAAAAAGGAAATTATATTGAACCAACTATTTTTGAGGGTAATAACTCAATGCGTATCTTCCAAGAAGAAATTTTTGGACCGGTAGTATCAGTAACTAAATTTAAAGACGAAGCAGAAGCATTAGAAATTGCTAATGATACACTTTATGGTTTAGGTGCTGGCGTATGGACTAGAAACGGAAATATCGCTTACAGAATGGGTAGAGAAATACAAGCTGGTAGAGTTTGGACAAACTGTTATCACGCTTATCCTGCTCATGCTGCATTCGGTGGTTACAAGCAGTCTGGTATCGGAAGAGAAACACATAAAATGATGCTTAATCACTATAGACAAGTGAAAAACCTTCACGTGTCTTACAGTGAAAAGAAATTAGGCTTCTTTTAAAAGATAGATAATATATAATGGCCCGTGAGGAATCACGGGCCATATTTTTTATGAAAGTAAAAGCAACAAACTCAGCATTAAAATTAATTGAGGAAATTAAAGCTCAACATGGTGAAGAACTTTTATTTCACCAATCTGGTGGATGTTGTGATGGCAGTGCCCCTATGTGTTATCCTAGGAATGAATATATGGTTGGTAATAGTGACGTAAAATTAGGTGAAATTGGTGGTGTTCCTTTTTATATGAATGATGATCAATATGAAAAATGGAAACATACAGATTTAACCATAGATGCTGTCAAAGGAATTGGTGGCATGTTTTCTTTAGACAATGGTACAGGGAAAAGATTTTTAACTAAATCTGAAATTTGCCTGGTTGTAGATAACGAGCCAAAAAATAATTAAGCATTTTTCTTTAATTTAATTCTAAAGCTCAAGAGTATTAAAATTATGATTGAGTAAATTAAAGGTTTAAAAAAGATTGTTTTAGATAACCATATAAAATGAAGTGAACCAAATATTGCAATTACATAAACTAATCTGTGTAACTTTTTCCAATTAGATTTTAAAACTCTTACCATAGTGTCTGATGAGGTTAAGGCTAAAACTGTTAATAATAACCAAGCAGAAAAACCAACAAAGACAAATTTTTTTTTAAAAACATCATTTATTAATGGCTCGATATCAAATCTATAATCAAGACCAACATAGCTTAGCATATGGATTGAAGCATATGAGAAAGTAAAAAGACCTACCATCCTTCTAAATTTTAACCATTCGGTAGAATTTGTTATTTTTCTAAGTGGGGAAATTGAAAGAGTTAAAATGATAAAAATCAAAGTCCATTCTCCAAAGTGATTAATAATTCTATCGACTGGTTCAGGACCTAATTCATTAAAGATTATTTGATAAGAAATTACATAGACTGGCCAAAGTAATATTAGGAAAACAGCAGGCTTTAAATAATTTTTCAATTTATTTTAGTAGTTTTTCTTTAAGTCCATGCCACTATAAAGATGAGCCACTTCATCTCCATACCCATTGAACATTAAGGTTTTAATTCTTGGGGCTAGGATACTTTCGCCGATTACTCTTTCAGTTGCTTGAGACCATCTTGGATGATCAACTTCAGGATTAACATTTGAGTAAAAACCGTATTCTCTTGGTGAAGCATTTTTCCAAGCGGTATTTGGCATTTTTTCTGTTAGTTTTATTTTAACGATTGCTTTCGCACTTTTAAAACCATATTTCCATGGAATAAATATTCTTAAAGGTGCTCCGTTTTGATTTGGTAATGGCTTGCCATATAAACCAGTTACAACAGTTGTAAGTGGGTGCATAGCTTCATCAATTCTTAATCCTTCGATGTAAGGCCAATTTAGAACAGGATATCTCTGTCCCACCATCTCTTCAGGGTTATAAACAGTTTCAAACTCGACAAACTTTGCATTGGGTTTAATCTTAACTTTATTAAGAAGTTCACTTAATGAAAAACCCACCCATGGTATAACCATAGACCATCCCTCAACACATCTAAGTTTTAAAATTCTTTCTTCAGATTTAATAGCCAAAACTTCTTCAACAGGAAGTTCTAATGATTTTTCAACTTCACCTTCAATTTTTACACTCCAAGGTTTTGTAGGAAAATTTTTTGCTCTTCTGTGCGGATCACCCTTGCCAGTACCAAACTCATAGTAATTATTGTAAGTAGTTATATCTTCATAACTCGTTGGCTTATTTAAATTACTGGCATTTGCATTAAGTAGTGGAACTGAATTTAAAGTAAGCGCTCCTAAACCATAACCCATAGATTTAATAAAAGATCTCCTCTTATTATAAATTTTTTCTGAAGTAATTTCTGAATGTTTAAATTTTTTCATTAGCAACAGGGTTTCCTTTTAACCATTCGCTTTCTTCATTTTCATAATGTTCTTTTTTCCAAATTGGAGATCTTTTTTTAATTTCTTCAATTATATATCTTGAAAGTACATATGCCTGATCTCGATGTTTACAAGCAACTGCGATAATTATGCTTATCTCACCTAAGTCTAGATATCCTTTAGCGTGTTCAATAAATACTGCTTTGTCTTTAATATCTAATTTTTGCTCTGCATCATTATAGATCTCTTCAAAACTTTTTATAACCATTTCATCATGACTATCGTAAGTAATTCCAGTTACTTTTTTATTATCATTGATATTTCTAACAGTGCCCAAAAAGTAAATAGATGCACCAAACTTAAAGTCTTTAATAAATTTTTCAGCATTTGAAATATGCATCTTCTCTTTTTTTGTATCTTTGATCTTTGTATGAAGCATCAGCCTCCTCCAATAGGAGGTATAATACCAATCTTTTGATTTTTTGTGATTTTATAATTGTCGCTTATTATTTCATTTTTTTCCGAACAAAAAGTTGA
>CACJXB010000007.1:0-36774 GCA_902597265.1 uncultured Pelagibacteraceae bacterium | reverse complement strand
TAATTGACCTGGCATTCTAGATGCAAATCCTTGAAGTGATACCATAGATAACGCCTTATCAATTTTTTTATCTGCTTCATCTTTTGGAATTTTTCTTACTCTTAAAGGGAATGCTAAATTTTCATAAACTGTCATATGAGGGAACAAGGCATAATTTTGAAACACCATACCAATTCCTCTTTTATGAGGAGGTATACTTGAAATAGCTTTTCCTCCTAAATAAATTTCACCATTCGTAGGAGTTTCAAATCCAGCTAGCATCATTAAACAAGTTGTTTTACCAGAACCCGATGGTCCTAACATTGTAATAAATTCACCTTCAGCAATATCTAATTGAAGATTTTTTACAACTAAGACTTTACCATCGTAGCTTTTATCTACATTTTCAAATTTAACGAATTCTTTATTAACTGACATAAATTAAAATGAATTTAAAACATTTGTATAAACAAATATCAACCATTAATAATTAGCTTTTAACGTGTAGTTCTTTTGATAAATTACAAAAAAGTTCTGCTCCTTTATCAGTTACTCTAATTGCTTCAGAGGCTTCCACTCCCCAATCTCCAAATTGCATTACAGCAATCATATGAAAACATATATTAGGTTCTAAAAGAGTCATGTCACCTTTGTAAATATTTAAAGTGTGTTCACCCCAATCAGGTGGATAGCCTATACCTATTGAGTAGCCAGTTCTTGAATTTTTTTGTATTCCATATTTATCCAATACTTTCCAAAATGCGTGCGCAACATCATCAACAGTATTTCCAGGTTTTGTTACATCTATTCCAGCTTGTAATGCTTCGATAGTTTTTTTCATTGTCTCTATCTTTAATTTGTCAGGTTTTCCAAGTAGTACTGTTCGAGCCATCGGTGCATGATATCTTTTATATACTCCAGACAGCTCAACAATTGTTGCTTCACCCTCAACAAATTCATCTTGTGTTGCAGTTAAATGGGAGGCGGATGTACCTTTGCCTGTTGGTAATAGTGTTGTAATACTTGAATATTCACCACCAAACTCAGGTGTTCCATAAAATAATGCTTTTTGAATTTCACCAACAGCATCACATTGTCTTACACCTGGGTTAATTACTTCAAAAGCTTTTTTCATCCCTAATTCTGAAATCTTTGCAGCAGATTTCATGAAATTTATCTCAGCATTAGACTTTACTAATCTTGCCCAATTAACCAATCTATCTGAGTCTTTTATTTTTGCATTAGGTAAACCATTTTTAATTTTTTCATAGCAGAATGCTGTAAAATAATGTGCGTCCATTTCTAAACCTATAGAGAGTTTATCCCATTTTTTTTCTTTAATAATTTTAACAAGATAATCATAAGGATGTTTAGGCCACGTATGAATATAATGTTCATCATAAACAATTATATTTTCTTCTTTGAGATAAGTTTTTATATAAGCACCTCCAGCATCTTGATCTCTTACAAAACATATAGGTTCATCAGCATTGATATGAACTATTGCACATTGTGCATAATAAAAAGACCATGCATCATAACCTGTTAAATAATTTATATTGTTAGTGTCGTGTGAAATTAAAAGTTCAATACCTTTCTCTTGCATCATTTTTTGAACTTTTAAAAGTCTTTGTTTGTATTCTTCTTTTGCAAAAAGCATGATTAATTTTTTAGAAATAGTTTTCCAAATCCTTTGATATCTGTATTTTTGCCAATTTCCTCTAGAGTGTTCCAAATTAAAGTTTGATTACTTGAAAGAACAGGTTTGTTAATTTTTTTTTCTAACTTTTCAATTATATTTAATACCGGTAAAGCTGTGCAAGAAATAAACAATGCATCTGCATCAGCAATATTCATATTTGACAATACTTCAAATAAAAAATCTTGATCAACTTTTCCAATATCATAATCCGCTGCAATATCTAAATATGAGTTTGATACAACATCAAATTTTTCCTTAGAAAAATGATTTGTAATTTGATCATTTAATTTTTTACTATATGGAGTAAAAATTGCTAATTTTTTAACATTTAATTTTTTTAATGCCTTGATTGCTGCAGAGCTAGGTGTTGTAAGTTTTGCTTTTGGTTTTGCTGCTTTAACTTTTTTTTCAATTGATTCAAAACCTGCTGCTATTGTTCCAGATGTGCAACCATATACAACACAATCAACATCTTCATTAGGTAAAATATTATTTGTTACCTCTGTAACTTTTTCGGACATTTTTATTAAATTTTCTCTTGTAAGTGGATTGAAACATTCAATTCTATTTACAAAAAAATCTATATCTTTATCTTTAATCACATTAATAAAATCCTTTTCGATCATAAAGTCGGTTGCTAAAGCGATTAATCCAACTCTAGGATTATGTTTTGTGATAAATTTTGGCTCTATTTTATTTGATTTCATTATTAAATTAGTCAAAGCTACTACAAATTTAGGTAATTTGCTTGTTGAAAATTTTTTTAAATTATATTTAATTTCCACTTATATAAATTAATTTAAACAAGAAAAAGGAACATAATGAAAAGATTACTTATCGCTGCATTAGCATTTGTATTTGGGTTTACATCAAATGTATCTGCAGATGGACATGGAATTAAAATGGGAATCATTTTAGGATTTACAGGTCCAATTGAATCTCTTACACCAGCGATGGCTGCTTCAGCAGAACTTGCTTTTAAAGAAGCATCAGACTCTGGTTCATTGCTTAATGGAAAAAAAATAACCGTGATTAGAGCAGACTCAACATGCGTTGACTCAGCTGCTGCAACTGCTGCAGCAGAAGGAGTTATTTCACAAGGTGTTGCAGCAATAATGGGTGCTGATTGTTCTGGTGTTACAGGTGCAATTGCATCTAACGTTGCAGTTCCAAATGGTGTGGTGATGATTTCACCATCAGCAACATCTCCTGGATTAACTACTTTAGACGATAAAGGATATTTCTTCAGAACAGCTCCGTCAGATGCTAGAGGTGGTCAAATTTTAGCAGATATAACTAAAGACAGAAAAGTTAAAAGCGTTGCAATTACTTATACAAACAATGACTATGGAAAAGGTTTAGCTGATGTTTATAAAGCAGCTGTTGAAGCTCACGGTATTAAAGTTACAGCAGTCACAGCTCACGAAGATGGAAAAGCAGATTATTCTTCTGAAGTAGCCACTCTTGCTTCAGCAGGTGGTGATGCAGTAGCTGTAATTGGTTATTTAGACCAAGGTGGAAAAGGAATAATCCAAGCATCTTTGGACTCTGGGGCATTTGATAAATTTATTTTATCTGATGGTATGATTGGTCAGTCTTTAGTTGATGCGTTCGGTAAAGACTTAAGAAAATCTTTTGGTTCAATGCCAGGATCAACTGGAAAAGGTGCAGGAGTATTTGCGAAAGTAGCAAGTGCCGGTGGTATTGATAGTTCTGGACCATACACAGGTGAGTCTTACGATGCTGCTGCATTAATTGTTTTAGCTATGCAAGCAGGTGGATCAGCTGATAGAGCATCAATTGCAAAAAATGTAATGGATGTTGCTAATGGCCCAGGAACAAAAATTTACCCAGGTGAACTTAAAAAAGGTTTAGATTTATTAGCTAAAGGTAAAAAAGTTAATTACGAAGGTGCAACTGGAGTTACTTTTACTAGCGTCGGTGAAGCTGAGGGTTCTTTCTTAGAACAAGAAGTTAAAGGCGGAAAGTTTAAAACTAAAAAACAAAGATAATTTTATCTAAAAAATTAAACCCCCAGCATTAACTTGTTGGGGGTTTTTTTAAAAGAACAAATATTTATCAGCCATATACAAAGCCCAAGCTATTGCAGCACCTGTAATAATATATTTCATAGTTTTATTTTATTTCTATTTTTTCAGGAAGTATACCCTTTGGTCTATATCTCATAATTAATAACAAGCCTACTCCCATCATCAAGAATCTAAAATATGGTACACTTTCAATTAAATGAACTTTTAAAAAATGAGTATCATCTAAACCTGCGGTTGTTAAATTGACTAGATATAATCCAATCGGTGCTGCTTCGATCCATAAGAACCAAACTACAAAGCCTCCAAGAATTGCACCAAAATTATTTCCACTACCACCAATAATAACCATTACCCAAATTAAAAAAGTATATCTTAAAGGTCTATAACTTCCTGGAGTAAATAATCCATCTTGTGTAACTAGCATTGCGCCTGCGATACCCACAATAGCTGATCCCAAAACAAAGATTAAAAGATGTTGTTTGACAACATTTTTTCCCATTGCATTTGCTGCTTCTTCATTATCCCTAATTGCTCTCATCATTCTTCCCCAAGGAGAATAAAGTGCTTTTTGAGTTAATATTAATAAAATAATTACTACAACTAAAAATAATCCAGAGTAGCAGAGTTTCACAAAAACCGAAGATCCTTCAATAACTAATTGATTTAAAGCAGCTTGTCTTTCAGCTAAGTCAGTAATTAAATTTAATTTATTTAAATTAAATTTTTCAACAAGATTTATAAACCAATCTGTTTGTTGTAAATTTACCTCGTAAGGTGCTGGTCTTTTTAATCCAATTACATTCTTTACACCTCTCGTTAACCAATCTTCATGTTTTATAATTGCAATAACAATTTCTGATATTAGTAAAGTTGCTATTGCTAAATAATCAGCTCTTAAACCTAGCGCTACTTTTCCAATAATAAAAGCTAACCCACCAGCAAACAAAGCTCCAACAATCCAAGAAAAAATAATTGGCAGACCTAAGCCGCCAAGAAAACCGGTTTTAGCTGGATTTACCTCCTCAATTGCCTCTATTCCAGGCTCTGAAATAAATCTAATAATAATAATCCCTAAAATTATAATTGTGGCGATAATGTAGGTTCTACTTTTTGATTTCTTATAATTTTTTAAAACATATTTAATAGCCAGAACTACTCCTATTAAAAGAAAAAGGCTTAATAAGATATTAGTTCCACCTGCACTCCAGGCTTCTTGTACTGGATCGACTGAAATTAAAACTGCTGCTAGACCACCTAAAGCCGTAAAACCCATTATTCCAAAATTTATAAGACCTGCATAACCCCATTGAATATTCGCACCCATTGTCATTACAGCTGAAATTAAACAAAGATTAAATATTGATAGAGCAATATTCCAAGACTGAAATATTCCTACCAGAATAATTAAGCCCATCATTATACTGTAAGCTGCAATTACATTTAAATTTTTTCTCATAATACCTTCCCTTTAAATATTCCCGATGGTCGATATAACAACACAATGACTAGTATTGAAAAAGATACTGCAAATTTGTAATCAGTAGAGAGTAATTGAACTAAACCATCTGGCTCCATACTTTCAGGCAATACATACATAAAAAATTTTCTATAAGCATAAGTTAATAAAATTTCTGAAAAAGCAATCACATATCCTCCTAAAAAGGCTCCAAATGGATTACCTATTCCACCAACAATAGCTGCTGCAAATATTGGCAGCATGTTGTTAAAATATGTAAATGGTTTAAAACTTTTGTCTAAGCCATATAAAGTACCACCAATTGTAGCAAGAATAGCTGCTATAATCCAAGTGATCATGACAATTTTTTTTGGA
The DNA here is from genome assembly GCA_902597265.1 of uncultured Pelagibacteraceae bacterium. Taxonomy (GTDB): domain Bacteria; phylum Pseudomonadota; class Alphaproteobacteria; order Pelagibacterales; family Pelagibacteraceae; genus Pelagibacter. The sequence goes on along the minus strand of CACJXB010000007.1, from coordinate 31,211 downwards.
TCAATGCCTGATAACAATGCCAAATCTTCGTTATCAGAATATGCTCTCATACTTTTTCCTGTTTTTGTTTTATTTAAGAACCAGAACAAAGTTGAAACTAAAATTAATGTAACAATAATTGTAATTACTTGAGTAGATTTAATTGCAAGACCTTCATTTAATCCCGTCATTTCTTTAAATTCACCTGCTTTAATTAAAAATTTCTCTCCATCAAAAAATCTTCTATCTGATGGACCAATAATTATTCGAACCACTGCCTGGGTAACAAACATTACTCCAATACTTACCATTGCTAATTGTACAGGAGGACTTTTTTTTACTCTATAATATTTGAAAACAAATTTATCAATCACAAGCATGTAACCAATCATAAAAACAATTGCAAAAGGAATAGCTAATAGAGCTGTAGGTAGAACTCCAAAGCTAATTCCGACAGACTGAAAGTACCACGTGAATAAAACTGTAAACATTGTTCCAAAAGCCATCATGTCTCCTGTAGCAAAGTTGGCAAATCTTAAAATTCCATAAATTAATGTTACAAAAATTGCACCAAGTGCTAATTGAGATCCATATGCTAAAGCTGGTACGAAAATATAATTTAATAAAAGTATTAATGCATTTATAAAATCCATATCAACCACCTAGAAAAGAACTTCTTACTGTTGGATCCTCTAATAATTCTTTTCCTGTACCAGAGTGCCGATTCTCACCTGTTACCAAAACATAACCTCTATCAGAAATACTTAATGCTTGTTTTGCATTTTGCTCAACCATCAAAATTGCAACATTAGTTCGCTTTACCTTAACTATGTGATCAAATAATTCATCCATTACTAAGGGTGAAACACCAGCAGTCGGTTCATCCAACATTAAAACAGATGGTTTAATCATTAATGCTCTTCCAAGAGCTACTTGTTGTCTTTGTCCACCTGATAATTCACCAACTAACTGTGTTCTTTTTTCTTTTAATACTGGAAACAAATTATAAATCTCATCTATCACTACACTGTATTCTTTATTAATTAAAAAAGCTCCCATCTCTAAATTTTCTTCAACAGTCATGCCCGCAAAAACATTTTTAGTTTGAGGCACAAATGAAATACCCTCCTTCACTCGATCTTGAGGTGAAAGATTTGAAATATCTTTTCCATTAATAATTACAGATCCTGATTTTAAATCTAACAATCCTAGCATAGCTTTCATTGCCGTTGATTTCCCAGCACCATTGGGTCCAAGTATTGAAACTATTTCTCCTTTCTCAACATTAACAGAACAAGAATTAATAATGTCAGGACCGTTTCCATATCCACCAGTCATGTTATTCCCCTCAAAAAATGCCATTATTAATTATCCTTTAATTTTGAACCACGACCTAGATAGCTTTCGATTACTTTTTCATCTTTTTTTGCATCCTCTGCTGTGCCCTCAAAAAGAACTGAACCCTCAGCCATGACAATTACTGGATCACATAATCTTCCAATAAAATCCATATCATGCTCAATCATACAAAAAGTATAACCTTTTTCTTTATTTAACTTCTCAATTGCAGTTCCAAGATCTTTCAACAAAGTTCTATTAACACCTGCACCAACCTCATCCAATAAAACTAATTTAGCATCCACCATCATAGTCCTACCTAGTTCTAAGAGTTTTTTTTGTCCTCCTGATAGATTTCCAGCTAATTCATTTTTTAAATGACTAAAGTTTAAAAACTCAACTACTTCCATTGCTTTTTCTTTTATTAAATTCTCTTCTTTAGCTATTAACGAGGGTTTAAATAAAGCGTTCATTAATTTTTCACCAGATTGATCACCTGGCACCATCATTAAGTTTTCTAATACAGATAGATTTGTAAATTCATGAGCTATTTGAAAAGTTCTAAGCAACCCTTTAGAAAACAATTCATAGGATGGAGTATCGGTGATATTCTCATTATTAAAGACAACGTTACCAGATGAAGATTTTAGATTCCCGGCAATTAAGTTAAATAAAGTTGTTTTACCAGAACCATTGGGACCAATTATACCTGTTATAGTTCCTTTTTTAACTTTAAGTGAACAATCAGAAACTGCTGCTAGCCCCCCAAAATATTTTGATAAATTATTAATTTCTAAAATATTTTCAGACATTAATTATTTATTTAATCTTTTATGAATACTATTTAGTGTTTTTATTACAGATTTGTAAGCACCTTTTTTACTCATTTCTTTTAAGCCTTGCTCATTTAATCCTCTAGGTGTTTGAGACTCTTTTACTAAATATTTCAAATCTTTTTTAGAATTAACAACAGCATCTTCAGATAAAGCTAAAAATAAAGAAGTGATATATTTTTGGGCGTCTGGTCTTTTAATACCTCTTTTAACTAACCAACCACTCATTACATTTAATATTTCATAATAAGAAGCCATCATGCCTGATGTAGACCAAAAATTAATAGACAATTTTTCATTTCTTATTTCAACGGTGGAACCAATTTTATCAAAAAATTTTTTTACCTTCTTATTGGGTGGACAAATTGGAACTGGTCCTTTTTTAAGTGAAATAGGAGGTAAAGGAATTGCTCTAACGATATCTGCTTTTACTTTTATAGTTTTTTTTAATTGAAGAATTGTAATTGTTGAAATGAAACTAATAATTGTTTGATTAGATTTAAATCTTAAATTTTTGATTATTCTTTCACCAACGGTCGGTGTAACTGCTAAAAAAATCCAATTGCAATTATCAATTATTTTTTGATTATCCTTTTCAATATAAATTCTTTTAAATTTTTTTTTTAAATTTTTAGCAATTTTACTGTTTCGGGAAGAAATATATATTTTGCTATATTTGATAGATGATCTACATATTCCAGTTATAACTGAAGAAGCAATTTTTCCTGTTCCTATAAAACCTAATTTCATAATTAATACTTTATAAAGGATAATTTATATTAATTAATAAAAAAAGAACCTCTTATTCTTAATAACTCTCTACTTAAATCTTTATTTTCCTTAAAAGGTTTTCTTCCATGCAGCCAAAAATAATTGTTTGCAACAACTGCTGAACCAACTGGAAGCTTAGTTATAATCTTATTTTTGCTCTCCTCCAGACTATCAGATAATTTTTGTAAAAATGCTCCTTGCTTCATATTTTTAGGCTCTGGAAATTGATCTATATATGAAATTTGAGGTTTGCCTTTTTGATCAGATGAAAATACAGGATGTTCTACTTTATAATCTATATTTTTACTTTTTGGAGACCCCCAAATAAAATCTTCTTTAGCTGTCGGGTCATTAAATAATTCATCACAATGTTCCCAATCATCAAGATGTAGCATTGCTGTTTCTCCACCTTCAACATTCTTTTCTTCTAACTTCGACATTAATAACCAATCCGTTTTTTCTTTTACATAAGTTCCATCTGTATGTAGATCCATATTTGTATAAGCTTTTCTTAAATAAGAGTCGCTTTTATCCTCATGTTTGACATGAAATCTTGCATAATATTTTCCAGCCATTGCATCATGGTTTGGTATACCAATTAAATGAGCCACTGCCGTAGAAAGTTTAACTAAAAAATTATTATCAATTTTAGAAATTAAATTTTTTGGTTTAATTATAAAACAACCTGTGTTTCTATCTCGAACAATCTTATTTACTAATTTAGACAATTTATTTTTACTTAAATCATCTAAACTTTTAGCAATTGTAAACCTAGTGAAAGGTTTGTATTCTAAAGCTGTAAGATCAAACTTATTAAATGGAAAAATAAGTTTATTTAAAACTTCATCGCTTATATCTATGTTAATTATCCGTGAAGATTGATCATTTATGTTAATGTCAAACCCCTCAATTTTTTCTATCATAAGTAACTACTAAAAGCTGACAGTATGATAGCAGAGAAAATAGTTGGGTAAACTAAATTTTTTTTAGTAATAAAAAAAATAGCTATAGATAAAACAACCACTATTAATCTTATTGAATAATCTATTTCGTTTAAAGATCCTGATGGAAAAATCACAATTCTTGCAATTAGAGCAGCTAAAGTAGAGTAAGCGAGACAATTAAACCATCTAAACATTTTAGAAGTTTCTTTAATTTTTTCTGCACTCACAACACCTAAAAATCTTGAGAGATATGTTGCAAAAGAAGTGACTAAAATTACAATTAAAATATTATTGGCCATTTCTTTCTCCTATCAAAAACGCAACGGTGCCTGCAATAAAGCCTCCAAATAAAATGCACCACTCAGGTGAAAAAAAATAAAATGCTGGACCCAATATAGCTCCTAATACAACTGATAAACTTATTTGAATAGTTTTCATTGCCCCCAACATCATACATGTAAAATAAATTGGATTGATAATTGCTAAACCAATAAGAATATCTTTATTAAGAAAATCAGATGCAATATAACCAATAACTGTAGAAAAAATTGCAACTGACCAAGTCGCGGTTCCAATACCTATCCAAAAATCTATTCTATTTTCTTTTTCGATTAACTCGTAATTATCTTTGACAATCAGCCAAGATGAAACTGCAATGAAATGACACGACAAATAATACTTCCACCTTGGTTGATCTTTATGCATTAATAATGGCATTAAGGCTACAGTCATAGGATATAATCTGGCATTAACTAACCAGACGGCTAGAAAAATATTTACCAGTGATGCGCCTATAAACATTGACTCAGCCATTACAAGTGAACCTGGTAATGCATAAATCATAAAAGTAGAAAAAATACTTTCTTGTACTGAAAAACCTAAATTTTTTAATAGTGCACCAATTGCAATAAAACTTGCCCCAAGAGCAATCGCAGGGCTTCCTGCCCCTTTGATAGATTTAAAGCCCTTAATGAAAAATTTTGAACTGATCATTAACCACCTAAGAACAGGCGGCCCACATCTGGATTGCTTAAAAGATCATCACCTTTACCTGCAATTGCTGTTTGACCTGAAACTAAAACATATCCAATATCAGCAAACTCAAGTCCTTTTTTTGCATTTTGTTCAACTAAGATGATCGTTTTTTTTTCATTCTCCTGAAGATCCCTTAAAATTTCAAATACCATATCAATATATCTTGGTTCTAAGCCAATAGATGGTTCATCAACAAGTAAAACTGAAGGTTTCATTACTAAAGCTCTAGAAATTTCTAATAATCTTCTTTCACCACCTGATAAAACTTTAGCTGGCTGGTTTCTTCTATTTCTTAATCTTTCATACTTTTCAAAAATTCTTTCAGCTTCTTCGTAAGAATCTTGTGTTTTATCTTTAATAAAACCACCCATTAATAAATTTTCTTCTACTGTCATATCTGGAAATACTGAATTATCTTGAAGAATATAAGCTATCCCAACTGATTTAAGTTTTTCAGCTGGTGAAAGATTTGTAATCTCTTTGCCATCTATTTCTATCTGACCAGAAAATATATTTGTAAAACCATAAATAGAGTGCAATATTGTTGACTTACCAGCACCATTAGGACCTATTAAACATAGAGATTGAGCTTTGCTTACAAAAAGATCAAAGTTATGTAATATCTCCATTTTTCCATAACCAGCATTCATATTCTTAATTGTTAAATGAATATTGTCAGGTGAAAGTTTCTTTAAATCTTCTGCACCCGGGGCTTTTCCTAAAACTTCATATTGATTAGACATTATTGAGCTCCTAAATACGCATCGATAACACGTTTATCATTTTTAATTTCATCTGGTGTACCATTTGCAAGCATTTTGCCATGAGCTAAACAATAAATACTTTCTGCTAATTGCATAATAACTCTCATATTATGTTCAATAACTAAAAGAGTTATTCCAAAATCTTGATTTACTTTAATCAACCGATCAATAATTCCATTGATCAATGTTGGGTTAATACCAGCAGTTGGTTCATCTAATAAAAGCATTTCTGGCTCATTCATTAACGCCATTGCTAATTCTAAAAGTTTCTGTTGACCAAACGATAAATCACCAGCTCTTAATTTTCTTTTTTGATAAAGTCCAACAAAGTTCAATAAATTTTCTGCCTTTTCAGTTAGGTCTTTAGGAATTTTAGAAAATATTTTTAATATACTTTCATCGCTTCCTTTGTGACTAATAAGCATATTATCTACACAATTTAATTTTCCGTAAATTCTTGTTTGTTGAAATGTTCTTAATAATCCAAGTTTAGCAATTACTGGCACAGGTAATTCAGAAACTTCTTTGCCATTAAATTTGATAGAACCATTGTCTATAGGATAAGTTCCAACTATTGAGTTGAATAAAGTTGTTTTTCCTGAACCGTTTGGACCAATTAATCCAAATATTTTTCCTTTTTCAACCGTCATTGAAATGTCAACATTAGCTTTAACACCACCAAAAGATTTACTAACATTATTAACTTCTAAAATACTCATTTTAATTCTACCTGTGCTTTTCGATCTTTTTCATCTACTACTTCACCAAATCTCTCTGGGTATTTTTCTCTTAACCATCCCATTATTCCCTCTGGGAAATAAATAACAATCACAACGATTAAAACTCCTAAAGCCACATACTGCCATCCTAAAAAGAATGTCCAAAATCCTTCTTTGAAAATATGGAATACAGTTGCTCCAATTACTGGTCCCCACAAAGTTCCCTTACCACCTAAGATTGCCATCAAAACCATAAATACTCCCATCTCTCTTCCATCAAATGCTACATCGGTTGAGTCAATGTAACCTACAAGTCCACCCATAATACCTCCGGCTAAACCACAGAAAAATGCTGACACCATCCAGCCAATTATTTTATATTTCATTGTTTCAATTCCCATCGCCTCAGCTTTATCTTCATTATCTCTGATCGCATTAAGAATTAATCTAAATCTTGTTGAGTAAATCGCTCTCACTGCTATGAAAGTAAGGACGAGTGCACCAAAACTTAAAAAATAAAAGAATTCTCCTCTTGCCTCTAATCCACCAACGTTTGGAAAAGGTGGAGTGGTAAAACCTTGTCCTGCTCCAATAATTTCTATTCCTCCAGAAATTTCTCCCGCAGCAACCCCTAAACCTAAAGTGCAAATTGCAAAGTAATGTCCTCTTAATCCTAAAATGGCATAACCAATTAATCCTGCAACAATGGTTGGAACAACGGCAGCAACTACAAGTCCTGCTGCCATTCCTTGAAAGAATTGTGAAGGTGTATGAACAAAAGTTTTTTCTCCACCACTTTCAGTCCATTCCGCTAATGGAAAAAACATTCCAACTTGGACAGAAGCACATAAATACATTCCCAAACCGTAAAATAGAATATTTCCAAAAGTGTTATAACCCATTTCACCGCCTTGAATATTCCAAGTAGTAGCTAAAACGATCAATACACAAAGAATAGATAATTGAACTTTAAAGGCTGGAAAAACATAAGGTGCAACTAATCCAAATATTAATATTGCTGCGTATAATATGATATTTTTATTCATTATTTCAGATATTCTCTTTTTCTTGATAATTTAAATCTTCTATAAACAAGAATTAAAACTAATAATAAAAACACAGAACCTATTCTAAATTCCGTACCCAATATATAATCAGCGAACTCTTCGAATACACCCAATCCCATACCTGACATTGCAACACCAGGTAAATTTCCTAATCCTGCAACAATTACAATCATAAATGATCGAATTGTATAAGGTAATCCCATATAAGGATGAATTGTGAAAGTTATTGATATTAATGCTCCAGCAACACCACAAAGTGCAGCATTAATGCCAAAAGTAGCAGCATAAACTTTTTCTGTATCAACTCCTAAAATTTTTGCAGCTCTAGCGTTTTGTGCAGTTGCTCTTATTGCACGGCCAAGCTTAGATTTTTTCATATAAATTACTAAACAAATAGCAAATACAATACTAATGAAAGCAGAAAATATTTTTGAATTTGGTAAAACTACTGCGTTATCAAATAAAAATGTAGTTCCATAACCCGAGTTGGCTAAAACAACATCTGCACCAAATGCAAAGTTCATTAGCTGCATGAAAAGAATACTTATTCCAAAAGTTGCAAGGATTGAGATAAATAAATCTCGATCCACAACTTTATTTATTACTAATTTATAAATTCCGACACCAACAAAATACATTATAATTGGTGATACAATCACACCCCAAGCAGGATGAATTCCATAGAGATACATAAAGTAAGCAATGTAGCCTCCAAGAATAACCAAATCACCTTGAGCAATATTTATGATATTCATGACTCCCCATTGCAAAGCCATTCCATAAGCAATTAATGCAAATAAAATTCCAAGTAGTATTCCGTCCAAACAAGCTTGAACGGTTATCATCGGATATTGAAAAACCATGAAATCCATAAATGCCTTTTAAAAAAAAATACCCCCTAGAGTTTAGGGGGTATTTATAGATTTGTAATTATCTTTCAGACCACTTAGGAATTGGGTGAATCAACTTAGCTGAAGCCCACTTAAGTGGAGCCACAACTTTATTTTCACATTTCCCAGATCCATCACACATTACTTGGAAAAGAACCATAGGCTTGTCAACATTTTGACCACCAGGGGCAAATTTAATATTTCCATAGAATGTCTGCATATTAGTTGCTGCAAGAGCGTCTCTTACTTTCTTTTGATCGAAAGAATTTGCTCTCTCAAATGCATCTTTAAAAACTAACAATGCTGCAGAAGACTCTGCTGATTGGTACGGCGGATCATATCCAAATTCTTTTTGGAAATCTGCCGCATATGTCATACCATCTTTAAAGAAGTTATCTTTATATGTTAGTGTTTTATGCCATTGAGAAGCACATAAAGCGTACTGAGAATTTTTACCATGTTGTTTTGATAATTTCGCAGCATCACAGTGTGTCATTGCTAACATTGGAACATCAACTTTCATTTCAGCAATTTGTCTAATTGCAGTTAATGCACCTTTTGTGTGTCCTGATACAACAAGTACGTCTGGCTTCATTTGTTTTACTTTAACTAATGTTGCAGCCATATCGTTAAGCTCTTTTGGAAGCTTATCATCGATTATAATTTCAGATCCAGTGTCTTTTGCTGCATCTAAAATACCTAATCTAACGTCTTGTGAAAAAGCGTCTTGTTCAAATGCTTGAGCAATTCTTACACCTTTTCCACCATTTAACTCTACTGCCGTTCTAATAGCGACATCAAGGTATAGGTTAGCTGGAGCTAAAACTGCAAATAGATATTTGTAACCTTTTGTAAACAAAGATCTAGAAGCACCATTTGCCTCAACCATTGGCACACCATATTTTTCTGTTACAGGAGCTATTGCTTTTGTTAAACCTGAACTATATGGCCCAAGCATAAACTCAACACCATCTTGTGAGATTAATCTTTCTGCTAGCTGAGCTGCTCTTTTTGGGTTTGATTCATCATCGTAGTAAATGATTTCAAACTTATAAGTTTTTCCACCAACTTTAACACCACCCATGCTATTAATTCTATCAACAGCCATGTTATAACCGTTTTGTGTATGAACACCATTAGATGAATATTTTCCAGTTAATGAAATAGCAGCACCTAAAACAATCTTATCACCAACTACTTTTGCAAAAGATACAACTGAAGTTGAAAGTAAAATTGCTACTGCAGAAATAAAACTCAAGATTATCTTATTGATTTTCATTTTATTTCCTTCTGTTATTAATTAATTAATTCTTAATTAAATAAATAATTTTCAGCTATTGCAAGAGGCAAAAACTACTTTGAGCATGCATTAATATTGTTGTGTTACAATAATAATTAAAGCTATTATAACTAAAACACTCGCTGAGATTGTATTAATTGTTTTAGGATTTGCTTTTATCCAAGAAATTAGTTTTTGTGCGAGTAATGCATAACCAATTAAAGAAATAAAATCTAAAACAACATACGTTGTAATCAAAATAAAAAATTGCACCACATAGTTGGTATTAAAATCAATAAATTGAGGGAATATTAACGGAAAAAACAACCATGCCTTCGGACTTGTACCTGCAACTAAAAAACCATCTTTAAAAAAAGAAAAAATACTTTTCGTTGTAATTTTTTTTGAATTTACATCTTTAGGTGAAGATTTGTACACGTCATAAGCTAAATAAACTAAATATAACACTCCTAACCATTTAAAAAAATTTAAAAATCCAGGATTATCTGACAAAAAAGTTCCAATAACAAAAATTACTAAAGTTGCTTGAAATAAATTTGCAGTAATGTCTCCTAAAGCAGTCCAGACACAATTTTTAACACCATAATTCATTGAGTAGGATACAATGACAACTCGAGGAGTTCCGGGTGTGATAAATAGAAAGATTATAATCTGCAAAAATAGAAAAAAATCTAAAGGGAGCATAAAAAAAAAGATAGTCCTTAAAAACCGGGAGCTAAAGATGGCTAAGAAGGACTATCAGATTCTAATATATCAGATCCTAAAAAAAATGCATTATTGATTTTTTTGAAATATAAAGGATTTATGAAAAAAAAAGGTCACAGGCCAATTACCAAAGTCAAGAATCCAGAGCCAAAACTGGAAAGTCCAGATTGGGTCATATGGGCAGCTTGGGCTGATCGGATTACTTTTGAGGAAATCAAAAAAAAGACTGGCTACTCAGAATCTGCTGTTATAAAAATTATGAGACGAACTCTTAAACCCTCATCATTTAGATTATGGAGAAAAAGAGTTCATGAAAAAAGTATTAAACACAGAAAAAAATTTGAGTATTCTCGAAAACAATTATCTAGTAAATTAAAAAAAAGTGATTACTTATAAAGTATGAAAAAAATTACTATCTACACAGGTCCATTATGTAATTATTGTGATGCTGCAAAAAGATTATTAACTAGAAACAACGCAAGTTACAATGAAATTAATATTGCAACAGTTGATGGGGCTATGGATGAAATGATTAAAAAAGCAAATGGTAAAAGAACTATTCCACAAATATTTTTTGATGATCAACACATTGGTGGTTATGATGAAGTTAGAGCTTTAGAAAAAGAAAATAAACTTCAAGATTTACTAAAAAGTTCCTGAGATTTCAAAATTTGTAAAATAATCAACACTATTGTTAAATCCAAAATAATTTGAATTTAATTTAATATCTAAACCGTTAATTTTTTTTGTATAACTTAAATTAGCAGGCTTATCTGAAAATGGATCAAAATCTAATGCAAAACTACTATTGTTTTCCTCTTTTGTCCGACTAAGCTTTATTATAAATGTCTCTGAAATAGTTTCTCTGATCTTTCCTTCTTCTATTTTAGAAACTTTTTCGTAAATAGGAGAAAGAGTATAACCATCAATGTATATAGCCTCAAAACCAATGGTAGTTCTTAAGTTTCTTTTAGAATAAGCACCTGTGATTGTATCTTGATTCACGTCACTGGAACCTGAGACTGAATAATTGTAATGGATGTCAGAAGTAAAGTCATAAAAAAAATCTATTGCTCCCATTGGGCGAATGGTACCCCACTCAGTTTTAAATTCCTCTGTTTCAAATAATATACCTGCTGCTAATTCTCCGCTTTCAAAAGTATCTGAGTCATATATTACATCAGTTGCAGGTCCGTCTACTGTCATACTTATAAAATCAGTATAATCAGATAGTCTTGTAATACCGTAAGTGAGTTTTCCAGACGGAGTAATATTTAATTTGCCATAATGATTTTTTGTTCTGAAATTTATTGTTGAAAAAGCTTGCTTACCATTTCTACGTCCAGATATCTTTCCTAAATAAATACTATCAATTTTTAAGGCACTTAAACCTACAACTGCATTTATATATTTGTTATCTTTTGTTGGAGTAATTCCATATAAATTTAATGTTAACGACTCCATCTCTGTATTTTGTTGAGAGCTATAAATATTTGATTTGTTATCTCCATATCGTATAGCCCAGCCAAAAAATTTATTTTCACCAAATTTTCTATCTGCACCTATTGTTACTCCTTTTGCCTTAATACTTTTTGCATTTTCCAATCCTAATTTTTCAAAATTTGCAATGTAAATATCTCCTAAACTCCATGAGGACCATTTAGATTTTTTCTTATTTTTTTTATTTTTACTCACTAGAGATGCTACAGTTTTTTTTGCTTTTGGTTCAAGGTTCATTGCTAGAGCCTCTAATAAAGGGTTAGGATAATTTAAATTAATGTTATGGCTGGTAAGATCTTCTTCATCTCTATTTCTTTTAATCCATTCAAATCTTTTAAAAATTGTAGAAATATTTAAAGCAATATTTTGTTTAGCTAATTCAACTTGTGAACCAATACTTGCGGTTGGATCCGATACACAAGCAACCAGACCATAAGGACATTCTAATTGGAATGAATTGATTTGATCTACACCATCACCATTTTGTTCTTGTACAATATAAATTCTCATTCCATCAGCTGAAAAAGAAAATCCTCTTGGCTGGCCAGTACCTTCTCTATTTGCGTGTACATTACCAAAACCGTTGAGTTGGTGCCTTCCGATAAGCGAAGCTGTTGATACGTCAAAATTTTTTTCTAAACTATATTGGTAGATGTAACTGTTAGGCCTTGGACCGCCACTAGAACTTTCTGTATCATTTGAAATTAAAACAAACATGGCATTTCCTGTTTCAGTAAACTCAATATCGTCCCCCCTGTCATTACCAGTTTCATCTTCTACACCAATTGTTGTTAAATCAACTTGATGTGTTTGTGTTTTAGAAGAAATATCAAAAGGTCCTGGTAGACTATAAGTAGTAACGACTGGAGCGTTATTAGTATCATTTATTGTAAAAAGTTTTGTACCATCTGTACTTAATGCAAAATTGTCTTCAGTTCCAGAGGTAGAAAGAACATTAACAAAAGTTCTTGTTGAAAATTCATTTGGTACGCTTAAATCAAATCTAGCAATATTACCGTTATCAGCCGATATAAAAAATTTTGTACCATTATCTACGATATTTATGCCTATTAATTGATGTCTTAAAAGCAGAAACCCAATGCTTTCATTAACTCTAAAAGAGTCAATAGCATCACAACTTAAATCTCCATTATCTCTTCTAACTGATGTCATATCAAAAGGTTTACTAAGCCTATTCATAGAAAGATTGCCTTGTCCTTTGCCCCTTTGACTAAAATTTGTTGTAAAAACTATTAGACCATCAGTACTAAATACAACATCTTGCGGTTGTTCTGTTGAGTCTCTTACCAAATTATCATTGAACCCATCTGAACTAAAACAGTTACTGTTGTTATGGAGAGGTATTCTTCCATCTAAAAATGTAACTGTCAAAGAAGCTGCAAAAGCTAGAGATGAAAAGAGAAATGCAAATAAAATTAAAAATATTTTAGGTTCAATTACTCCTTTAAATATTCTTTGCATAATCTTATTAAAATTTTTCATAAAAATATACTTTTTGCATAAAAATGAGTTAATTAGTACAAATATGTACTCATAATAGGTTTAAAAAAATAAGTTATTTCGCCTTTTTAATCAGATCTGTGTTAGCGATATTTATTGCCATACAAGTAATATCATCCCTTAATTTTTCAGCACCCCAATTTAACTCTTTTTCAATCGATTCAACAATAGTTTTTGGTGTTACCTTTGACATACCATCTATGATTTTTTGTACTCCCTCAGCCCCTAATTCTTCACCATTTTTGAGATAACCCTCTGTTACACCATCCGTATAAACTACAAAAGTTTTATCTTTTAAATTAATAGTGTTTGATTTTACCATCGATTCTGTAAAATATTTAACAATTCCAATGGGTGGCATATCCGATTTAATGTATTCATAGTTTTTATTTTGATCAAAAGTTAAAATACTTTCATGACCAGCATTTATAAAAACTAATTCACCAGTTTTTATATTTAGTTTTCCAAATACTGCTGTAACAAACATTCCTTTAAATTTTGCCTCAACCAATTCATTATTTACCCCAAAAACAACTTTCTCTAATGGAAATTTTAAATTAGTGAGTGTTCTAAATATGGATGATGCTTTTGCCATATACATACCTGCTTTGACACCTTTTCCTGATACATCGGCTAAAGTGAAAAAATATTCTTCAGGTGTAGCTCTCACTACATCAAAATAATCTCCTGACACATCTCTTGCTGGAACGTTTTTAGCAAAAATAAAATTTTCAAATTTTGAGATATCTGGGAACAAGCTTTTTTGAACCCCTGCTGCTAATTCTCTTTCTTTTAATAATTTTGCTTCTTTTTGTAAATTAGCTAAAGCAATTTTGTTTTCTTCTATAAATCTAAAATAAAGCCCTGTTAAAAATGTTAAAGTGACAATAAATATTGGATAACTCATATCAACTAGTTCAGATCTAAATTTATAAATAGAAAATCCAATAATTATGATTGCTAAAATATTTCCAAAAAAGATAGACAAACTATATTTTGGTTTAATTTTTTGGGATAAAATAAATGTGATTAACGCTACAATTATTGAAAATAATAATTCAAAAATATAAGTATTTGGATTTCTTATTAAATAAGATTGATCTAAAATATTTTCTATGACATTAGCATGAACTTCTACTCCAGGTACAGTTACTCCTAATGGAGTTTTAACAAGATCGAAAAGTCCTTGTGCTGAAGCACCAATTAAAACATACTTATCTTGAAAAAAATCAGATTGAAATTTTCCATCATAAACATCACCTGCAGATATGTACTGATTTTTATTTGACCTTTTATATTTAATCCAAATAATTCCATTAGGATCTGAGTCTACTTTATATGGTCTTGCGCTTATTCTTTTAATTCCAACTTCATTGAGTTCTACATAAATATTTTTTTGTTTTGATCCAACACGAACCATTTCCAGCCCCATTGTTGGATATATTTTTTTATTAAATTGTACGATTAATGGTAAAGATCTTATGATCCCATCTAATTGATCTAAAAAAGATATTGAACCTAATCCTGTAACATTCTTCTCTAATTTCTCAAGAGACCCAATTGAAAAAGGATAAGAATATGTAAATTGTTTTGGATCCCCACCTTTTGATAAAAATCTTGCTTTTGCCTTACGATCATAATTTGAATGTGAAGGCACATTACTTCCTAAAACTGCAATTACAGTTTTAGACTCTTTCAATTTTTCTGAGAAAACATCATCAGGTCCTTTTAATTTTTGAAGATCTGCTACATCAGATGGTATCAAATTATATGATTTAATAATTTCCTCAGGAGATTGTTTATCCTTTTCAGTAAAAAAAATATCGAAACCTATTGCCTTTGGATTGGAAGTATTAAGTTGATCAAGTATTTTTGCAAAAACATTTCTGTTCCATGGAAACTGTCCAAATTTACCTAAACTTTTTTCATCAATATCAATAATAACAACTTCACTATCTTTTTTTTCTGCAAATATTTTTTGATATAAATCAAAACTTAAATACGAAACTGACTTGATAAAAGGTGGATTAATAATTTTTAAAGTGATTAACAATAATAGGATCAACAAAAAAATTAAATAATTTGTATATTTTTGCAAAAAAGCTTTCACAAAACAAATTTATATTTAATTTAAATAAAGTAAATAAGAGTTAAGGACTGTTAACTACTTCTTCTTTCTTCTCTTCTTCTTAGCTTTTCTTTTCTTAGCAGCTCTTTTCTTTTTAACTACTCTCTTCTTCTTAGCCACTTTCTTTCTAGGTTTTTTCTTAACTACTTTTTTCTTTTTCTTAGGTTTTTTCTTAACAGCTTTTTTCTTTTTCTTAGCAGGTTTTTTCTTCACAGCTTTTTTCTTCTTAGCTGGCTTTTTCTTCACTGCTTTCTTCTTAGTAGCTTTTTTCTTAGTTGCTTTCTTTTTAGTTGCTTTTTTCTTAGTTGCTTTCTTTTTAGTTTCTTTTTTCTTTACAACTTTTTTCTTTTTACCTTTTTTCTTTTCAGCTTTAGCTTTTTTCTTTTTACCTTTTTTCTTTTCAGCTTTAGCTTTTTTCTTTTTAGCTTTTTTCTTTTCGGCTTTAGCTTTTTTCTTTTTCTCAGCTCTGTCTTTTTTTATTGCAACTTTTTTCTCTTTGTCTTTTTGAATATTTTCTTTGATGATTGATTTAATTTCTTCTTTTTCAAAACCTAAAGATTTTAATTCTTTCTTTAATTGTTTTTTTAAAGCTTTTCTCTCAGTTTTTGTTTCACTTGGAGAAAGTTTAGCAACCCTTAAAGCTTTCATCTTTTTATTAAACTTCTTTAACTGATTTTTTGTTATCTTTTTTGCTTGACCAGGTGCTTTACCTTTAGTCATTGAAGTCATGCTGTAAGGATTATCTAGTAAAGTTGAACCAAGTTTATTTCCAACGAGAACTGCACCAGGTCTCATACCTAGAGTATTATTTTTTCCAGGACCAATCAATAAAGTATCTGTTTTTCCTTTTGAAACAATTGTTTGAAACTCAGTTCCTCTTGAACCCAGTGTTCCTTCTGGAACTTCTACTGTTAAACTGTCAGGATTTTTTTTACTAATAAGACCTGAGATAACTTTTAAACTTCCTTGTTTAACACTTGCAACGATTTTTCCATCATTAGTTGCTGGATCAAAAATAAATGTATCCATTACAACTTCTGAATCTTCACCAATAGTAAATGTAGATTGATCTAAAAGTAAAATTTGTGTGCCTGAACCAGCTCCAGCGACAATTGTTTCGTTTAAATAAATTTTGTCTCCAGCTTTTAATTCTCTTGTTTCGGTTTTAACTGTTCCAGAAATTGCTCCGACAATTCCAACTAACTGTTTTTCAATAGTCAGCTTTTCCTCAGAATGCGAACTCACACTCATTAAGAATGTTAAACCAAAAATTAATGACAATATCTTTTTCATTTTTATGAAAACGTATCAAAATATTGAAAAAAATAAACATTTAAAAACTCAAAATGAGCGCTTAAAAAAGCGTCTTTATAAGGAAAAATGGAGAAAAATTGTTAATAAATTTTGATTAATTTAGTCTTAAAGACTTAGAAAAACTTAATGAAAAAGAATCGGCTATATAATCATAATTAAGCATATTCGCTTCAGAAATAAGTTTTTCATATGATAAATTTATAAATAAACTTCTATTTGGATCAATTGTTGGAAAAATATCTCCTATAGCTTTTGTTAACATGATATCGAAAGTATTGGTGTAATCTGATCTAATCTTATTAGAACTGACAGATGTATCTTCTCTTTTATAATCATTAAAACTCATTGCATTTCCAACTGCAATATAAGCCCACGGAAAAGCAAAATTTAATCCAAAACTTACATCGTAAGTTTCATAATCATTTCCTGCATCAACCACTGCATCAGAGTCGCTATAACCCAAACCAATACTGGTTGAAATTATTTCGGTTAATATAAAATCATGACCTAAAGTAAAACTATGTCCGATGGTATTAGTTTCATCTGCTGTAGTATCACTTGAGTTTCTATTTCCTTTAGAGTCTGAAAAAGCGTATCCATAACTAAAAGAATTTCTTTCACCAACAGGTATGAAACCTCCTATACCCCACATTTTTGAAAAACTATCTGCATCAGTTTGGTAATCTGATTTACTTGCCATAAAATATGGACTTAAACTAAAACCACCTAAAACAGTATCTACTGCCAATGTTAAACCATAACTTTGATAGTCATCATCTCCTTCTTGATGTTGTTCTGATTGTGAATGAGCTAAATTTATTAAAAAAGAAGATTCTTCTCCTATAGGTCTTGTGGCTGATAGACCAATACCTCCACTCGCTGTACTATCGTATTTTGCAGAGTTGACACCTACAACTGCATCAGAATCTTCTTTTAATCTTGTTCTTGATACACTGTTAACATTATCAGTGTAAACTCCACCCCAAGAGATATCAGCTGCTAAAGTCCACAAACTAGGTTCTCTATCTTTTAATTCTTCTTCTATTTCTAATAAAGCTTCAAGATCTTCTGGGGCTAAATCTCTTCTAAGCTTCATGTCTTCTATAATAGTGTTTGCTTTTTCAGGTGAGTCCACTTGTACTAAAACAGATAACAAATATAATTTGATTTCAACATTATCAGGATAAAGCATTGTCAATCTTTCAAGTGTTGAAATAGTTTGTTTAAAGTTACCCATCTTTCCTTGTTGTTGAGCGTATTTTAAATTCAAATCTAGATCATTTGGCTTTTGTAAAATTTGCATGTAGGTAATATTTTTTTCCGAAGAAAATACTGATGTTGCCACTAACAGGAATATTGTGACAAAAACAAATTTTAGTTTGTTTAGTTTATTAAACATAAGAAGTGGAAGATATTAAGTATATAATTTTTTTCAATTAATAATTTAATTAAAATAGTATTATTTTCCAATACTTATTACAGTTAAATCATCAGTTAATTTTTGATTTTTAGTCGTATCCATCACAGATCTCATTATGTCGTCTAATTGTTTATTGGTATCTTTATTATAAGTTTCCTCAATAATGTCGATTGAACCATCGATACCAATTTCTTGTCCCTCTTTATTTAAACTCTCAGACAAACCATCAGTAAAAGCATAAAATCTTGAGCCATTTAATTTCATTTTATTAATCTTATAAATACTTTTATCTTTCTGTTTAATTACTCCTAAAGGTGGTGCTAAACTTTCAATCTGATTATATTTTCCATCATGATCTCTAACAACTGCTGGCTGATGTCCTGCATTTACCCATCTAATTTCATCTGTTATTAAACTATATTCTCCAACAATTGAAGTAACGAACATTCCTCCTGTTTTAGTGTTGTTTAAATCATTATTCATATGAAACACCATCTCATCAGGATCTACTTTTGACTGAGATAGAACCTCAAATAATGTAGATGCTTTTGCCATTACCATGCCTGCATGAATTCCTTTTCCAGCAACATCTGCAATTATAAAATAAATACTATCGTTATGAGGATAAAAGCTAAAAAAATCACCAGATACCTCTCTTGCAGCAATGTTAATTCCATGAACAGGATAATTTTTTAAATTTCTTTTAGGTAAAAAGTTTTCTTGAACTTTGACTGCAAGTTTTACCTCTTTAGAAATTCTTTCCCTCCACTTATTTTTCTCATCTTCACTAGTTTCAAGTTTGCTCATTAATTTATTATAGTAAAGACCAATAACTCCGCCTGCAGTAAAAGGATCTTGGGGACCTCTTATTTTTAGATCGCCCGACTCTGATTGTTTATCTAAAATTGAAATTAAATCATGTTCTATAGAAACGGCATTATGTTCTGCAATATTCAGACCAAGCTCTTCTTGAACCGGACTTACTCTTAATGGATAAAATTTATTAAACAGATTTAAAATTACAAATGAAGAAATAAATGTAAATGCTCCAATACTTAACACACCAATAAACTGAACTTTAATTTGTGAAAATCTATCAAGACCTGTATCTAAAATACTTAAGTCACTAAAAAAACCTACTGCTAAAGTTCCCCATATACCTGCAGCCAAATGTACAGGCACAGCTCCAACAACATCATCGATTTCATATCTATTAAGAACTTCATTAACAGCAATTGCAATAATCGCTCCAATGATACCAACAAAAATAGAAGTTATTGATGTCATCGAGTTGCACCCAGCTGTAATTGCAACTAATCCGGCCAAGGGTCCTAAGATAATGTGAAATGGATCAGGTTTTTTATATCTAATGTATGAAATACATAATCCAGTTAACAAACCAAATGCAGCAGCTAAAAAAGTATTTATTAAAATTAATGGAACAACTTCATCCATTGCACCATTGCTTCCACCATTAAAACCAAACCAACCAAACCATAAAATTAATGTACCCAAAACAGCTAAAGGGAAACTTGAACCAGTAAATTTGCCTTTATTAGCTTCAGAATATTTTCCTATTCTTGGTCCTAAAATTATTACAGCTGCTAAAGCAATCCACCCACCAACTGAGTGCACAATCGTGCTTCCAGCAAAATCTACAAAACCTAAATTTGAAAGCCACCCAGTAGAGTTGGTAGCATTTAATAATTGTTGAGCTGTATCATATTTTGATAGATAGCTTGAGGACCATGCCCAGTGTCCTACTATTGGATAAATAATTCCAGTAGCTAAAACTGTCATTATTAAATAACCATTAAACTTCATTCGTTCTGCAACCGCACCAGAAATGATTGTAGCTGCTGTAGCTACAAACATTGCTTGGAAAACAAAATAAGTCATGTACTCAGCTTTATCTGTTTTGAAAAAAAATAGATCGGTACCAAAAAATCCATTATAAGAAGTGCCAAACATTAAGCCAAAACCAAAAATCCAAAAGATAACTACTGAGACACCAAAGTCTGCAGCATTTTTTAGTGCCACATTGATACTATTTTTGTGTCTTGATAAACCAGTTTCCATACACATAAATCCAGCTTGCATGATGAAAACTAAAATTGCACAATCAATAACCCATAAAGTATCAATGTTACTTGTTAAAACATCTACTACTTCTTGGGGCATCATTTAGAATGGATTATCTATAGATACTCATTGGATCATAATAACAATCTGAGTGTTCCAATGTCTCAAAAAAAATTTTACTTAGTTCAGATGAATGAACTGTTTGACAATAATTATTTTCGTTGATTTCATCGTTTAAACCTTGCTTTAAGTTATTCATTGCTAATGAACTGGATAAAGAGCTTGTTGCTCGTAAAACACTTCCTGACTCAGCTAAGGTTATAGTCGGTCCAATTATTGAGGAATATTGCGTACAATTATTTAAAATAGGCAATAAAAATAATAGAACTAAAATTTTTTTCATAATTAAGAGTATTTTATAGTTGAATAATTACAAAATAACAAATCATCCATTTTGGGTTAAAATAATATTAGATGTTACTTAACAATTGGTTCTAGTAGTCGCACCATTTCTTACTAAAGTGATCATACACTCTGATTTTTGATGTTCTGCCTGAATTGTGAAAGTTGAACCAGAACCATAAATACAAATCTCAAAATCGATATCATCTGGAATTATATTGTCACTTCCAAATAACTCTGACTCAATTTCTAATGATGTTAAATTATTTGCTGAACATGCATCTGTTGGAGGATCGCCAGTTACACTATATGAACCACTGTTAGCATACTCTTCTGTTTGAGCTAAAGCAATTTGTTGAATTGTGTTTTCAGCCGAATTTTTTTTTGTGCTAGTTACGTAGCCATTATAAGTAACAATACCAACAGCGGAAAGTATACCTATAAGAGCGATTACAACCAAAAGTTCTACTAGTGAAAAACCAGTAGAACTTTTATATTTCATTTAAATAAAATTTATTTTTATTCAACTATAACAGTATTTGAAAGATTGAACTGAGTCTCAGTTGAATCTTTTACTCTTGTTGTAATTGTAATAGTTGTCCCATCGTCAGATACATATGTTACTCCCACATCTGTTCCTGAACCTTGAGTTACAGCAGCTGAAGTAGATTGATATGGATTTTTAAAATCCGATAATGCGCTTGCAGCTGCATTTGCTACCTCATTAGCAGAGTCTACAGAGCAATCAAAATTATTGCCCATTGCTGCGCTCTCTCCAATTGCACATTTTTGTAATTCAGCAGCTATATACTTTGTTGTAGATGCGTGATTACTTTCAGCTGAACTTTTTTTAGCTCCTCCAACGTAACCTTGATACGCAACTGTTCCCACTGCAGCTAAAATACCAATAATAGCAACAACAACTAATAATTCTATAAGTGTAAAACCTTTATTATTTTTCATTATTCCTCTTTTTTTTAAATTAATTTAAAAATTAGTTAATTTTTATTGTTTTTTTCTGAATATGTAAACACATTAAGATGTCCAATATATGCAACTTTTTTTGTGGAAAATAAAAGATATCTGCTCATAATGAGTTTTTTACAATTATTATATGACTTATAAAGTTGAAGAAATTGATAATAAAAGAATAATTCACCTTGATGGTGAAATAGACATGGATGTTTCTGATAAAGCTAGAAATACTATATTACCATTAATCGAAGCTGGTCATGAAGTTCATATTAATTTAAGTAAAGTTGATTACATGGACTCTTCTGGTATTTCAGTTTTAATTGAGAGTAAAAAATTATCAGAACAAAAAAATACTAAATTTGAGTTAATTGAGATAAGTAAACCAGTTGAAAAGGTTTTAGCAATGGCGAGGAAATTTTTATGAGTTACAAAGTTACTGAAGATGGAAATGTAGCGACTATTCACCTTGATGGTGAAATAGATATGGATGTTACTGAAAAAGCTAAAGAGGTAATATTTCCACACATAGATGCAGGTAAAGAAGTTCATTTAAATTTAAGTAATGTTCAATACATGGACTCATCAGGAATTTCAGTTTTAATTGAAAGTCATCAAAAAGCTTTAGAGAAAAATACTAAAGTAATTATTAAAGATGTGAGTAAATCAGTTCTAAAAGTCATTATGATGGCCAAGTTAGAGCAAATATTAAATTTGGAATAAATTCATGAGTGAAATTGCTCACCAGAATCATGTTGAAAAAAAAGCTTTCTTAGTAAATTCCTCTAGTTTGAAAGATGTCAGAAATTTTTGTAGGCAAGTCTTTGAAAAACTTCATATCCAAGAAGACTTAAAAGATGAATTAGTGTTAGCTATTGCTGAAGCCGCACAAAACATTGTTAAACATGCTTTTAAGAATTCTGCTAATGCAAATGAATTAATGGTTGTGCAAATTAGTTGTGAGAATAATAAACTTCAAATTGCATTTTATGATAGAGGCACTCCTGTTGATCCCAAAAAGGTTAAGCATAGAGAAATTGATAATGTCAAACCTGGTGGATTAGGTACATTTT
Organism: uncultured Pelagibacteraceae bacterium; assembly: GCA_902597265.1. GTDB lineage: Bacteria > Pseudomonadota > Alphaproteobacteria > Pelagibacterales > Pelagibacteraceae > Pelagibacter. Next base: position 8,454 of record CACJXB010000007.1, on the reverse strand, counting down.
TTATTCAAGAAATAATGGATGCTGTTGAATTTAAAGATGGAAAAAAACCTTGGATTAATCATTTAGTTTTAACTAAACAATTGTAGATTTTTCAACCAATCAATGCTCCAACATTGAAAATTGGTGAGTACATCGCTATCATAAGTCCACCAATCATAACTCCCATAAATACAATCATAATGGGTTCAATCAAACTTGATAAATTGTCTACAACAGTATCAAATTCTGACTCATAATATTTAGCCACTGAACCAAACATTTCATCTAATTGACCAGTCTGTTCTCCAACAGAAATCAGCTGACTAAATGTTGGAGGAAATAATTTGTCTTTCAAAAAGAGTTTTGTCAAAGTGTCCCCTGAAAATACTCCTTTTTTAACATTCTCTAAAGACTCTAAAACTACAACATTGTTACTTACAGATTTAGCAATTTCTAAACTTTCTAATAAATTAACACCCGCTGCACTTAAATTTCCCATGATCAAAGAAATTCTTGCCAACATTGATTTTAAAATCATATCTCCAAAAATTGGAAGTTTAAGAACTTGTTTGTGCCAAAGATATTTAATTTTTTCATTCTTGGTTGTTAAATATCTAAATGCTACAAAGAAAATGATCAATATTAGCAATAAGATTTGACCTCCTGTGCCTCTTAAAAAATCACTCATACCCATAATAGCTGCTGTTGAACCAGGTAACTCAATTCCCATACCATCATACATTTTCGCAAATACAGGAACGACTTTTATAAGCATGAAAACACTAACTGTTATTGCAACAGAAAACATTATGCTAGGATACATTAAAGCTGACTTGATTTTTTTCTTAATACCTTCTTTTTTTTCTAAAGACTCAACAATTTTCAATAAAAATACATCAAGCTTACCACTTGCCTCTCCAGCCTTTATTAAATTGACATAGACATTATCAAAAAGTTCTGGATATTTATTAAAACAAGTTGAAAGAGTAACTCCGCCTTCTAAACTTTTTCTAATGTCCTCAACTACATCTCTCATAGCTGGACTTTCTAATTGATCTCTTAACATTGCTAAAACCTGTAAAATCGGTAATCCGGCCTTAACCATGGTAGCAAATTGCTTAGAAAATATTAAAACATCCTCAACTTTAGCCTTTTTCTTGCCAAATAAAGAAGATTTCTTTTTTTCCTTTTTTTCTCCAGCTTCTTTCTTCTTTTTTGAAGTTCGGACTAGATTAGTAATGATGATTTTCTGTTCCTTTAATTTATGTGAGGCTTCATCTAAATTTAATGCTTCAATATCACCTTCTACATACTTTCCGTCGGTAATACCTTTATACGTAAAAGCTTCCATAATTTGTTAACTAATCTCCTGAGAGAACTCTTTCGTACTCTCTGAAATTTAACTCACCTGCAGCAATTAATCGTCTGCCCATGTCTTGCATTGTTTGAAAGCCTTCTTTAATTGCGATTTCTCTCAACTCAGGTGTAGTTGCTTTTCTTAATATTGCTTCTTTTAAAGGTTTTGACACTACCAAAATTTCGTAAATACCTTGTCTGCCTTTGTAACCTGTGTCTTTACATTTTGCGCAACCTTTTCCTTTAATAGCTTTTACTCTTGTTGCTTGTTCAGCAGAAAAACCTAAATCTTGTAAAACTTTTGGATTAACATCATCATCTGGAACTTTACAATCCTTACAGTTTTTTCTTGCAAGTCTTTGTGCAACAACTAACTGACATGCAGCACTTATTAAATAGTCAGGAGTTCCCATGTTCTGCAATCTAGTTATTGTGCTAGGTGCATCATTTGTGTGAAGCGTACTAAATACCAAGTGACCGGTTAATGCAGCTTTTAAACCTATGTCAACAGTTTCTTTATCTCGCATCTCTCCAACAAGAATTATTTCTGGGTCTTGTCTTAAAAAAGATCTCAATGCCGAGGCAAAAGTTAAACCAATATCATCTTTAATTTGAACTTGCCCAACACCATCGAGTTCATATTCAACAGGATCTTCAGCAGTTAAAATATTTAAATGAGGTTTGCTAACTTCTTTTAGAATACTATATAAAGTTGTTGACTTACCAGATCCTGTAGGACCAGTAACTAATATGAGTCCTTGAGTAGAGTGTATAGATTTTCTTAAACTTTTTAAATCTTGGTCCTCAAAGTTTAGTTGTTCAAGAGTTATATCTCCTGCATCCTTGTTTAGTACCCGCATTACTATTCTTTCATTATTTGCTGTTGGTAATATTGAAAGACGAAGGTCAACTACTTTACCATCTATTTTAAAATTGATTGCACCGTCTTGTGGCAATCTTCTTTCCGCAATATCAAGTTTACCCATAATTTTAAAACGAGTAACTACAGCACCATAATTATCGTGCAAAAATTTTCTATATTGCTCTTGTTCATTAAGCATCCCATCAAGTCTATATCTCACTCTAGAAGAAAACCTATAAGGCTCAATATGAATATCACTGACACCACTTTTTATGGCATCTGCAACTACTGCTGTACTAAACTTGATAACTTCAGACTCATTTTCAATTGCTTCAATATCCTCTTCTGGAGTTTTTTCTAGAACTTCTCCTGCCTCACCAAGATCAGAATCAAAAGTTTTTTGTTTTTCTTTATTTTCTTCTCTTATCGTTGCAGTCGTAACCTCTCCACTTTCACTTGATAGTCTTTCAATAAATTGTGAGATTTGTGTTAATGGTGCTGCGTGTAACTCGATATTTTTTTTAGTGATAGCTTTCAGGTTTCTCATTAAAGTTAACTTTGAACTATCAGGAATTGCTATGTGAAGAGTCTTGCCATCAATTTTAAATGGAGCAACGAAGTTAACTTTAATATAATTAGATGGTAGCACCGTTTTAACTTCTTCAGAAACTTCGACTTTAGTTAAGTCTACAATCTCTAAATTTTGTTCTTTGACTAAAATATCTAGAATACTTTTTTCATCAGTAAGTTTTAAATCAAATACAGCCTCAATTTGTGATTTATTACCCTCTGAGCTTGTTTTCTTTATATTAATTAAATCTTTGCCAGAGATAACGTCATTATCAATCAAGACATTGATTAAATTAATCTCACTTTCTCTACTTATCTTTAACATAAACTTTATAAAATTCTTGGTGCAATAAATACCAATAATTCATTTAGACTATCCGTTTTTTGCTTTCCTTTAAACATTTTTCCTACAACGGGAAGCTTTGACATGCCTGGAACCATTTGTGTGTTATTTTGGACAGTATTGCTCTTAATCCCACCAATTACCACAATATCACCATCAGCGACTAATAGTTTTGTTGATATTTCCATAGTATCAATTCCTATAACGTTACCAATTTCCTGAGGTGAGTCATTATTTACTTTTACATCTAATAAAACATTTCCATCACCAATAATGCTAGGTGTTACAGTCATCACTAATGCCGCATCCACGAAACTATCTGCACCTTCTCCTCCATCTAATGGTATTTGCTGTCCTTGTTTAATTGTAGCTGTCTGATTATCTAATGAAAATACTTTCGGATTTGAAATTATCTTATTTAACTCTTGACTTTGAAGTGCTTGTAATTCTGCTTTTAAAACTGCAGTTCCTGTTCGTCTTAAAACACCAATCCCAGCATTGGCCGCCCCTTGTCGTGTATCAAATAATGCATCATCAGCACTTCCCGTGACATCAGTTATTGCTCCATCTGCACTTAAAACAGAACTTCCATCTTGAGTACCTCCAGCTCTAATTCTTTTACTTGTAAATGCAGCACCTAATCTAGCACCTAATATGTCTTCAAAATCTGAAGAGGCTGTTACAATAAATATTTCCATCAAAACTTGTTTAGTTCTAACATCAATCTCTCTGACAACTTTATCTACCACATCTAAATCTTTTTCTTTTCCTCTAACTATTATAGATCTTGTAGTTTTTTCCTCTGTCACTTGTATCGGAATAAATGAACCTGCTGCAGATGTTGATGTAAATAATTCTGTGATAGTTGCTTTTGCTTCAGCTGGTGAAATATAATAAAGTCTAAATATTTCTGAAATTATTGGTTCAACTGAATCTTCAAGCTCAACTTTTTTCTTAACAGCTTGCGCTCTAGCCGATTTATAACTTTCTTGAGAGGTAAGAGTTGCTGGTGTTGCTACTCTTATAATATTACTTGCTACGTCTATATCAGCTGCAAAATTTTTCATATCTAATAAAGCATTAAATGCTTTATCCCAAGGAACATCTTTTAATTCAGCTGTAATTGATCCAGCAACATCATCACCTATTAAAATATTTACCCCACCAATTTCTGCCATCATTCCCATGGCTTTTGTATAATCCATGTTTTGAAATTTAAATGACACTTGTTGTTTTAAATCGGTAAATTCATCAGGAATTAATAGATAATTTTTTTCTTTAACAGATGATATTTTTTTTCTTTTTTTGAGCTTAATTACATCTGCTTCTGCAGGAGTTGGTCCCATCTTGACAGTTTTATCAACCTCTGCCTTACCAAGTTTTTTCACATCGTCTTTAATTAATGGAGTATCATGCTTAAGACCTTTTGATACTTTTTTACCAGTCCCAGTTGCTGTACAAGCTGATAGTACAAATACTAAAAGAATTAAATTTATTATTGGTTTAAAATAATTACTTTTCATTAATTATTTCTCTCTATAACTTGATTTTTAAAATTAATCACAACCATGGACTCTCCATTATTGTCAAAAACTATTTCTTTTCGACTTATCCCTATTAACGAAACACCTGGCGCAATTTCCTCAAAAGCTGCAAGTGTTATTACTTCTCCACTCTCATCAATAATTGAAGCGTAACTCTCATTTTCACCCTCTATTATTCCAACAAGTTTAAAATTAAATACACTTAAATTTCTTTTTTCTTCTTCAGACTCCGCAACTACTTTTATTCCCGAACCACCTCCCAATGATCCATCTCCTACAAATGGGTCGTTTAAAGGTAAGGGCTCTTCTTTTCCGATATTTTGTAAAGCTTGTTTTTCTTTTACTTTTAAATTTATCTCTTTTGCCTTTTCAATAATATTTTGTTCTGAAGTTTGATCTTTATCATGATTATCAGCTTGAGCGGTAAATGCTGCAAATAAGAAATATAAAGTTATGAAGATAATTTTAAAAAAATTCATCTGCTAAGCCTACTATTGTTAATGTTCCATTTACTTTTATCGCTCCGGTTGTATCTCCTTTTAACACTTGTATTGACTCCTTGTCAAAATTTAACATTTTTTGAGAGAGAGAAAGCTGTCTTTTGAACTTAATGTAGCCCAAAAAGTTGCCTTTTATCTCAAAATCAACCGGTATTTTGTAATACGCAATATTTTGAACCTTTTTCGCATCATTCTTTTTTCCTTTACTCTTTTTACCTGTGGCCTTTGCAATCGCATCAGCTTTTGTCATGGCTTTAATATCTTTTTTTTCAATTTTTGAAATTACAAGATTGTTTTTACCTGCAAACACACTCAATGTTTGATAAAGGCCTTCAACTTCAGCTTTTGAATGAAACAACGTCGAATATTGTTCATACTGTGGTTTGATTTTTTTTATTTTCTTTTTAGCAACAAGAATACTGTTATTAAATCCCTCGGTTTCTTTTATCTTTAAATTCATATCATCAAGCTGGGCTTTCTTTTTATTGACGATTGGATTTAAAACACCATAAAAAATGATTAAAAAGAAAACTACAGCTCCGACAACAGTCCCAAGTTTAATCCAAGTTTTTTTCTCAACATTTTTAAGCTTTGCTTGAATATCATCGAGACTAATGTTTTTTAAATCAATGCTTTTTAAATCAATTTTAAAGTTCATAATTATCCTCTTTTAATTTTGACAAATACTCTAAATCCTTTCATAGATTGTCCTCCCTGAGTTGTTCGTGGCAGTCTCATTGAAGATAGAGAGGCTTGTTCGACAAGTTTTTGTTTTCCTAAGTTTTCAATAAACTTTAAGATATCTTGATCACTAGCTGCTACACCTTGAATTGTTAGAAGATTTCCTCCATTGTAGTCTACTTGATCAAACTTTAATCTTGTTGGAACACTTGATGCAATTTGTGCTAATGCTCTATATGATAATTCCTTGTTAGATTTTAAGGAATTACTTAATTTAAGAGTTGTTTGCATTAACTTTAGTTCTTTAGAAACTGATTTAAGTTCAGCTGATTTTTCTTGATGCGTTTGTTGGACTTTGACGTAATTAACTAATTTCTTATTGTAAGAATGAATATTCCAAAAAGATAAGGCAAATAATACAAGATATAATGCAGCGATACCACCAGCCAAACCTTTAAAAGCAAATCCCGAAATTGCTTTCATTTTCTTCTGTTGGAACATACTCTTTCTATCAGGAAGTAAATTTATATTTTTTGCAGCTGTTACAAATTTATAATATCCAAATACATCTAATTTTCTAAATGCTAAACCAATTGAAGTAGTCAAATATGATTTATTTACTAAATTAACTTGTTGATCAAATTGTTGTGGTACTTTTAAACCTTCAACTGGATCGAATAAAGTAAAACTAACATTGAGTAGTGTTTTTCTGAAAATTGATAAATAATCCTCAACATTTTCTAAATCTGAAACTACTTTTAAGTTTCTAATTCGTTTTTCGTATTTCGTTTCAAAATCCTGAACAGCTTGTTTTACTTGGGTAACATATCTTCTAACTAATGCTTCTTTTTCCTCTGCATCTTGAGATTCCAATAAAATTTTTCTATCTTGGCCTCTTATAAAAATATCGGTAATTATTGGGTTATTGTCATATAAAATCATTAAATAGTTCTCATCTAAACCAAACTCTAAAACAGCTGTTAAGTTTGCGTCCTCAGCTTTTTTTGAAATTAAATTAATTTGATCAACTGCTGACTTTAATGCAAAACATTTTACATCGATGATAACTGGATTCAAACCACTGCTTTTAACAATAGAAACATAACTATTTATATCTGCTAACTTTGAAGCAACAAACAAAATATCCATTGTGTTATCTTTTTCATTCCTATTAATAACCTGATGAAAAATAGAATAATCATCCAAGTTGTCAGTCAACTGTACTAAATTTTCCCATAATGAGTTTGTTTCAATTGCTTTTTGCAATTCCTCTTCTTTCATTAATGGAGCAGTAACAACTCTAATGATTGCACTTGTTACTGGAATTGAAATAGCAACATTTGTTACATCAATTTTAGATTTTTGTAATGCCAGACTTAATTCTGTTGCAACCTTTTCAGCATTTTCCAAAACACTACTCTCATCGGGTATGTCAATTTTATGTGTATAAAATTTTTCTAATACCCACTGATTAGATTTGTTAGAATTTATTTGAGCTAATCTTATTTCTTTATTTGTAAGTTCAACGCCAATAACTTCTTCACCTTGAATTGAAGATTTTCCTATTTTTGATTTTAAAAAATCTACAACTTTGTTAAAAGGATTGTCTTTACTTTTCATTGGAGACTTTGGTAGTTTAATTCCCTTTAAAGAAGGTTTTTTGAATTTTAAATTTTTAAATTTTCCTAAAATGTTTGAAACTTTATTTTTTGAAGGCTCTTCAACATTTTCATTTGTTGTATTAACTGGCTCATTTTTAAAATTAACTTCTTTACTGGTCGTTGACTGGTCTGCTTGATTAATATTTTGCGCACTAACCTCAGGAGTTGCCGATGGAGCAGCTGTTGAAACTGGTTTTTCTTCATCACTAGGTTCTGCAACAGGTTGTTCATTGGGTGTTGATTGATTTTGTAGAGCTTCTTCTGCTAATTTTTTTTGTTTCTCGCTTTCAGCGTGTATATCATCAAACCATTTCTCTAATATTGGGATTGCTTCTTCGAGATTTTGTGTTCCAGACGAAGAAATTTTCTGTTTTCCGTCAATATAAAGTCTGCCTACCCAATTTTTTGACTTAAGCTCACCTTTGTACTTATCTTGCCTTACATATATATGTAGTCTTCCATCCTTTTTGTGGATAACTTGATGCTCTGGAGTTTCATTTTGACTTTCATCACTTGATTTTGTTTCATTTTCATTATTTTCTTGAATATTTTGGTTTTCATTTGAGATTTCAGTGGAAGGTTTATTTAAATTTTCATCAACTCCTGGTTGATTATCAACTTTATCTGCATTTTCCTCATTTTCGTTTGAGGAAATTATATTTTCATCTTTTTTATCTTCAGTCATAAATAGTAATCTGTGCTAAAAACAATTTTTTAAAACGAATCTCTAACACAAATTTTAAAATCTCTAACACAAACTTTCTTAAAATGCTAACACAAAAGTAAAAGTTGCATGCTCATTTTGGGTCTTAAAACAAAAAAAACAAGGAAAATCAACAGTTTTTGAAAAAATAACAACAAAGCATTCTCAGTTAAAATTGTAACCATAATTTTAAAATTCTAACACAAATATTTTATTCTCTAACACAAGATAGAAAATAGGTTTGTGTTAGAGAAT
>CACJXB010000006.1:0-37037 GCA_902597265.1 uncultured Pelagibacteraceae bacterium | reverse complement strand
TCATTTCAGCGAATGTTTTATTTTTTTTAAAGGTATAAAAATTGGATCATAGCCAAAACCATTTAATCCTTTTGGTTTACTAGAAATAGTTCCTTCAACTTTTCCGATAACACAAACAATTTTTTTATTCAGATTGCTCAAAGATAATGCACATACAAATCTCGCTCTAATTTTGTCTTTCTTCCAATTAACCTTTTTTTTTTTTAATTCGATATAAACTTTTTTGATAGCTTTCTTAAAATCTCCATTTTTGCCGCCCCATCGAGCTGAATAAATACCAGGTCTTTTTTTTAAAATATCTATCTCTAAACCTGAATCGTCAGCAAGACAGATTAGGCCTGTTCTTTTTGAAAAATATTTCGATTTGATAAGTGAATTTTGCTCAAAAGTTTTACCGTTTTCCTTTGGACTTTTAAGTTTAAAATCAAGGGTAGAAAAAGTTTTTATGTATTTAGGTAATAAATCTCTTATTTCTGTAAGTTTTCCACTATTATTAGTGCCTATTAACAATTGCTTAATATTTTGTTTTACCATCTAGAAATATAAAATTTTCTTACCATATAACCTCTTATGGAAAAAGAAGAAAACTTAACAAAACCTTCTCAAAGTCAAAATGAAGATAACACATCTGAACAAGAGACAAAAAATTCAGACGATGAAACAGAGGGCAAAGTTGAAGAAAAGTCAGAAATAACTCCAGAGCAAAAGATACTTGAGCTTGAAGATAAATTAGCAAGAACTTTTGCTGAGATGGAAAACCAAAGACGAAGATATGAAAAAGAAAAAGAAGATGCTTATGAATATGGAGGGTTTGCCTTTGCTAGAGAAGCTTTATCTTTAATTGATAATCTTGAGAGATCAAAACAAATTTTACAAAATGATGAAAGTTTAAAAAATTCTGATGCTTTAAAGAAAATATTAGATCATTTAGAAATAATTGATAAAGATTTAATTTCTATTTTTTCAAAAAATAATATCAAACCTATAGAAAGTTTAGGAAAAAAATTAGATCCAAACTTCCATCAAGCAATGATGGAAATTGATGATGATAATAAAGAACCTGGAACTATAGTTCAAGAAATCCAAAAGGGCTTCACTATCAAGGATCGATTACTAAGACCTTCTTTGGTTGGTGTATCAAAAAAAACCTCAAATAAAGAGGAAAAACCTGAGAAAAATAAAGAAAATTTAGATAAGAAATAATGTTTATATCAGCTTGTAGAATCGAATTTAACCCCTATATGAACGCTTAGAGAAAACAATATGAGTAAAATAATTGGAATAGACCTGGGAACGACTAATTCTTGTGTTGCCATTATGGATGGTAGCCAAGCAAAAGTTTTAGAAAATGCAGAGGGTGCAAGAACGACTCCATCTGTTGTAGCTTTTACTGAGGAGAATGAAAAGTTAATTGGTCAACCTGCAAAAAGACAGGCTGTCACTAACCCCGAAAATACTATATTTGCTGTAAAAAGATTAATTGGAAGAAATTTTGAAGATCCAACTGTAAAAAAGGATATTCAGGCTGCACCATTCAAAATTGTAAATTCTGAAAAAGGTGATGCTTGGATTGAAGCTAAAGGAAACAAATACTCTCCGTCTCAAATTTCTGCTTTTATACTTCAAAAAATGAAAGAGACAGCTGAAAAATATTTAGGTCAAGCTGTAACAAAAGCAGTTATAACTGTGCCCGCATATTTTAATGATGCCCAAAGACAAGCAACCAAGGACGCTGGTAAAATTGCAGGATTAGAAGTTTTAAGAATTATAAACGAACCAACTGCTGCATCACTTGCATATGGTTTAGATAAAAAACAAAATAAAAAGATTGCAGTCTATGATTTAGGAGGCGGTACTTTTGACGTATCAATACTTGAATTAGGGGATGGTGTATTTGAGGTAAAATCAACTAACGGTGATACTTTTTTAGGTGGTGAAGATTTTGATAATACTATTGTTGAATATTTAATAGCTGAATTTAAAAAAGATTCAGGAATAGATTTAAAATCAGATAAACTTGCTCTACAAAGATTAAAAGAAGCTGCCGAAAAAGCTAAGATCGAACTTTCTGCTGCTGAACAAACTGATATAAATTTACCTTTTATCACAGCTGATAAAACTGGCCCTAAACACATAAATTTAAAGATGACTAGAGCAAAACTTGAAGCTTTAGTAGAAGACTTAATCGCTAAAACCTTACCACCATGTAAAACTGCTTTAAAGGACGCAGGGATAACGGCCAATGAGATTGATGAAGTTGTAATGGTTGGAGGAATGACCAGAATGCCAAAAGTTATCGAGGAAGTAAAAAATTTCTTTGGAAAAGATCCAAACAAAAGTGTCAATCCTGATGAAGTGGTAGCTATGGGGGCTGCAATTCAGGCTGGTGTTTTACAAGGAGATGTTAAAGATGTTTTATTGCTCGATGTAACGCCATTATCACTTGGTATTGAAACTTTAGGTGGAGTATCAACAAAACTTATTGAGAAAAATACTACTATACCTACAAAAAAAAGTCAGGTTTTCTCAACGGCAGAGGATAATCAGCCAGCCGTATCCATTAGAGTTCTTCAGGGTGAGAGAGAAATGGCAACAGACAACAAATTATTAGGTAACTTTGAACTTATAGGTATAGCACCTGCTCCAAGAGGAGTCCCTCAAATTGAGGTGACTTTCGATATAGATGCAAATGGTATCGTAAATGTATCTGCGAAGGATAAAGGTACTGGAAAAGAGCAAAAAATTCAAATTCAAGCTTCTGGTGGTTTAAGTGACGAAGAAATAGAAAAAATGGTTAAGGATGCTGAAGCAAATAAAGAAGCTGATAAAAAGAAAAGAGAAGCCGTAGATGTTAGAAATCAAGCAGATACTTTAATTCATTCAACTGATAAAAATCTTAGAGAACATGGTTCTAAAATTTCTGATGAGGAGAAAAAAGCTATTGAAGATAATTCTTCTGCACTTAAAGAAGCTCTCAAAGGTGAAAACATTGAAGATATAAAGAAGAAAACCGAAGCTTTGGTTCAATCATCAATGAAACTTGGAGAAGCAATATATAAATCCCAACAAAATACAAAACCAGATTCAAATAAAGATGGTAATGATAACAAGGAAAAAAAAGACGATAATGTTGTTGATGCGGATTTTGAAGAAGTAAAAGACGAGAATAAAGAGAAAAGCGCTTAACTGACATCTATTTGTCCAGGTTAAATAAATGGCTAAAAGAGATTATTACGATGTTCTCGGCGTAAATAAGAATGCTTCTGCAGATGAGTTAAAATCCGCATACAGAAAACTAGCCGTAAAGTACCATCCTGATAAAAATCCTGGAGACAAAGCTGCTGAAGACAAATTTAAAGAAGCAAGTGAGGCCTACGGTGTACTCTCTGATAAATCAAAAAAAGAAAATTACGATAATTTTGGCCATGCTGCATTTGAAAATGGTGGTGGTGGAAAAGGTGGTTTTGGGGGTTTCGGTGGTTTTAGCAGTTCTGATTTTTCTGATATATTTGAAGACTTCTTTGGTGATTTTGGTGGAGGAGGTAGTCGAAGTTCAAGAAAAAGTTCCAACAATAGAGGTTCGGACCTCAGATATGATTTATCAATATCTTTAGAAGAAGCTTACACAGGGAAAAAACAAAATATTCAATTTTCTACAACTGAAAAATGTAACACTTGTAAAGGTAATGGATCTAAACCTGGTTATAATCCTGATAGGTGTACTTATTGTGGAGGAAATGGCAGAGTTCGTTCAAATCAAGGTTTTTTTACAGTTCAACAAACTTGCCCTCAATGCGCTGGTAGTGGAGAAGAAATAACGAATCCATGCAATGATTGTAATGGTCAGGGAAATAAACAAACTTCAAAAAAAATATCTGTTACAATTCCCAAAGGTGTAGATGATGGAACAAGAATAAGACTAGCGGGTAAAGGAGAAGCAGGTATAAGAGGTGGTACTACTGGAGATTTGTATTTGTTCATAAATGTAGAATCTCATGATGTTTTTAAAAGATCTGATGTAAATTTATTTTATGAATTTCCAATTTCTATTGCAGATGCTGCGTTAGGTACAACAATTGAAATACCAACTATTGATGGAGGAAAAGCAAAAATCAAAATACCTGATGGCACACAAAATGGTAAACAATTTAGGCTAAAAGGTAAAGGAATGCCTTTTATGCGAAGAGGTGATTTTGGAGATCTTTATGTACAAGTAAAAACTGAAATACCTGTATCATTAAATAAAGAGCAAAAAGAATTATTAGAAAAATTTAGAAAGATAGATAATGAAAGGTCAAATCCTAGTATAAAAAAATTTTTTCAGAAAGCTAAAAGTTTCTGGAAAAACTAATTAATGAATTTAGATCAGATAATTCCAGCGATTGCTTTAATTGCAGTGTTGATATTAGTACTACCAAGTTTTATTGAAACTAATTTAGAGAAAAAAACATTTTTTAAAAATCTCAGTATTTGGGCTATTATTGTTTTATTTCTTATGGTACTTTTATATCTACTCTTCTAATGAAAAAAATAAACTTGGCTATCACTGGATGTATGGGTAGAATGGGTAAGCAGATAATAACTTCTGCCAGATCTGATAAAAGTTTTAAAATTGTTGCTTTAACAGAAAATAAAAAAACAAATAAAAAAATCAATAATATAAGAATTTCTCAAAATAATCTTGAAACCTTTAAAAAAGCAAATGTGATAATAGATTTTTCAATACCAAAATGTACTTTTGAAGTTTTAAAAATTGCATCAAAATTAAATAAAAAAGTTGTAATTGGAACAACTGGTTTTACTAAAAAAGAAGAAAATTTAATAAAAAAATTTTCAAAAAAAATTTCAATTTTAAAAGCCGGAAATATGAGCTTAGGAATTAATCTATTAATGTATCTAACTGAAATAACATCAAAATCTTTAGGTAAAAATTTTTTAAGTAAAGTATTTGAAGTTCATCATAAACATAAAAAAGATTTTCCATCAGGTACTGCTCTTATGTTAGGAAAAGGTATAGCTGTTGGAAGAAATGAAAATTTTTATAGTTTATTAGGAAAGAAATATTTGAATAAAAAAACATTTCCATATTCTAATAAGATTAATTTTAATTCTCTTAGAAAAGGAGAAATTATTGGTGAACATGAAGTAAAGTTTTCAAGTGGAAAAGAAATTATTACATTGAAACATGAGGCTTTTGATAGAGCATTATATTCTGAAGGAGCTCTATCAGCAGCAAAATGGATTATGAGAAAAAAAACAGGACTTTATTCCATGCGTGATTTAATGAATTTCAAATAATGAATGAAATTCAAAAAGGCAAAATAATTTCTAAAATTTTAAATCAAACATATCCAAAAATTAAAGTTCCTTTAAAAAGTCGAAATGTTTTCACACTTTTAATCTCTGTTCTGTTATCTGCACAGTGTACCGATGTAAATGTAAATAATGTAACTAAAAATATTTATCCAAAATATTATAAACCTCGTCACTTTGTAAAATTAGGAAGAAAAAAAATTGAAAAATTAATAAAAAAAATTGGTATTTTTAGAATTAAAGCTAAAAGTATTTACAATTTATCGAAAATTTTAATAAATCAATACAAGGGCAAAGTACCCAACACTTTTGAGGAATTGGAAAAATTGCCAGGTGTAGGCCATAAAACTGCTAGTGTTGTTATGTCTCAAGGTTTCGGATATCCAGCATTTCCAATTGATACTCATATCCACAGACTTGCTCAAAGATGGGGACTCACTAATGGTAAAAACGTTGTACAAACTGAAAAAGATTTAAAAAGAATATTTCCAAAAAAAAATTGGAATAAACTTCACTTACAAATTATATTTTATGGCCGGGAATATTGTAAAGCAAGAGACTGTTTTGGAATAACTTGTAAAATTTGTACCTCTTGTTATCCTAATAGAAAAAAACCAATAAAAACAAAAAAAGCATAAATGAAAATTATAGGTATAGGTAATGCAATTGTAGATGTCATCTGTAAAGTTAACGAGGATTTTCTCTCTAAAAATAGTCTTACTAAAGGAACTATGAAGCTAACTTTTGACGAAAATGAATTTAAAACATTACTTTCAAAATTGAAGATTGAAAAAACTGTTGCGGGTGGTTCAGTGGCTAATTCTATTGTAGGTCTTTCACAATTAAATAATAAAGTTGGGTTTATTGGTAAAATTAATGATGATGAACTTGGAAATAAATATCAGGAGGGTCTAGAAAAAGAAAAAGTAAGCTATTTTTACTCTAAAAAAAAAGAATTACTTCCTACTGGAACTTGCTTGATATTAATAACTCCAGACTCCGAACGAACTATGTTTACCTATCTTGGGATAGCTGGGAAAATTAATGACCTTGATATTAAGGAAAGAACTTTACAAGAGAGCGATATGATTTTTTTAGAAGGTTATTTATGGGACGAAGGTGAACCACAAAAAGCCTTTAATAAAGCTATTAAATATTCAAATAAAGTTGCTATGACTTTATCTGATAAATTCTGTGTTGATAGACATAGAGTAAACTTTTTAGAGTTGGTAAGACATAAATTAGACATCACTTTTGCAAACGAGCAAGAAATGATTTCGCTTATAGAAGCTAAAAATTTTGATGATGTAATAACCTTTGCAAAAGAACTTAAAAAACTAGTGGTGATTACGAGAGGTGAAAAGGGAGCGATTGCAATATTTGGTGAAAAAACTGTAGAGGTGGGTGTAAAAAAAAATTTAAATATTATAGATTTAACTGGTGCGGGTGATTTATTTGCTGCTGGTTTTCTTCATGGATATATAAATGGACTTCCAACAAAAGACAGTCTAGAAAAGGGTGCTGAATTATCATCAAAAATAATTCAAAAAATGGGAGCTAGACTTTAAATTTATGAATAAAATAATACATAAACTTTTCCCTACTCCAATATTTCAATTTAAGGTAAACAACTTTGAAAATTTAAATAAACAACTCTCTGAGTATATCTACGAACTTAAAAGGAACGATGAAAAAGGAATACAAAAATCAAACGTAAATGGTTGGCATTCAAAAAATTTTAAAATTGAAAAAGATAATGTGCCTTACAATTTCGTTAAAGCAATTCATGAACATGTAAAAGAAGTAATTGTTGATGGTTATGGTTGGAAATATATTCCAGAAAAAGTTGGTATTTCTGAAATCTGGGCAATTATAAATAAAAAAGGAACATTTAATCAATCACATAATCATCCTGGATCATATTTAAGTGCTGCTTATTACGTAAAAGCACCTGAAAACTGCGGAAATATACATTTTTATGAACCTAATGAAGTTAAGAAATTTCATACTCCGCCAATTGAAAAAATGACTGAACTAAGCAGTAGTGGTTTTAGTATCAAACCAGAGGAAGGAAACCTATTAATATTTCCATCTTATCTTTATCATGATGTTGGTAAAAGTTTATCTGATGAAGATAGAATTGTAATAAGCTTTAATGTGAGCATATTGCCTATTAAAAAATAAGGTTTATTTTTTTTTTCTTTTGAAACTCCCTTTTCCTTTTTTAGGCTTAATAACTCTAGGCTTATATTTCTTTGTAAATAAGTCCTTAGCTATAATATTTTTTCTTTTCAATTAATTATATAACCTTCCTTAGTACTTATTATAAAATTATTATCATTAAATTTTTCTTTTATTTTTTTCCTAAGTCTATAAATATGCGTTTCTACAGTGTGAGTTTCTAATTCTGATCCATATTCCCAAACTTCTTTTTGTAGTGTTTCTACAGAAACGGGTGAAGTTGATTTGTTTAAAAAAATTATTAAATTTCCCTCTCTTTCAGTTAAATTTAGTTTCACACTTTTTTTTGAAATTTGCCTTGAATTTAAATTTAAATTATAAGGTCCAATTGTTAAATCAGATTGAAGATCAAATTTTTTTTTTAAAAATTCAATGTTAATAATTTCGACTATTTTAGATATTTTAAGAGGTAAGTCTTTTAAAACTAAATAATTAGATTTTATTAAACTCTGTTCTTTAGAAATTATCAAAAAGTCTCCTGGCAATTTTTTTTTTATATCATTAAGATTATTTCTATCCGCTTGAATTAAATCAAAATTCAAAACTTCACTAATTTCATTTAAAATGTTAAATAAAAGAGAATGTTCAAAAATAATTAATTTTTTTGGACTCATACTTTTAAAGATATGTTAATTACACTTAAAAATAAAGATACTCTTCACTACAAAAATTTTTATTTTAAATGTTCCATAGGTAAAAATGGTCTTTCTTCAAACAAAAAAGAGGGGGATAAAAAAACACCTAAAGGTACATTTAATCTAGATAAATTATATTATCGAAAGGACCGATTAAAAAAACCTAAAACAAAACTAAAATGTACGCCAATACTAAAAAATATGGGATGGTGTGATGATATTAATGATAAAAAAAATTATAACAGGTTAATAAATACTAATAAGAAAAATAAAGTAAAGTATGAAAAAATGTACCGAAAAGATAATAATTACGATTTAGTAATTCCAATCAAATTTAATTATAAAAAAACAAAATTAGGTAAAGGCAGTGCCATCTTTATTCACCTAACAAAAAATTACCAGCGCACAGCAGGGTGTATTGCACTAAAAAAAAACGATTTATTAATTTTAATAAAGTTGATTGATAAAAATACAAAAATAAAAATTACTTAGATCTTTCACCAAAAATTTTAGAACCTACTCTTATATAAGTGGCTCCATTATCAATAGCTGAAATATAGTCAGATGACATACCCATACTCAGATCACTTAATCCAAACTTTTTATTTAACTCTTGCATTTCTCTAAAATATAACTCTGACTTATCATCATTTGGGGGTATGCACATTAATCCAATAATATCTAAATCAAAATTCTTTTTACATGAGGCCAAAAAGGGTGCTAAATTTTCTTTATCAATTCCATTTTTTTGAACTTCGTTTCCAATGTTTACCTGCACAAATATTTTTGGTTTAAAATTCTTTTTTTTTTGCTCTAACGAAATTTTTTCAGCTAATTTCATACTATCTAATGAGTGAATGAAATCAAACAATGGTAAAACAAACTTCACTTTATTAGTTTGAAGTTTACCAATAAGATGTAATTTAATCTGTTTAAAGTCACTTTTAAGAGAGCTCCATTTCTCAACGGCTTCCTGCACTTTATTTTCTCCATAATGTACATGGCCATTATTTATTAAAGGAGTAATTATATTTAATGGAAAAGTTTTTGAAACTGCAATTATATTTACTTTTTTTTTCTTTGATTCAATTTCATTTTTAATAATATTAAGATTATTTACTATTTTTTGATCCATGGATATATATTACTTTACAGATAAATTTGAAGAAAGTGAAATTCAAAGTTTAAATAAAAAAATACATATTATTTATAGAAATTATTCAGAGATTAACAATGAATTGACAATTGAAAAATTGGTTAAGTTCTGTAAAAAAAATAATAGAAAAATTTTTATCTCAAACAAAATCAATTTAGCATTAAAATATAATTTTGATGGTCTATATATTCCAGCTTTTAACAAGCTTACGTATTCTCAAAAATTTCAAAAAAAAACTAATTTTAAAATAATCGGATCTGCACACAACTATCAAGAAATTATCATAAAAGAAAAACAAGGGTGCGAGGAAATCTTTATTAGTCCTATATTCTTTAATAAAAAGAATAAATCTTATTTAGGTGTAATAAAATTTAATTATTTAGCATTGACCACAAACCGAAAAATTGTTGCTCTTGGGGGCATTAATCAGAGTAACATCAAAAGACTTTTGTGCACTAAATCTGAGGGATATGCCGGTATTTCAGGCATAAAAAAACCGGCCTAATTATATTAGGCCGGTTTAAATAAATTATTGCGCTATATTAAAATGCGAAAGATACAGATAATTCTGTTTCTTCGTATTTCACAGCAGCAACACCTTCTACGTTTTCAGACTCGTATAAAGAAGCAGCTAATGTCATACCACCCATTGAGTAAGCAGCTTGAATTGCTGACATTTCTTCTTCTTCTAATGCAGCTGTAGCACCTCTAGCATTTGTTTGCTCGTTTTGTACAGAGTATGAGAAAGTCATATCACCAGCAGAATATGCTAATGCATAACCATCACCATCACTGTCAGCAGCACCTGCAGCTTCATTGTGATAGAACTC
The DNA here is from genome assembly GCA_902597265.1 of uncultured Pelagibacteraceae bacterium. Lineage (GTDB taxonomy): Bacteria > Pseudomonadota > Alphaproteobacteria > Pelagibacterales > Pelagibacteraceae > Pelagibacter. The sequence goes on along the minus strand of CACJXB010000006.1, from coordinate 26,862 downwards.
TTGGTAAGCAACTGTTAATGGACCATTTGAATATTGAATGTATCCAGTTGCACCTGATTCACCAACTCTAGCGTCAGTGTTACCAACTTTAGTAGCACCACCACCAATTGTTAAACCACTTTCGTGAGCGATTTTAACAGTGAAACCTTCACCAGAAGCACCGTCAGTTCCAACACCACCTGGGCTTGGAGCATCAACGTTTGCATTTGGATCGTAGTCAACTGCAGCACTTACTGAAGCACCCATCATTTCAATCGCTGGAAGTTTGTAAGTGATTGAACCGTTTTGTAACTCAGAACCAAAGTTATTGAACTCAGAAGTACCAGTTGTTCCATCCCACGGCTCTTCGTAAGCTTTCGGTAATATATCATCGATAGCATTAGTTGCATTACCACCATGAGCGTTAATTTGTATAGTTCCAAAAGAACCCATACCTACTGCTAATTGTGATGAAGAGTTAGTTACAGTATCATTTGTATTTAATATATGTGATACGCTAACTGTGAACCCATTATCCAATTCACCTGAACCAGAAAATGCGATATCATTGTCAACACCAATACCTTTACCGTTCTTTGCTTCAGTGGCATTTTCATTACCTTGAGCTGAAGAGTATACAACTTGAGATTCTACTGATACTGATGGTTCAAATGCTTGCGCAGAAGTAAGAACCATAGAACCAGCTAAAGCTGATAACCCTACTTTTTTTAAATTATTCATAGTTATCCTTTCTATTAAATATTCATATGAATGAGGAGTTTTTAGCGTTTTTTTCAAAAAATTTGTTGATTTAAAGTAAATTTTCAGATTTTTTTTAATTAGTGTTGCAAATAAGCAACACAAAAATTAAGGTTTTATTTATCTATTTTACCAATATAACACATTTTAGATGAATTACTTTAAGTTAATCAAATATTTAAAAAATACAGCTTTTTTTGCATTAATCTTAATCTTTTTAAACAGTTGTGGAGTAAATATTTTTGAAAGAAAGGATCCAATAGAGCCAGAAGCTCGTAAAAGAGCAAGACAAAACGTTTTAGATGGTAAAGGGCTTGGTGGTGGATTATTTGGAGGAAAAGGTGGCGATACAAACTTTGAGTTTGCAACATCAAATCCTTTGTGGAGGGCAACTTTGGACACCTTAGATTTTATGGTTATATCTTCAGTAGATTATGCTGGAGGTTTAATTATTTCTGATTGGTATTCAGACAAAAATCCAAATGAAGCAATAAAAATTACAGTAAGATTTTTAGCAAACGAGGTACGTGTGGACTCTTTAAAAATTTCAGTTCATAAAAAAACTTGTGTTAATTCAAACTGTTTAATTAAGCAGATTGATACTGATTTAACTTCAAATATTAGAGAAAAAATATTAAAAAAAGCTGCTGTTTTAGTTAAAACTGCAGAAGATAAGAAAAAAAAGAAAAAAAGAAAAAGCGACATCACTAACGAACGATTTTAAAATTTTGTGCTAAAGTAAGCCTCCAGTGAATAGATATAATTTCAAACTAATTGAAGAAAAATGGCAAAAGTTCTGGAAAGAAAATAATAGTTATTCAGCTAAAAGAGATAAAAATAAAAGAAAATTTTACTGTTTAGAAATGTTTCCCTATCCTTCAGGAAAAATTCATATGGGGCATGTACGAAATTATACTATTGGAGATGTATTGTCTCGTTATAAAATTCAAAATGGCTTTAATGTGCTACATCCTATGGGTTGGGATTCTTTCGGTATGCCTGCTGAAAATGCAGCAAGACAAAATAAATTAGATCCAAAAATTTGGACAGAAAAAAATATTGCAATTATGAAAGGACAACTTCAAAAATTAGGACTTTCTATTGATTGGGATCGTGAAATTTCAACTTGTTCTCCAGAATATTACAAACACCAACAGAAATTTTTTTTAGATTTATATGATAAAGGACTTGTTTATAGAAAAGAAAATTACGTAAATTGGGATCCAGTAGATGAAACTGTTTTAGCTAATGAACAAGTAATTAATGGAAAGGGTTGGAGATCAGGTGCGACAGTCGAAAGAAAAAAATTAAGTCAATGGTTTTTCAATATTAACAAATTTGCCAATGAACTTCTCTCAGATTTAGAAAATTTGAAAGATTGGCCATCAAAAGTAAAAACCATGCAAAAAAATTGGATAGGTAAATCCTTTGGGTGTGAGTTAGATTTTGAAATATCAGGCAACAAAGATATTAAAAAAATTAAATGTTTTACCACAAGACCCGATACATTATTTGGTATGTCTTTTTTAGCTATATCCGTAGATCATCCAATTGCTGAATTTTATAAAGACAACCAAGAATTTAATCAGTTTAAAAAAGAATGCTCAAAAACTGGAACGACTGAAGAGTCTATTGCTCAAGCCGAAAAATTAGGTTTTAAAACAAATTTAATAGCTATTAATCCTTTAGATGAAACAATTAAAGTACCAGTTTATTTTGCAAACTTTGTTCTAATGGACTATGGTTTTGGTGCAGTATTTGGATGTCCTGCTCATGATCAAAGAGATTTAGATTTTGCTTTAAAATACAATTTAATAGTAAAACCAGTAGTTAAACCAACTGAAGAGGATGGTGATTTTAAAATTGATAAAATTGCCTATACCGGTCCTGGTGTAATCTATAATTCAAAATTCCTAGACAATCTAAAAGTGCCCGATGAGTCAATAATTAAAACTATTGATATTTTAGAGAAAAAAAAGATTGGAAAAAAGAAAATTAATTTTAGACTTAAGGATTGGGGTGTTTCAAGACAGAGATATTGGGGTTGTCCAATACCTATAGCTTATAATTCTAAAAATGAAATTGTAAAAGTTCCATACACAAATTTACCAATAAAACTTCCTGAAAAAATAAATCTAGATGTTAATGGAAACCCTCTTGACCATCAAACAGAATGGAAAAAAATAAAAATTAATGGAGAGTTATGTACTTTAGAAACTGATACATTAGATACATTCGTTGATTCCTCATGGTATTTCCTTAGATTTTGTTCTCCAAAAAATGAAAATGAAGGATTTGATATTGAAGATATTAATTATTGGATGCCTGTTGATCAATATATTGGTGGTGTTGAACATGCAATATTACATTTACTTTATTCAAGATTTTTTACAAAAGCACTCAATTACAAGAATGATAAATTTAAAATAAGTGAGCCTTTTAGTGGGTTATTTACACAAGGAATGGTCTGCCATGAAACTTACAAAATAAATAATGAATGGTTTAATCCTGAGGATGTAACTACAAAAAATGGGACAGATTATTTTTTAAAAAATGACTTAACAAAAAAAGTAACTGTTGGATCTTCTGAGTCTATGTCAAAATCAAAAAAAAATACTATAGATCCAGAGAAAATGATTGAAAATTATGGAGCTGACTCTGTTCGTTTTTTTATCTTATCCGATAGTCCTCCTGAAAAAGATGTTCAATGGTCTGACCAAGGTATGCAAGCCTCATTTAAATTTGTTCAAAAATTTTGGAGTCTTAGTTTTGAGCTGAACGAGAAAATCAAGTCAGATAAATCTTCAAATTCAAAAGAAGAAGAGATAGATATTAAAATTTCAATTTTTACAAATCAAATAATTAATAAAATCACAAATAATTTAGAAAATTTTCATTACAACGTAATAATTGCAAATTTTCATGAAATGTATAATTTTTTTAGCAAGATAAATCAAACAGATACATGGAACTCTGATAATTTAAGAAAAAATTATATAAAAATTTTATATGCAATGAAACCTGTGTTACCTCATTTAGTAACAGAATGTTTATTTAATTTTAATGAAGAAAATAAAAATATTTGGCCAGAAGTAGATAAAAAATATTTAGAGGAAGAATTTGTCAATATAGTTGTTCAAATTAATGGAAAAAAAAGAAATTTGATTAAATGCAAAAAAGATATTAAAGAAAATGAGTTAATCAAAATTATTAATGATGATAAAGATCTAAAAAAATATTTTGAAAATAAAGAAATTATAAAGCATATTTATGTTAAGAATAAAATTATCAATTATATTATTAAATGAAAAAAATAATCCTTATATCTTTTATAATATTTTTAAGTAACTGTGTTGGTTACAAACCGATATTTACCTCCGGCCAGGTTAATTTTTATATCAATAAAATTGAAATATCAGATGATAACAAGCTTACAAGAAAACTAATTAAAAATCTTAAACCTTATTCAGTTGAGAATGGAAAACAAAGCATCGCTCTAAAGTTAGATTTAAATAAACAAGAGAATGTAATTATGAAAGATGCAAAAGGTGATCCTGCTAGTTACGAGATTAAAATTGAACTAAATGTCGACGTGATAACTAAAGAAAGTATTAAAAAGCTTAATTTTAGAGAAAATTTCACTTTTAATAACCAATCAAATAAATTTGAATTAAATCAATACAAAAATAACACAGAAACAAACTTAATAAATAAGATCTTTGAAAATTTAATACTAGAACTTAGAACAATATAATAAATGATAATTAAAAACTTTGAGCTTAATAAGATAAACATAAAAAACTTCAGTTTATTTTTATTTTATGGTGACAATCAAGGTTTTAAAGATGAAATTGTAGAAAAAATTTGCCATCAAAAAAATTTAAAAAAAACATTATACTTTGAAAAAGAGATTCTATCTAACATAGAAAACTTCATTAACTCAATTTCAACTAAATCTTTTTTTGAAAATGAAAAAATTATTGTTATCAAAAATGCAACAGACAAACTCAAAGAAATGATTAATGAGATTTATGAATTACAAAATTCAGATATAACTGTAATCTTAATTTCTGATTTATTAGATAAAAAATCGAAACTGAGAAACTTTTTTGAAAAAACAAACAATGTAATATGTATTCCATTCTATCCAGATGAACACAAAAGTTTGAATATGATCGCAAATAATTTTTTTAAAAAGAAAGGTATTAAAATTTCTCAACAAACAATTAACTTAATAATTGATAGAGCTAATCAAAGCCGACAGCATCTCAATAATGAATTGAAAAAAATTGAAAATTTTGCGCTTAATAAAAAAGAGATTAGAGATGTTGATATAATTAAGCTTACCAATCTAGGCAAAAACTATGAAATATCCGAACTAGTTGAAACGTGCCTTGCAAAAAATCAAAATAAGTTATTAAAAATCATGAATGAAAATCATTTTTCAAATGAGGATGTAATACTAATTTTAAGAATTTTTTTAACAAAAGCTAAAAGATTACTTAATCTTGCTGTAAATTCCAAACAAAACAAAAATTTTGATGAGGCAATATCTAAGTTCAAACCACCAATATTTTGGAAAGAAAAACCTTATGTTAAAAAACAACTTATTAATTGGTCGGAGTCAAAACTTAAAAAATTAATTGATGAGATAAATGAAATTGAACTACTTTCAAAAAAAAATAGTCAAATTTCCCAAAGTCTTCTATTAAACTTTATTTTTGAAAATTCAAAAACAGTTAATAATTAAGCTTAATAATATCAATTATTTTATTAAGTTGATCCATATCATGATAAGAAAAGGTAATTGTGCCTTTATTTCTTTTATCGTTTTTTATAGAAACGTTAAGACCAATTTTATCTATTAAAGACTCTTCCAAATGCTTAATATTAGGGTCTTTAGGTAAAGCTTTTTTATAAGACTTTTTTTTGAAAATTTTAACAAAATTTTCTGTTTGACGAACAGATAATTTTTTTTCAATAATTTTACTAGCTATAAATGATGCATTATCTAAACCGACCAAAATTTTAGCATGTCCAGCTGTTATTTTTTTTTCCTCAACAAACTTTAGAACATCTGATGGTAAATTTAACAAACGCAATGTATTAGTGATATAGCTTCGGCTTTTACCAATAAATTTTGATACCTTTTCTTGATCATAAGAAAACTCATCAATCAATCTTTTGTAGCCTAACGCTTCTTCTAGAGGATTCAGGTCATGTCTTTGAACATTTTCAACAATAGCAAACTCCAAAGATTTTAAGTCATCTGCATCTGTTACAACCACTGGAATTTCATGGAGTCCTGCTTTTCTTGCTGATAACCATCTTCTCTCACCAGCAATTATTTCATATTTCTCATTTGATTTTCTAACAATTATAGGCTGAATTACTCCTCTCTCTCGAATCGAATTTGTTAAATCATTTAAACTTTCCTCGTCAAAATTTTTTCTGGGTTGAAATTTATTTGGTTGAATTTCGCTTAATGGCAATTTATTTGTTTTAGTTTCTACTTTTGTTTCGCCAATCAAAGAAGATAGTCCTCTTCCCAAGCCTTTTTTAATTTTGTTCATTACGCAGCACTTCCAATTTTATTTTCTTGAGAAATAAATTCATCTGTAAAACTATAATAAGATTTACTTCCAGGACAATTTTTATCATATATTAGAACTGGTACACCATGGGATGGGGCTTCAGATAATCGTACATTTCTTGGTATTACAGTTTGATACACTTTATCTTTAAAATAACCTCTAGCTTCTTGCTCTACTTGGGATGATAGCTTATTTCTTCGATCATACATTGTTAAAAGTATTCCTTGAATTTCTAATTCAGGATTTAAGTTAACTTTTATTCTTTCAATAGTTTTCATCAATTGAGTTAAGCCCTCTAGAGCAAAAAATTCTGTTTGTAGAGGTACTAATAAAGAATTTGAAGATACTAACGCCATTACAGTCAGTAAACTTAAGGAAGGCGGACAGTCAATTAAGATATAATCATATATTCCTCTAGAATCGTTTAAATATGCGGTTAATTTAGCCTTTAAAATAAAAGCTCTATCGTTGTCTCCTGCGGTTTCGACTTCTAGTCCAGACAGATCGACATTTGATGTAATTAAATCCAAATTTTCAAATTTTGTTTTTTTAATTACGTTTGAAATCGACATTGCCCCATTTAGAATTCCATAAATAGTTTGATCTGATTGCTCGGTATTAGACAATCCTAAACCAGTAGTGGCATTTCCTTGTGGATCTAAATCTATAACTAAAATTTTTTTACCTTGTTGTGATAATGCAGAAGCTAAATTGATAACTGTTGTTGTTTTACCAACTCCACCTTTTTGATTTATAATTGAAATAATTTTCATCAATTTTTTTTTTTTATATTTTTAATATTTAATATAAACGAGTCGTTATTTGTTAAACTTTTTTTTTCTTCATAATCTAATTCCCACTCTTGAAGTGCATCATTTAAAATTTTTCTTCCTTTATCACCCATGAAAAGAATTACATTTTTATATTTTTTAAAATTTTGACTCACTAAGTTTAAAATAATTGGCATTGGTTTAAACGCTCTTGACATTACTGTTCCTGTTTCAATATTATTTAATTTAAAAATATCTTTTTGAATTACTTCTGTATTAAGTTTTAATTTTTTCGAGACTTCTTTAAGAAAAACGCATTTGTGATAGCTTTTTTCATAAAGATTAATTTTCATGCTATTTTTTAATTTTTTCATAATAACAGCTACTATTAACCCTGGCATTCCACCCCCAGTTCCTAAATCTGTAGTTGTATTGCTATTTAAATCAACAAAATCAAAGATTTGTGCAGAATCAATTATATGACGCTCTCTTACTAGATTTTTTTCACATGTTTTTCTGCTTATTATGTTAATTTTCTTGTTTTTTTCTAAAATCATTGAGATTAAGCTTTCCAGCTCATTACAAGTTTCACGTGAAACATTCAATCCATTGATTTTTGAGTAATAATTTAAAATTACATTATCCATTAAGCTATATGCTTAATAGACTTTCTTTTAACGTGTGACAACAAAATATATACAGCAGCAGGCGTAATTCCATCAATTCTTAATGCTTGACCCATTGTTTTTGGCCTTATTTCCTTAAATTTAGCTTTAACCTCGTTAGATAATCCTGAAAATTGATCATAATTGATGTCATCTGGTATCGGCAGGTTTTCATCCCTCTTAAATGCTAAAATATCAGCTCTTTGTTTTTTTAAATATCCTCTATAATGTGAATTAATTTCAATTTGTTCATCAATTTCACTTCCAAAACATGGAATTTCTGGCCATATTTCTCTAATTTTTCTCATATTAACATCTTTTTGTGTTAAAACTTCCTCAGCTGACCTAAAAATACCATCCTTTGCAACTTTTACTCCGTATGTTTCTGCTTTAGATGGTGAAATGTGAGAATTTGCCATTTGCAACGAGATTTTACTCAATTTTTGAAATTTATCCTCAAATAACTCTTTTCTCTGATTTGAAATAAGACCGATCTTTATTCCTTTGTGAGTAAGCCTTAGATCCGCATTATCAGATCTCAAACTGAGTCTATATTCAGCTCTAGATGTAAACATCCTATAAGGCTCCGCGACTCCCTTTGTAACCAAATCATCGATCATCACTCCAATATATGCATCTGATCTATCAAGGATGAAAGGTTCCATTTTTTTCATAGCTAAAGCAGCATTAATTCCTGCAATTAAACCTTGAGCAGCAGCTTCCTCATATCCTGTAGTTCCATTAATCTGACCAGCCAAATATAAATTTTTGATTTTTTTTGTTTCTAGGGTTAGTAAGAGTTCTCTTGGGTCTATATAGTCATATTCTATTGCATATCCGGGTCTTAAGACTTTTACATTTTCTAAACCGTTGATATTATTGAGTATTTCGTATTGTACTACCTCAGGTAGAGAAGTAGATATACCATTTGGGTAAATTGTATGATCATTAAGCCCTTCAGGCTCTAAAAATATCTGGTGCCTAGTCTTATCAGCAAATTTTACTATTTTATCTTCAATCGATGGACAATACCTAGGACCAACCCCCTGAATATTACCTGAGTACATTGCGCTTTTAGATAAATTCTTTTCAATGATTTCATGAACCTTTTTATTTGTATAAGTCATTGAACAAGTGACCTGCCTATTAATATTTTTCTTTGTTAAAAAAGAAAAAAAATATGGGTCGTCATCTGCAGATTGTTTTTCTAAATTTTTAAAATTTATGGATCTGGAATCTAATCTAGGAGGTGTTCCTGTTTTTAATCTTCCCATCTTAAATCTATATTTTTTTAACTGTTCACTTAATCCCGTGCTTGGTTTTTCGTTATATCGGCCAGCTGGAGTTCTTTGATCACCAATGTGAATTAAACCATTCAAAAAAGTACCCGTTGTTAAAATTAATTTATTACATTTTACTTTATTGCCTTTTAAAGTAATAAAACCGTTTATTTGATTTTCTTGAAAAATGAACTCAATTACAGGATCCGAAAAAATGCTTAAATTACAGTAGTTTACAAGTTTTTCTTGCATATATTTTCTATAAAGTGATCTATCAGATTGAGTTCTTGGTCCCCTCACAGCTGGTCCTCTACTTCTATTTAATAACTTAAATTGAATACCAGACTTATCAGCAATTTCACCCATTACTCCGTCTAAAGCATCTATTTCTCTGACAAGATGGCCTTTTCCCAAGCCTCCAATGGCTGGGTTACAAGACATTTCACCAATAGTTTTGCTGTTGTGGGTAAACAATGCTGTATTTACACCTAGTCTTGCGGATGCTGCCGCAGCTTCGCATCCTGCGTGACCACCACCAATCACAACTACATCAAATGATAAATCTTTTTTCATTAGTTAAATCTATATTCGATTATAATATTTACAAGATTTGAGTTGCTCTATTTACAGTGTTTAAATTTCCCACAAAAATTGGAAATTATTCAGTAAAAATTAGTAAATTTTATTATTTACCTATACAAAAATCATTGAAAATACTACCTAAAATCTCTTCTACATCAACTTTACCGACTATCATGCCCAAATGTTTGGTAGCTAAGCGAAGATCTTCCGCGGCTTTATCAAAATCTTGTACTTCGTTTTTCTTTTCAAAATCTCTTAAATGTTTTGCACATTGAATTAAATTTTGTCTATGTCTTTCCCTCGTTATTAAAACATCATCCTGATCAGTAAACTTATTTTTTAGGTGTTTTTTAATATTTGATATAAGTAAATCTAAGTTTCGATTTTCTTTCAGAGAAATCAAAACATGACTTATATTTTTAAAACTATTATCTAATTTATTATCTATTAAATCTGACTTGTTAATTACAAGGATCCCATCTTTTTTTAGTAAATCCTTAAAAAAACCGCTTAAATCAGGCTTTTTTGCGTCTAAAACGACTAATTTTAAATCAGCATTTTCCACCTTTTCTAATGCTAATTTTATGCCCTGTTTTTCAATATCATCTTTTGAAACTCTTATCCCTGCTGTATCCGAAATTATAACTGGATAGCCATCTAAATTCAAATGAACTTCAATAACATCTCTTGTTGTTCCTGCTGTTTCTGAAACAATAGCAGCTTCTCTTTTAGATAAGTAATTTAACAAACTAGATTTTCCAGCATTTGTTGGACCTATAATTGCAATTTTGAACCCTTCACGAATTATTTCACCAACCTTTTGATCATTTAAAATCTTTTCAATTTTTAATAAAACACTACCTGAAACTTTTTTAATTTCACTTAACTCTCTCTCTGGAAGATCTTCATCAGGAAAATCAATTTTTGCTTCAACAAATGATAAAATTTTTAATAATTCTTCTCTCAAAATATTAAATGTTTTTGAAAACGATCCCTGCATTACTCTTAATGCTTGTAATCTTTGGATTTCGGTTTCAGCTGATATTAGATCAGAAATACTCTCGGCTTTTAACAAATCTATTTTTCCATTTTGAAAAGCAAGTCTAGTAAATTCACCTGGCTCTGCTAGTCTACAATCCTTAGACGTAGAAAGGGTATCTAACATCGATTGAATGACTGCCTTACCACCATGAACATGAATTTCTGCCATATCTTCTCCTGTGTAGCTCTCAGGCCCAGGAAACCATAATATAATACCCTCATCAATCAATTCAGATGTCTTGATATTGCTTAATTTTCTAAGGGTAGCGACTCTTGGCTTTGGAATGTCATCTTTTGTTATCAATTTAAGCAGGCCTGAAGTATTTTTTCCTGAAATCCGAATTACAGCTATACCAGATACACCAGAACCGCTAGAGAGAGCATATATAGTCATTAATTTATTATATCTTGAATTTTTTTATTAGATATAATTAAAATTTAAATGATAATTTAGTCAATTCTTTACTTAAAAATAAATGGATACAAAGTATTTAGAAAATCAAGCTTCAATTTTAGTTAATCTTTATAATTCAAAAAAATTTAATGAAGCAGTTCAAAAAGGGAAAATTTTAATAAAAAAATTTCCAAACCAATTAATGTTTTACAATGTGACCGCACTTTCATTATCGTCTTTAGGTGAAAATGACGAAGCACTCCGAATATTAAAAGAAGGACTTGAATTAAGGCCCAATGATATTTTCGTTTTAAATAACCTCGGTTTAATTAATTCAAATATAAATAAGAATAAAATTTCAAGAGAATATTTAGAGAAAGCCATATCAATTAATGCAAATTTTGTAGATGCATTGCTTAATTTAGGAAATTTAAATCTTAAAGAAGGCAAAACAGAACAAGCTAGAGAAAATTATGTTAAAGCATTAAAACTTAGTAAACAATCTACTTCAGATGAAACTATAAATATGGCTTTAGGTAACCTCAATCAACAAATGGGAAGATTTGATGCTGCTTTAGAAAACTACAGAATTATCAATAAATTAAATCCACAAAATACCTCTGCAGATAAGGCTATTAGCACAATTCACAAATATGAAAATGCTAATGATCCTCACTTTTTATCAATGAAAAATAAGATAGATATTATAAAGGATCAAAACGATCTTAAATCATTGTATTTTGGTCTGGGAAAAGCTTGTGAGGATTTCGAAGAATTTCATGGGGCATTTAAATATTTAAGCCTTGGTAACTTAATAACGGATAAGCAAATACAGTACAATGTTGAAGATGATAGAAAACTTTTTATAGAAATAAAAAGAATTTTTGAGACCATAAAAATGGAGAATATCAAGCCTTTAGAGGAAAAAATTATTTTTATACTTGGTATGCCAAGATCTGGAACAACTCTTGTTGAGCAAATAATATCCGCACATAGCGATGTTCATGGAGCAGGTGAACTTAATTATATGACAGAGTCTATTGAAAATTTTTCAAAAAATAGAGAAAATAAAAATTTTCGTCTTTGGGAAATATTTAAGGATATTAAACAAGTTAATTTCGAAGATTTAGAAAAAATGCAAATTGAATACTCTGAAAAATTAAAATTACATGGATCAAAAAAAAAAATTATAACAGACAAAGCTCCTTTAAATTTTAGATGGATCGGTTTTATCAAAATGATATTTCCAAATTCAAAAATAATTCATTGTAATAGAAATCCAATGGATATTTGTTTTTCAAATTATAAAAACTCATTTTCAGCAGGATCACTAGGTTTTTGTTACAATCTCGAAAAAATAGGACAATTTTTCAATTTATATAAAGATTTGATGTTATTTTGGGATAACAAATTCAAAGACCAAATTTACCAATTATCATATGAAAATCTAATTAATAATAAAGAACAAGAAGTAAAAAAATTGTTAGAATTTTGTGAATTAGATTGGGATGAAAATTGTTTAAATCCTCATCAAAATAAAAAAGCGGTTGCTACTGCTAGTTTAGCACAAGTAAGATCACCAATCTATAAATCCTCTATCGAAAAATGGAAAAATTTTGAATTTGGATTAGATAAACTAAAAAATATAATCGAACAAAATTAAGCAGGTTTATTCATTGAATTGAAAAATTCTGAATTATTTTTTGTATCTTTTAATTTAGAATTAATAAATTCTATTGCATCCATAGTGCCCATTGGGGCAATAATTCTTCTAATAACATTCATTTTTTGTAAATCGCTTTTATCAAATAAAAGTTCTTCTCTTCTTGTGCCAGATTTTGTTATATCAATTGCTGGGTAAATTCGTTTATCGGCAATTTTTCTATCTAAAACTGTTTCGCTGTTACCAGTTCCTTTAAATTCTTCAAAGATTACTTCATCCATTCTACTGCCAGTATCAATTAATGCAGTTGATATTATTGTTAAAGAACCACCTTCCTCTATATTCCTCGCTGCTCCAAAAAATCTTTTAGGTCTTTGAAGTGCATTTGCATCCACACCACCTGTTAACACTTTTCCCGAACTTGGTATGACTGCATTATAAGCTCTTCCTAATCTTGTAATTGAATCTAAAAGTATTACTACATCTTTCTTGTGTTCTGTTAGCCTTTTTGCCTTTTCTATAACCATTTCGGCAACTGCTACGTGACGTTGAGCTGGTTCGTCAAAAGTAGAACTTATTACTTCACCTTTTACTGTTCGTTGCATGTCCGTTACCTCTTCTGGTCGTTCATCTATAAGTAAAACTATCAAATAGCATTCTGGATAATTTTTGGCAATTGAGTTAGCTATACTTTGAAGTATCATTGTTTTACCGGCTTTAGGCGGTGAAATTATAATTGATCTTTGACCTTTACCAATTGGGCTTACTAAGTCAATTAATCTTGGAGTTAAATCTTGTTTTTTATCTACCTTAGTTGTTTCTACTTCCATTACCAGCTGTTTATCTGGGTAAAGAGGAGTTAAGTTATCAAAAGCAATTTTATGTCTTGATTTTTCAGGTTCTTCAAAATTTATTTTGCTTACTTGAAGTAAAGCAAAATACCTTTCTCCTTCTTTTGGTGCTCTTACTGGTCCTTCAACTGTATCTCCTGTTCTCAATCCAAACTTTCTGATCTGACTTGGACTTACGTAAATATCATCAGGTCCAGGTAAATAATTAGACTCCATTGCTCTTAAAAAGCCAAAGCCATCTTGAAGTAGTTGTAAAACACCAGCGCCTGTAATTTCCTCTTTTTCAGCTACTTTTTTCAAAATTGCGAAAAGGATTTCTTGTTTTCTTAAAGTACTAGCGTTTTCAATTCCTAATTCTTCAGCTTGCGTAATAAGTTGCTCGGATGATTTTAGTTTTAGTTCTTGTATGTTCATGAATAAGAATTATTAAGGACTTAATAACATCTTAAATATATATACTATTTATTATAATTCAACCCTAGATTGGCTTGAAAATTACAATAAAAACAATCAAAATTAACAATAATGTGGGTATTTCATTTATGTAACGATAAAATTTTGAGGTCTTTTCATTTAAATCGGATTTAAATTTTGCAAGCAAAGAGCCCAAATAAAAATGATAAATAGTTAATAAAGTCACAAGTAACAATTTTAATTGAAGCCATAAATTAGCAAGCTGATTAAAACCAATTTCATGAATAAGAATCAAACCAAAAAACCAGCTCAAAATCATTGCTGGTGTCATTATGTAATAAAACAATTTTTTTTCCATAGTTTTAAAAACACTAGTAATAGTTTCATTATCATTTTCAGAATGATAAACAAATATTCTTGGTAAATATAAAAGACCAGCCATCCAAGAAATGACGGCAATTAAATGTAGGCTTTTGTATAATAAATATGTATTCATTTTACAGACAAGGACATTTTATAAATTGATTGGGACACTGTGTTTTTGGAGGACATAAATCTTTAGAAAGTCTATTTTTCTCTTTATTTAAAATTAAAGAGGTTAAGGATTCAATAAAATTCACATTAGTTCCAAGTGCAGGTATTCTAATATAATTATTACACCCGTTTTTATCAGCTAATTCTTTATATTCTATATCAAGTTCAACTAGAGTTTCTGAGTGTTCTGAAACAAATGCGATAGGTACTAAAACAATTTTTTTTCCTAATTTTGAATTTTTAATAATTACATTTTCAGTAGATGGTCCTATCCATTTCAAAGGTCCAACTCTACTTTGATAACTTAATATCCAGTCAAGATTGTTAATATTTAAACTTTTAATAACACTTTTTACTGTTTGCTCAACTTGCCACTGATAAGGATCGCCTTTTTTAATATTTTTTTCTGGTAAACCATGAGCTGAAAAAATTAATTTAAAATTCGTCAAACCCTCTATTTTTTTCATTATTTCTTCTGCGTGACTTTTAATGAAAAAATTGTCAGTTGGATAACAACAAATAGTGGATGTTTTTACGTGAAATTTTTTTTTTTCACAAACTTCGTACCATTCTTTTATAGATGAACCAGAAGTTGCTGCTGAATATTGTGGGTATAAAGGCAAAAGAATAACCTCGTCTGGTTTATAATTAAAAACATCTTTAATTACATTTTCGGCCCTAGGATGCCAACATCTCATCACAACAAAACATTTATATTGATGGTTGTTGTCATTATTGAGATTAGTTTCTAAAGCACGTGCTTGATCATTGGTTAGCTCTAATATTGGAGAAGAACCACCAAGTTCCTCATAGATTTTTTTTGCTATCGGTGCTCTTCTGTTAGAAATTAATTTTGCAAGTGGATACCTTATAAGGCTTGGAAGATTTAATATGGCTGGATCATTAAAAAGATTAAAAAGGAATGGCTCAACATTCTCCAATTTATCTGGTCCTCCTAGGTTAAATAAAATAACTGCTTTTTTCATTAATAGTCTTTTACTAATTTGATTAAATAATCCATCATGCTTGGATCTGTCTCTGGTAAAACACCATGTCCTAAATTAAAAATATATGGATGATTTTTAAAAATATCTAAATATTTTGTTGCTTCTTTTTTTAAATTTTCTTTATCTGTTAATAAAGTTTTTGGATCTAACCCACCTTGTATCGGAATTTTAACTTCTTTTATTATTTGTTTGGGGTTTATTTCATAATCAATGCAAATTACATCGGGGTTAACTATTTCACAAAAATTTTTGTAATTTTTTATATTTCTTGGAAAACATATAACTGGTACATTTAAAGATTTTGTATAATTAACTAACTCTAAAGTCGGTATATAAACGTAATTTGGAAGATCTTTTTCATCTAATAACCCAGCCCAACTATCAAAAATTTGAATCACTTCAGCCCCATTATCAATTTGATTCTTAATATGAATTTTTAAAAACTTATCTAATAAAGATAAAATTCTATTAATGAGAAAACTATCTTTAAAAAAATCTTCTTTTAAATTCAATTTTGGAGATTTTTTATTTATTATATAAACTAACAAAGTCCATGGCGCGCCGACAAATCCTATTGTACTTTTGTTATTAGTAAGACTATTGTTGCTAACAGATTTTATAGCTTTATAAATAGGATATATTTTTTCAACAAAGTCAATTTCATCCAATCTTGATGCCTCATCAAGTTTAAAATCTCCTAAAATTGGCCCAAAATTTTTTTTAAAATCTACTTTTTGATTTAACCCATAAGGTAACATAAGAATATCAGAAAATATTATAGCTGCATCCAAATCAAATCTCTTAAGAGGTTGTAAGGTTATTTCAGATGCTAAATTTTCATTTAAACACAGTTTGATAAAATCACTATTTTTTTTTCGGATCTCTCTGAATTCAGGTAAATACCTTCCTGCTTGTCTCATGATCCATACAGGATTAATATTTGTTTTCTTGTTAATTATTACTTCATTTATCGGTGTCATATAAATAATTAAATATAGTTGTTATTAGTAGTAATATAGACTGTGAATTATGGTAATTAAATTTGTTCAACATTTTATTAACTATTTATCAACATTTAATAAATTATATTAATTTAATATATGTAATAAATTGAAGCTTATTTAATTTTAACTCAAATTATGAATAACGTTATACATTTGTCTAAAATTGTTAATAAAATCCAGTTTTTACAGTAAAATTTTATTATTATTAAAAATAACTAAAATAGATTAATTAATACAATAATATTAACAATTTATACATGAATAATACTTATAAAATATATTTAATATCTGACTCAACAGGTGAGACATTAGAACGTATTTTCTTTGCAATAAAAGCTCAATTTAAAAATATTGAGTACAAAGTTTTATCTTATTCTTTTACTAGAACTGAAAATCAGATAGATAAAATCATATCTGAAGTAATTACAGATCCGAATTCAATTATCCTTTATACAATTGTAGATAATAATTTAGCTAAATATTTAGCAAATGTAAGTAGTGATAAAAAAATACCATGCTTTGGCATTTTAGGAAATTTAATTTTAAGTTTTTCTAAATTACTTAATCAAAAGGCATCCCACGTCCCTAGCGGCCAACATGTACTTAATGATGAATACTATAAAAGAATAGAAGCGATACAATTTACAATGAATCATGATGATGGAAATTTAATTAATGAAATTAATAAGTCTGATATTATTTTATTAGGTGTAAGCAGAACCAGCAAAACACCAACATCAATTTATCTTGCCAATAAAGGATTTAAAACATCTAACATTCCATTAGTAAACAAAAATTCATTGCCAAAAAGTTTAATTAAAAATCCAAATGCTACATGTGTTGTTGGCTTAAATACAGAACCTGAAAGACTAGCAGATTTAAGAAAAAACAGAATGAGTTCACTTAAAGAAACAGAAAATAAATTTTATACAGATATAGAGAATATTAAAAAAGAAGTAGAAGAAGCCAAAAATACTTTTAGAAAATATAAATGGCCAACAATTGATGTTACAAGAAAATCAGTGGAAGAAACAGCAGCGTCAGTAATCAAGATTTACGAAATTTATAAGCAAAATGTTTGATGTAATACTTGCTTCAAAAAGCAAAGTCAGAAAAGAAATTTTAAATAATAATAATATTAATTGCGAAGTTATACCGTCAAATATTGATGAAGACATATTTAAAGAAAGTCTTATAAGAGAAAAGGCCAGTCCAGAAGATATTTCTAAAAATTTATCAGAATTAAAAGCTAATAAAATAAGCAACAAAAAGCCAAACGCAATTGTAATAGGTGCAGACAGTGTTATAGATTTGGAAGGTAAAATTATTTCAAAACCAAGGAGCAGAGAAGAGGCATTAGAAATTTTGAAGAAACTTAATAATAAAACACATTATTTAATAAGTTCTGTTTGTATATCGAGAAATGGAAATATGATTTGGAATTATACTGAAAAAGCTAAACTAGTAATGAAAAACTTTTCTGAAAAGGATTTAAAAGATTATCTTAATAAAATTAGTGATGAAAATCTTTATGCTTATAATGTTTATCAAATTGAAGGATTGGGAAAATCTTTGTTTTTAAAAATTGAAGGAGATAAAGATACAATAATGGGATTACCAATAAAAAGAATAAAAGAATATTTAAAAAATTTAATTGACTAAAAAATGAAAAGGCACTTAATTATAGGAAATCCAGTAGAACATTCTTTATCGCCAAAAATTCATAACTATTGGCTTAAAAAAAATAATATTGATGGGATTTATGAAAAAAAATTATTAAATGATAACCAAAAATTGAAAGAGATATTTGAAGAATTTAAAAATGATGATTTATTTGCAATGAATGTGACAGTTCCATTTAAACAAGCTGTTATTCCATATATCGAGAAACTTTCGCCTATAGCTGAAAAAACAAATTCAGTTAATACAGTTTATAAAAAAGATAATAAAATATTTGGTGATAATACAGATGTTTTTGGATTTGAGTTATCCTTAAAAGATTTAAGTTCAGAATTTAGAGGCAAAACAGCTCTAATATTAGGAGCAGGTGGTGTCGTGCCCTCGATAATAGAAGGCCTAATGAAACTAGGAATAAAGAATATTTTTATCTCAAACCGAACACAAAGTAATATTAAAAAAATTAAAAATAATTTTTCTTTTATTCAAGAAATAGAATGGGGTAAATTGATTGAAAGCGACATATTAATTAACGCTACTAGCGTTGGTTTAAATAAAAATGATGATTTAAATATAGATCTAAAAGGTATTAAACCTAAAAAATTATTTTATGATGTAATATATAATCCACCCCAAACAAAATTTTTAGAGTCAGCAAAAAATTTAGGTCACAATACTTTAAACGGTAAATCTATGTTTTTATATCAAGCTCAAAAAGCCTTTCAAATTTGGCATGATATTGTTCCAAAAATCGATAAAAATATATTAAATTTTTTTGAAAATGATTAGAATAGCTCTAGTAGGATCTATTGGTTCTGGAAAGTCTTATATTGCAAAATTATTTAAATTTCCTGTTTTTAACGCTGACTTGGAGGTTGGTAAGATTTATAAAAAAGAAAAAAAAATTTTTCTTAAATTAAAAAAAAAATTACCAAATTTTTTTTCAAAATTTCCAGTTAAAAAACGAGAGTTAATTAATGCAATTTTAGATAATAAAAAAAATCTAAAATTGATAACAAATATTATTCATCCAATAATTAAAAAAAAATTATTTAGCTTTGAAAAAAAAAATAGAAATAAGAAGATAATCATTTTGGATATACCGTTATATTTAGAGAACAAACTAAACAACAAAAAAGATTTAATTATTTTTGTTCAAGCAAATGCTAGTGAAATTAAAAAAAGATTAATAAAACGGGAGAATTATAATGTGAATTTAATAAATCAATTTAAAAGAATACAGCTTCCGATAGAAAAAAAGATAAAAAAATCAGATTTTGTAATTAAAAATGATTTTAAAATGAGAACAGCAAATAAATATGTTAAAAATATTTTAGACAAAATTTTATATGAAAGAAGTAATATTAGATACTGAAACAACAGGTCTTTCAGTAAAAGAGGGCCATAGAATTGTTGAAATTGGTTGTGTAGAGTTAGAAAATTTTATTCCAACATCAAAAAAATTTCATTGTTATTTAAATCCAGAAAGAAAAGTTTCACAAAAAGCTTTTGAAGTTCATGGATACTCAGATGAGTTCTTATCTAAACAAAAAAAATTTAATGACATAGTTGACGATTTTCTAAATTTTATAAAGGACAAAAAGCTCATAATTCATAATGCCGATTTTGATCTATCTCATCTGAATAATGAGTTAGAAATATTAGGAAAAGAAAAAATAAAAAATGAAATTATTGATACTCTTGAATTAGCAAAAAATAAATTCCCTGGTTCTTCAATAAGCTTAGATGCTTTGTGTAAAAAATACAGAATAGATAACTCAAAAAGGAAACAACACTCTGCTTTGATGGATTGTGATCTTTTAACAAAAGTTTACATAAATTTGGTTGATCAAAAAGAGCCAACACTAGATTTTAAAGTTAATAATGAAAAAAAAAATAATGAAGATAATATTCAAAAAACTTATTATAAGAAGATAATCCATCCTTCAACAGAAGAGATTAAATTACATAATGAATTTTTAAAAAATAAGATAAAAAGAAATTTTTTTAATTAAACTTTTCATTAAAAAGTTTGTTAAAATCAACCTTTTTTTCAAATTTTAAATTTGGATGTCCAGAATTATGAATTAAATTTAATAATGATTTTTCAAGTTCTGGATAAATTGAGTTTGGTATATCACATAAAATTATCTTTTCTAAATCTTTTTTTTCTCTGATTTCATCATTTATTTTAACGATAACTGCATAAGTCATTTCATAGAATGATTTTTTTTCATTTAGTTCATTATCTTCATAAGTAAAAGTAATATTAATTTCTAATAATTTATTTTTAAGAGCTTTAGTTTTTATATCTATTTTAAGTTTATATTTTGAAATATTTTCTTTCACAAATAAATAAGTTTCCACATCAGGGGTCTCGCTAGATAAATCTTTTATATATTTTGCTAAAATTTTATATTTTTCTGTCATCATCATCCTCTATATCCTGATACTCACCTTCTATAAAATCATTTTTATTATCCTTCTTTTTACGAATTTTACTTTCTAACTTTTTAAAAATAAATTTTCTGGTGAATGGTATTAAAATTAGAAATCCTAAAAAATCAGTTGCAAAACCCGGTATGATAAGCAACAACGCAGCAAAAGCTATTGCAGCACCCGAAATCATTTCATATGCAGGTACTTCATTTTTTATCAACTGATTAAATCCAGATCTTATTGTATTTAGACCTTCATATCTTGCATAAAAAATACCCACTATAGCAGTAACAAATATTAATAAAATTGTGCTTAAGGCTCCAATCTTTGATCCTATTATAATAAACAGATAAATCTCTGTAATAGGTACGGCAATTAGTGTGAATAAAAGTGTGTTCATTTGTCTTTAATGTAATTGTTGGTTGAAATTATTCAACATAGTAATTACTATATTGTTATGCATTATAGTTTTGAATACATTGATATAATTTTACTAGCAATGATTGCTGGTTTTATATTTTTGAGATTAAGAGGAATATTAGGTAAACGGACTGGCTTTGATGGGAAAACCCCAGCCCAGTTTCAGGAAGTTTTGAAAAATGTAAATCTAGAGACTAAAACAAACAAAAATAATGAGTTTGATGAGAAAGCTCAAAGTGAATTTTTAAGTGGAGCCAAAATTGCTTATGAAACTATCATTACAGATTTTAGTGATAATGATAACAAAATAATAAAAAGTAAATCTTTACTAAGTGAAAAAATATACAATCAATTTGATCAAGCTTTGAAGGAGAGAGATAAGCGAGGACATTTTGCTGAAATTACATTTATTGGTATAAATTCTGCAAAAATAAAAGATCACAAAAAAATTGATAAAGTTCTCCAAGTGACAGTTGATTTTGTTGGCGAAATAATAACTTGTATTAGAGATAAAGATAAAAAGATTGTTTCAGGAAATCCAGATAAGATAAAAAAAATTTATGATACCTGGGTATTTTCAAGAGACATAAGATCAAATAATCCAAATTGGCAATTAGTAGATACACTTACATAATTGAGTAAAAAAATTTCAGATAAAGACAAAAAGGATTGGGAAAACTTTTTATCTGAAAACCAAAAACTTGAGGATAAAGATAAAAAATTTTCTAAACAGAAAAATATTAAAATAAGATCATTAGACTTGCATGGATATTCACTGGATGATGCAAATATTAAGGTAAAGCAATTCATAGAGGAGTCCTTTGATTATGATGTCGAAAAAATAATAATAGTTACAGGTAAAGGAATTCATTCGCAAAATGATAAGGATCCTTACATTTCACAGAAACTGGGAATCTTAAGATATTCTGTGCCTGATTTTTTAAGAAATAATTTATCACTAAATCATTTGATTAAAGAAATTACCCCAGCTAGAATTGAGGATGGAGGAGAAGGTGCTTTTTATGTATATTTACGCAAAAAAAAATGACAATAAAAAGAACACATAAATTATTTCAAAAAGAATATTTAAAAAAAAATAATCATTTAAAGATATTAGATTTAGGCTGCACCCATGTTAATTATTGGGAGGAAGCTAATCATTTTGCAGATATAGTTGATTATACAAAGCAGTTTTCAGAAAAAAATTTAAATTTCACACTCTTAGAAGTAGATAAGAAATTACCATTTAAAGATAAAGAATTTGATTATGTAATTTTAAGTCATGTCTTAGAACATGTACCAAATATTAATGAATTTACTCAAGAAGTTGAGAGGATTGCTAAAGCGGGTTATATCGAACTTCCAACAAAATTAGCAGACAATTTAGTGATTGGTTGTGATGAAGATGATATTGGCCATAAATGGTGGTTGGAATTTGATGATGTAAAAAGCCAGCTCAAATATACCAAAAAACTAGATGTGTTACAAAAATTTTTATCTGTAGGATCAATCAATAAATTTCAAAGGTTTTTTGAGGATAGTTTGATTTTACAATTATATTGGGAAGATAGGATTGATTTAGTTGAGGGAGAAAAATATCAATCAGAAAAAAAGATTACATTTATCACTTTGATCAGAAAATTTATTGGAAAAAAAATGAGAGATTTTTTATACCCAATCAAAAAAATTATAAAATAAACTTTGATAGATCTGTATCTTTAACTAAATTATCTAAGTTTTTATCTATATATTTCTTATTTATAACAATTTTTTCACCAGATCTGTCAGTGGCAGTAAAACTAATTTCGTCTAAAATTTTTTCTATTATCGTATGAAGTCTTCTTGCGCCAATATTTTCTACCGTAGAGTTAACTTCAGACGCTATATTTGCTATCGCATTAATACCATCATCAGAAAATTCAAGATCAACATTTTCAGTTTTTAAAAGAGCTATATATTGTTTAATTAAACTGAAATCTGGCTCTTTTAGGATTCTTTTGAAATCTTCACTTGTCAAAGCTTCAAGTTCTACTCTTATGGGTAATCTACCTTGTAGTTCTGGCAATAAATCAGATGGTTTTGCAAGTTGAAATGCTCCAGATGCAATAAATAAAATATGATCTGTTTTAATTGGACCATACTTTGTATTTACTGTTGTACCTTCAATCAATGGCAGCAAATCTCTTTGCACACCTTCTCTTGACACATCACCCCCAACCCTGTCAGTTCTACCTGAAATTTTGTCAATTTCGTCCAAAAAAACTATCCCATTATTTTCAGTTGAAATTTTGGCTGCTTTTATAATCTTATCTTTTTCTATCAATTTATCAGATTCATCATTAATTAATATTTCATGGGACTCTTTTACAGTCATTTTTTTCTTCTTCTCTTTAGTTCCCATAGATTTTCCAAGCATCTCTCCGATATTGATCATACCAACATTTGCACCTGGCATTCCTGGAATTTCAAAAGATGTAGAATTATTTCCAGAGTCACTCACTGCGATTTCTATTTCATTATCATCCAAATCACCATTTCTAAGTCTTTGTCTAAAACTTTCACGTGTCGCAGCACTAGCTTTTTTGCCAACTAATGCATCTAAAACTTTATCCTCAGCTAATTTTTGTGCTTTGGCTTTAACCTCTTTTCTTTTTTTAACTTTTTCCATTGAAATGGCAATTTCAACCAGGTCTCTTATAATTTGTTCAACATCTCTACCCACATAGCCTACCTCAGTAAATCTAGTAGCTTCAACTTTTACAAAAGGTGCTTCAGCCAGTTTTGATAATCTTCTAGATATTTCTGTTTTACCAACACCTGTTGGTCCAATCATTAAAATGTTTTTTGGTAAAACTTCATTTTTCATCTCACCCTTAAGTGCTTGTCTTCTCCATCTATTTCTTAATGCAACCGCAACAGCTCGTTTAGCCTTATTTTGTCCAACTACAAATCTATCAAGTTCAGAGACAATTTCTCTCGGAGATAGAGATGTTCCCAAAAAAGTTTCTTTTGATGAATTCTTATCTTTTGGATGTAATTTTGTTACGTTTGAATTATCCATTATACTTTCTCAACTTTGACATTGTTATTTGTAAAAACACATATTTCAGCAGCTACTTCTATTGCTTTTTTAGCAAGTTGTTCAGCATTTAAATCAGTTCCCATTAATACCTTTCCTGCTGCTAAAGCGTAATTACCACCTGAGCCAATTCCTATTACATCACCCTCCGGCTGTAAAACATCTCCAGTTCCAGAAATTATGTAACTATTTTCTTTATCACCTACAGCCATCAAAGCCTCTAATCTTCTCAAATATTTATCTGTTCTCCAATCTTTAGCTAGCTCAACAGCAGCTCTAGATAAATTACCTGCGTGCTTTTCTAATTTTGCTTCTAATCTCTCAAAAAGTGTAAGAGCATCTGCTGTTGATCCTGCAAATCCTGCAACAACACCTCTTTTTTCAATTTTTCTTACTTTAGATGCAGTGCTTTTAACAACAGTGTTTCCCATGCTTACCTGGCCATCACCTGCTACAACCACTTCATTATTTTTTCTAACTAATACAATCGTTGTCATAGCTTATAAATGGATACTATTTTTTATAGTTCAAGAGCAGGTTTAGTATTATTGCCATAATTGGATAATATATGTATACCTGTTTTTAATTATGAAGCGTAAAGGCAAAATTAGTAGAAAGACCAAAGAAACAAGTATCAGTGTTGATCTAAATATTGATGGTAAAGGTAAATATAAAATTGACACAGGTATTGGTTTTTTAAATCATATGCTTGAACAATTATCTAAGCATTCATCAATTGATATGAATATAAAAGCTAAAGGTGATACTCACATCGATTTACATCATACAACTGAGGATACTGGAATTGCAATTGGTGAAGCTTTAAAAAAAGCATCTAAAAAATTTGTTGGGATAAAGAGATATGCACACGCAATGATTCCAATGGATGAAACATTAACAAGAGTTGCAATAGACGTATCTAATAGACCATATTTGATTTGGAAAGTTAAGCTTAAAGTAGAAAAATTGGGTGAGATGGATACAGAATTGTTTAAAGAGTGGTTTCAAGCCTTTTCACAAGCAGCTGGAATTACTTTACATGTTGAAAATATTTACGGTGATAACAGTCACCACATTATTGAGTCTTGTTTTAAAGGACTAGCAAGATCTTTAAGAACTGCATTGGAAATGGACCCAAGGAATAAAAAATCAATTCCTTCAACTAAAGGTTCTTTATAAGTCTAATGAACGTTACAATTGTTGATTATAATTCGGGCAATATAAGCTCGGTGATAAATTCTTTTAAAGAAGTTGCTCAAAATAAAGTAAATATTGAAGTCACTTCAGATTTAAATAAGATTAAATCAAGCGATAAAGTAGTTTTACCGGGGCAGGGCTCATTTAAAAGCTGTGCAGATGCTTTAAATAAAATTAATGGGCTTACAGATACATTAAATGAATTTGCAACAACTAATAAAAAACCTCTTCTTGGAATTTGTGTTGGCTTACAAATGTTTGCTGATATTGGTTACGAAGAAACCGAAACTAAAGGGTTAGGGTGGATTTCAGGTAAAGTTTCAAAAATAGATAATCAAAATGGTAAATATAAACTTCCTCATATTGGCTGGAATCAGATTGATATAGTTAAGGATAGCAAAATTTTCAAAGACATAAAAAATAATTCCCACATGTATTTTGTCCATAGTTATGAATTTATACCAAAAGATAAAAATGTAATTTCAGCAACAACTGATTATTCTTCTAATATTGTTTGTTCTGTTGAAAAAGAAAATATCTTTGGAACTCAATTCCACCCTGAAAAGAGTGATAAGATGGGACTTAAAATAATTAATAATTTTATAAGTTTATAAATGAAAATATTTCCAGCCATAGATATCAAAGATAAAAAATGTGTAAGATTAGTTAAAGGAGATTTTGATAATAAAACTGAATATGAAACGACTCCAGTTGAACAAGCAGAAAAATATAAAGACCATGGATTTAAAAATTTACACATTGTTGATTTAGATGGAGCTTTAACTGGTGAAACAGTAAATTTAGATATTATTCAGGATATAGTTAGTAAATTTGATCTTAGGGTTGAAGTTGGTGGTGGTATAAGAAATAAAGACAGTATTCAAAAATATGTCGATATTGGTGCCGAGAAAGTTATTTTAGGAAGTGCTGCTATAAAAAATAAAAATTTTTTAAAAGAAGCTTGTGAAAAATTTCCTAACAAAATTGCCTTAGGTTTAGATGCTAAAGATGGATATTTGTCTGTATCTGGGTGGAAAGAAAAATCTAACCAATTATCTTTAGATTATTTAAAAGAAGTTAATGATTATGGTTTTAGTAGATTGATTTATACAGATATAAACAGAGATGGCATGAAGCAAAGTCCAAATTTTGAAGAAACATCAAAAGTTGCTGAGATATCAAATTGTCCTATAGTTATATCTGGCGGCGTTTCCTCTATTAAAGATATTAAAAAAGCCAAAACTTTAAAAAATATTGAGGGTATAATCATTGGAAAAGCGATATATGATGAAGATATTAGTTTATCAGAATTAGTATTAGAACTAGAAAGTTAATTAATGTCTGAAATTGAAAGAATTTTAAACGTCAAAGAAAAAAAAGTTAAAAAAAATTTTTTAAGTAGAATTAATCTTTTGATCAAAAATAGTCTAAATAAAATTTTTAAAAATTATTATCAATTTAGAAGATTTAATAAAAAGAAAAAAACCTTTCAGGGCTGGGGTTTAATTACAAC